>NZ_JBFTSL010000008.1:0-201091 GCF_056400005.1 Arthrobacter sp. 01L42 | reverse complement strand
GTGCTCTTGAGCCGGTCAAACACGAGGAAGAACTCTTCCTTCTGCTCCTGCGTGTATTTCCTGCTGGTTCGTGGTTCACCCGTTAAAGACGACACGGTCGTTGCAACTCCCAAAAATTCTGGGTGTTGCAACGACCGCTAGAACCCAAGCTGAACTGTTTCAGGGGGAGCCGGCTTTTTGTGTGCGGTGGGCCTGTGTGCCGTTGACGCTGTGTGCCGTTGACGCCGTGTGCCGAGGACACCGTGTCCCAGCCGCTGCTGGGGAGTACTGGCAGCCCTCGGCCTTGCGGATCTGGTGCTGCAGCGCCCTCGATCAGACGGCGGCCTGCACGGCGCCCTTCTCTGTGTTCTTCAGGTCGGTGTTTTTGAAGTCGTTCGGGACGCGGATCATGCCTTCCTGGGCCACCGTCGCCACGTGCCGGCCGTCCCGGCTGAAGATTTTGCCCGTCGCGAGGCCCCGTGCGCCCTGCGCGCTGGGCGATTCCTGGACGTACAGGAGCCACTCGTCGACCCTGACCGGCCGGTGCCACCACATGGCGTGGTCCAGGCTTGCCACGGACATCCCCGGCGTAATCCAGCTCATGCCGTGCTTGCGGAGGATGGATTCGAGCAAGGTGTAGTCGCTCGCGTAGGCCAGGGCCGCCCGGTGCAGGCCGGCGTCGTCGGGCATCGGACCGAAAGTCTTCATCCACACGGCGTTGCGGGCTTCCCGGGGTCCTTTGGCCGAGACATACAGTGCCGGATCGACGTGGCGGATGTCGAACGGCCGCTCGTAGGCCCAGTGCCGGGCCACGGGGTGATCGAACTTGCCCAGCAGGTCGGCCGTGCTCGGCAGCGATTCGGGGTCCGGGATCCCGGCGGGCATCTCGGACTGGTGCTCGATCCCCTCGTCCTCGGCCTGGAAGGACGCGATCATCGACAGGATGGGCATGCCCTCCTGATAGGCGTGGACCCGGCGGGCCGAGAAGGACCGCCCGTCGCGCAGTCGCTGCACACCGAAGGTGATCGGCTTGTTGGCGTCGCCGGGCCGGAGGAAGTAGCCGTGCATGGAGTGCACGCTGCGGTCCGGATCGACGGTGCGGCTGCCGGCTATCAGGGACTGCGCCAGCACCTGGCCGCCAAAGACGCGCTGCTTGGGCTGTTGCTGGGACGGACCCATGAAGATGTCCTCGTCCGTCCGGGCGCCCTCGAGCTCGCCGAGGTTGAGAAGTTGGATGAGCGAGGAGGTGGGGTCCTGGGTCGGGAGCCCCAGCAGTCCGGCTTCGGCTTCAGTCATGGTCTGACTCTAGACGGCGTCCAGCGCCGCTCCAAAGAAGCGCAGCCGGTAGAGTCAGTAGTGTGTCTGATGTCCTAACCCAGCCCCTGCAGTTCACCGATCCCCGCGACCTCGACGACCTGCGCACCTTCGCGACGCGCGCCAAGTCCATTGACGACGGCGCCATCCGGCTCCAGGCCGCGGGCCCCGTCCTGGCCGCCTACGTCTGCGTCCTGCGGCCCCGGCTCCTGGGCGAATCCACCCCCACCATCCTGGGCCTGCGGACCATGGCGCTGGCACAGCCGGCGGACACTGACGTGACAGTGCCGCTGTCCGCCGTGCTGGACCGCCTGGCACGGGCGGGGGAGCACGACGTCGAACTTCCCGTCCCGCCGGTGACCGTCAGCGAGTCGTGGGCCGGGATCGGCGCGCCGCGCGCCGGCTGGGAACTGCTCGGCACCGTCCAGGACACTGCCCTGCGGACCGCAGCGGAGGCCGGGATCAGGGAGATCGCCGCGATCATTCCGGACAAGCCCGGTGCGTTGATCGTCAACAATGCCAGGGCAACGGTCTGGGGCCGGGAACTGCCCGACGCCGGCGGCCTGCCGGCCGGGGCCGCGTTCGCCGCGCTCACCCTGGGCTTCCTGGCAGAGAGCGAACAACGGCTCTACCGCGCCGGGCGCTGGTTCCGGCTCAGCGGCACCCGCGGCCACGTGCTGGTCCGGACCGGCACCGGGCTCTAGGAAGCTCCGGCGCCCTCCGCGCTCAGGCCTCCGACGGGCTGTTCACCATGGACAGGGCTGCCCGCTCCATGTAATCCCAGAGCGTTCCCTCATACAGCGGCGGCAGTTTCAGGGCATCCACCGCGGCACGCATGTGGAACAGCCAGCGCTCCTTGGCCTCCGGCGTCACCCGGAACGGCATGTGGCGCATCCGCAGCCGCGGATGCCCGCGCTCCTCGCCGTACGTCGTCGGCCCGCCCCAGTACTGTTCCAGGAACATCAGGAAGCGCCGCTTGGCCGGGCCAAGGTCCTCTTCCGGGTACATGGCGCGCAACAGCGGATCTGTTGCGACGCCGTCGTAGAAGACGTCGATGAGCTTCACAAAGGTCTCGTGGCCGCCCACGGCGTCATAGAAGTTGTCCGTGTAGCCGGGCTGGCTGAACGGATCGTTCTGCAGCAGCTGCCTGGGCTGGCTGGGTTCGCTGGCGCTGGGAATCGTCATTTCACTATTCTCCGGCCTTCTGCTGGGGTGCGCTGTCGGCCTCGTCCGCCGGGGACGTCTCGGGCGGAATGTATGTGCCCTGGGAGCGGTTGCCCACGCGCAGGATTTCGCCGTTGCGCAGGTACCAGATGGTGCCGTCGTCGGCCCGGACCCGGGTGATCCGCAGGTTCATGGCCTCGACCGTGCCCACCACCTCGGAAGTCTCGATAATGTCGCCAATGCCGTACTGGTCCTCGAAGGTAATGAAGATGCCGGCGAGGAAGTCGCGGATCAGCTGCTGGGCCCCGAAGCCGATCGCCACACCGAGGATCCCGACGCTCGTCAGGATGGGAGCCACGTCCACGTTCAGGTACTTGAGCACGTACACGATGGTGAGGACGGCGATCAGGACGCCGACCACGCTGCGGAGCAGTGCGCCGATTGTCTCTGCCCGCTGGACGCGGCGTTCATGGTCCAGGGCGCGGAACGCCGGAGCCACCCAGCGGAAGTGCGACTTCTTGAAAAGTGTGCTGCCCGCCGCGACCCGTTTGGTGATTCCGGTGATCACGAAGGATGCCACCAGCCACACGGCGACGCCGATGCCCAGGCTGATGAGGCCGCCTGGCAGGTTGACAGCCGAGATGTCCGGTGCGGTGATGGGTTCGATGGTGGTCAGGCTGATCATCGGTGAGGGAAAACTCCTTGTTTACTGCAACCCTGCTGCCGGCCGGCAGCAGGGCTGGGCGTCCGGAAAGGCAGCTGGCGTTCGCCGGGCGCATAACGCTCTGGTCTACTTCAACATTAGCGCCGTAGCGTGGCCCCATGCGCATCCTGGTCCTTGGCGGCACTGTCTTCCTGTCAGCTGAAATAGCCCGGCAGGCCCTCGCCGCCGGTCACGACGTTACATGCCTGGCCCGCGGTACCGCCGCCGCGCCGCCCGACGGCGCCACCTGGCTGCGCGCGGACCGCGCGCAGGGGAAGGCCGCGTACCAAGGGGCCGCCGGCAGCGGCGGGTGGGACGCCGTCGTCGACGTCTCGCGGGACCCCGCCCAGGCACGGGAGGCCCTCGAGACGCTGGCCGGCTCGGCCCGGCACTGGACCTTCATCTCCAGCTGCTCGGTCTACGCTGACCACTCAGTGGCCGGCGAGGCCGAAGACGCCCAGATGCTCCCGCCGCTGGCCCCGGGCACGGAACTGACCATGGATAACTACGGCGAGGCCAAGTCCGCGATCGAGCACCTGACCCGGGAACTGGCAGGGGACAAGGCGCACCTCTGCCGCGCCGGCCTGATCGGCGGCCCCGGGGACGGCTCCGACCGCTACGGGTACTGGCCGGCCCGATTCGCCCGGGACAACGATCCCGTCCTGGTCCCGGACATCCCCGCCGACGCCACCCAGATCATCGACGTCCGCGACCTCGCGGCCTGGATCCTCACCGCCGCCGAAAACGGAACCACAGGGGCGCTGAACGCCGTCGGTGAGCCGGTGCCCTTTGCCGCCTACTTGGAGGAAGCCCGCCAGCTGGCCGACGCCGACTCAGAGGTGGTTGTCGCCCCCGAGGACTGGCTGGCGTCGCACGGTGCGAACTACTGGGCCGGCCCGGACTCGCTGCCGCTGTGGCTGCCGCCAGGCCACGAGGGCTTCGCGACCCGCAGCAACGACGCTGCCCGGACAGCAGGGCTGCGGCTCCGGCCCTGGATGGACACGCTGCGGGACACCCTGGCGGATGAACGCCGCCGCGGACTCGGCCGTGAACGCAAGGCCGGAATGAGCCCGGAGACGGAGCGCCGGCTGGTGTCCGAGTACCGGACAGAGGCCTCGGCCGGCCCGGCTGACGGCGCCGCCTGAAAACTATTCAGTCAGCCTGGCCCTCCACCACAGCCGTCGGCTCGTGCAACACCGGGAAGTTCACGCTGCGGGCGATGAAACAGACCTTGTTGGCCTCCACGTGGAGTTCCTCGAGGACATCCGGTGCCGCCGCTTCCGCCACCGTCACCCGGGGCTTCAGCGTGACGGATTCGAACTGCCCGCTGCCGTCCCTGTTGGTCCGCATCAGGCCCTCGGCCCGGTCCTCGTAGGCCGTCACCACAACGCCGTGCTTCACGGCCACGTGCAGGAAGGAGAGCATGTGGCACTGCGAGAGCGCGGCAAGCAGGAGCTGTTCGGGGTTGTAGCGCTCCCGGTCCCCGTGGAAGGTCGGATCGGCCGAGCCGCGCAGCACCGGCAGCCCGGGGATCTCGACGTCGTGGTCCCGTGAGTAACCGCGGTACGAGGACGTACCGGCCCCGCGGTTCCCGGTCCAGCGGACGGTCAGCGCATAGTGATGTTCGTCAAGGCTCATGACTCCAGCCTAGAACGACAGAACCCCGGCGCCGCACAGGGGCGGCGCCGGGGTTCCAGGCTTTCGGGGGTCCGGTGCCTTGGTCGTTAGCCGACGTCGGCCTGGCGGGCGCGCAGGGCGCGGGCAACGCCGTCGCGGTTCTCCAGCATCATCCGGCGCAGCGCCGCACTGCCCTCCGGCAGCGAGGCCAGGAACTCATCCGTGCGGTCCACCGTGGCCTGCGTGGTCAGCTGGGCCGGGTAGAGCCCGACGACGATCTGCGAGGCAAGCGCGTGGGTGCGGCTGGCCATGATGCCGGGGACGGCCTCGAAGTACTTCTCGGCGTACGGCTCGAGCAGGGACGTGTCCAGGACCCGGGTAAAGCCGGTCACCGCGGAGCCCTGCAGGGCGTTGGACAGATCGCCCTTGACCACAATCGATTCCCAGGCCTCGGCCTTGGCCTCCGGGGTGGGGATGGCGGCCTTGGCCAGGGCCGCCGCGTTCTGGCCGTTGGAGGTGTTGTCGTGCTCCAGTTCCTCGTCGATCCGCTCCTGCCCGGCGCGGCCGCCGGCCACGAGGGAGGCCAGCAGCTCCCACCGCAGGTCCTGGTCCACGCTCAGCCCATCGAGGGAAAGTGAGCCGTCCAGCAGCCCCGAGACCGTGTCCAGCTGCCCGGCACTGCGGGCCAGCAGGGCGTAGGACTTCACGAACTGCAGCTGGGCGTCCGAGCCGGCCGGCACCGCCGAGGCGAGCTCCCAGAGCTTGTCGGCCGCGGCCACGGCGGTCGCCTCCTGGTGCTCCTCGGCCACGTAGAAAGTCAGCGTGGTGGCCAGCTGCCGGAGCTGGACCAGGATCACGGAGGAATCGGATTCCTCGGCAATGTTGGCGAGGATCAGCTCCACGTACCCGCGGGCCGGGGACTCGCCGTCGCGCGCCGCATCCCAGGCCGAGCCCCACACGAGCGTGCGGGGGAGGCTCTGGCTGAAGTCCTTCAGGTGCGCCGTTGCGGTGGCGAGGGACTTCGGATCCAGGCGCACCTTGGCATAGGCGAGGTCGTCGTCATTGAGCAGGATCAGGTCCGGCTGGGCCAGGCCGGCCAGGGCCGGAACTTCGGTGCGCTCGCCGTCGACGTCGAGCTCCTCGCGGTGCACCCGCTCCAGCTTGCCGGCCCCGTTGAGGTTGTAGAAGCCGACCGCGAGGCGGTGCGGGCGCAGGGTCGGTTCGCTCTCGATCGCCGACTGCACGATGGCGAAGGACTCGATGGTGCCGTCCGCGGCCGCCGAGATTTCCGGTGTCAGGGTGTTCACGCCGGCGGTCTCCAGCCAGAGCTGCCCCCACCGTTCCAGGTCGCGGCCGCTGGCCTTCTCGAGTTCGGCCATGAGGTCGCTGAGCTCGGTGTTCTGCCAGGCGTGCTTGCTGAAGTACTCCCGCACCCCGGACATGAATTGCTCCGGGCCCACCCAGGCGACGAGCTGGCGCAGCACCGACGCGCCCTTGGCGTAGGTGATCCCGTCGAAGTTCACCTCGACGTCCTGGAGGTCGTTGATCTCGGCGAAGATCGGGTGCGTGGTGGGCAGCTGATCCTGCCGGTAGGCCCAGGACTTCTCCACGGAGGCGAACGTGGTCCAGGCGTGGCCGAACTCGGTGTTCTCGACGGCGGCCAGGTGGGACATGTATTCGGCGAAGGACTCGTTGAGCCAGAGGTCGTTCCACCAGCGCATGGTGACGAGGTCGCCGAACCACATGTGCGCGAGCTCGTGCAGCACGGTGATGGCGCGGCGTTCCACCTGGGCGTCGGTGACCTTGCCGCGGAAGACGTAGCCTTCCAGGATGGTGACGGCCCCGGCGTTCTCCATGGCGCCGGCGTTGAACTCCGGCACGAAGAGCTGGTCGTACTTCTCGAACGGGTACGGGCAGCCGAACTGGGCCTCGAAGAACTCGAAGCCCTGCCGGGTGAGTTCGAAGATGTTGTCCGCATCGAGGTACTGCATGAGCGACTTGCGGGCGAAGATGCCCAGCGGGGTGACCTTGCCCGCCGCCGACGTGACCTCGCTGCGCACCGACTGGTACGGCCCGGCGATCAGCGCGGTGACATAGGAGGACAGCCGCGGTGTCGGCGTGAACTCCCAGACAGAGCGGGCGCCCCCATCCGCGCCGGGGATGGTCTCCACCGGCACCGGGGTGGGGGAGTTGGACACGACATCCCAGTGCGAGGGGGCGGTGACGGTGAACGTGAAGCTGGCCTTCAGGTCGGGCTGTTCGAAGACGGCGAACATGCGCCGCGAATCCGGAACCTCGAACTGGGTGTACAGGTAGACCTCGTTGTCCACCGGATCCACGAAGCGGTGCAGGCCTTCACCGGTGTTCATATACGGGGCGTCGGCGACCACCAGCAGGTGGTTCTCGGCCGCGAGGTCCGGGAGCTGGATCCGGACGCCGTCGGAGACCTCGGCCGGATCCAGTTCGCGGCCGTTGAGGCTCACGCTGTGCACGGCGTGGGTGACGGCGTCGATGAAGGTCGACGAGCCCGGCTTGGCCCGGAACTTCACGGCCGTGGTGGAGCCGAAGACCTTCTCGCCGCGGGTCAGGTCCAGGCTGACCTCGTAGGAGTCGACGTCGATCAGGGCGGCGCGCTCGCGGGCTTCGGCGCGGGTCAGGTTCATACCGGGCAAAGGGGCCTCCAGAAGAAGATGGATACTGCCGGCCGGCCGCGGCCGCGGTCGCCGGCGATACTGTGAAATTATTCTTTCACGTTAGCGGCCCTTGGCAAGTTAGCCCGGTCACAACCGGCCCCAAGGCCTCGGCATCCAGCCCACGATTTGCCACGAATGGCCGCTTAGCCGATGCCCTTGGCGGCCATTCGTGTCAGATGGGTGCGGTTGGGGCGGCCACGTTGACGTTGCCCCGGCGGTCTCTTCTTGCTCGTGGCGAGGTCCGGGCGCCGGACTACGTGCCTGATCCCACATTTGCTTCCCGTCCAGCTCCTGACCTGCGCGCACGTCCCCAGATCCATCAAGGGGCGTCCGCGGTAGCGTTGGAGCATGGGAAAGATCCGTGACTCCGTCGATGCCAGGGCGTTGCGCTTTGCCATCGGTTTCCCCCTGATGCTGGCGGCAGGATTCGTGGTGTGTGCGCTTCTGGTACGCCCGGATCTGCCCGAGCCGCTGGCCGTCCGCTGGACCGCCGCCGGTGCCGCCGACTTCGCGCCGTTCGTGACGGTCGCGGGAGCCGGAGCCTCGCTGATCGTGGTGATTGGCTGGGCCGTGCTGCTGCAGGCCGTGCCGCTGTCGCGCCCCGCGATGATGCGCCGCATCATGATGGGCGCCGGCCTGTCCATGAGCCTGTTCGTCACCACAGTCCTTGCCGCCGTGCTTGTGGGCCAGCTGGGCCTGCCCGATGCGCGGGGATCCCATGTGGACGCCTCGGTCCTGGCCCTCGGCAGCGGCGCGGCCCTCGGCCTGGGCGTTGTGATGGGTTTTGTCTTCAAGGCCGACGAGCGCTGGTCCGTTGATGACGACGTCGCCGTCCGGCAGGCGCTCGAGCGTGAACAGGATCCGGATTTGGCCAGGGACCGGGTCAGCCTCTGGGTCCACGCCCGCAGCTCCATCTTCGTCATGCTCGGCATCGCAACGCTTCTGCCGGCCGCCCTCCTGACCGTTGCCGTGCCGTGGCTGTCTGTCCTCCTGGTGGCGGCGGCCCTGGTGGCCGCGGCGTTCCTGGTGGCCCGGATCCGGGTCGACCGCGGCGGCCTGCACGTCTTCGCGGCAGGCTTCGTCCGGGTCATGGAAGTTCCGGCCGCGGCCATCGACGCCGCGACGCCCAGGGACGTCACGGCGGCGGACTATGGCGGGTGGGGCTACCGGACCCATGGCAACACCACCGCGATGCTGGTCAGCAGCGGCCCCGCGGTGGTCATCGACCGCTCGGACGGGCGCCGGCTGGCGGTGAGCGGCGGCAGTGCCACCGCGGCGGACAATATCGCCCAAACGCTGTCCCGGGTGGCGGACAGGGCCCGGCGGAACGGCGGGACCACCGCCGTGTAGCACGGCCGTGTAGACGGCGGTGTCGGTCCCCGGTGGAGTAGGACGGTGGAGCAGGACGGCGGAGTACGACGGCGTGCCGGGCCTGTGTAACACGACCGTCCAGTGAGGGGTCTGGCGGGCTGCAGCAAGGTCCCGGGAGGCCCGGCCTAGTACGCTTGGACCAGACCCCAACCGCCCCGGCCGCCGCCCGGCGCCGCAATCGAACGGAACAGCCGTGACCATTTCTGACCTGCCCCGCGTGCACATTGCCACCGACCACGCCGGAATGGAGCTCAGCGCCCACCTGGTCAGCCACCTCGGCGCCAAGGGCTATGAGATGGTGGACCACGGACCGAAGGTCTACGACGCCCTGGATGACTACCCGTCGTTCTGCATCAACGCCGCCCTCGCCGTCGTCGCGGACCAGGAGGCCGGAACCCACGCCCTCGGCATAGTCCTTGGCGGCTCTGGCAATGGCGAGCAGATCGCCGCCAACAAGGTCAAGGGCGTCCGTGCCGCGCTGGCCTGGAACCTGTCCACCGCCCAGCTGGCACGTGAGCACAACGACGCCAACGTCGTCGCCGTCGGCGGCCGCCAGCACAGCGTCGACGAGGCCACGGAAATCATCGAGGCGTTCCTGGCCGAACCCTTTAGCAACGATGAGCGCCACGTCCGCCGGATCGGCAAGATCGCCACGTACGAGCGCACCGGCGAGGTCATCGACTAGTGCCGGAGGGGCATTCCGTCCACCGGCTGGCCCGCCAGTTCGGGGACGTCTTCGCGGGGGAACGGCTCGCGGTCTCCAGTCCGCAGGGCCGGTTTGCCCAGGGCGCGGCGCTGCTGGACGGCCACACCCTTGTCAGTTCCGTGGCGCACGGGAAGCACCTCTTCCTGGAGTTCGGGCACGGGCTTCTCCTCCATGTCCATCTGGGCCTCTATGGCGCCTGGGATTTCGGCGGTGACGCCACCTTCCGCGGCGCCTCCAGCATTGGCGCGCCCCGGAAGGTGGGGGAGCGGGAAGTCTACGACGACGCTGAGGCGGCCGGGCTGGCCGCATATGAGGGCCCGCCCGCGCCGGTCGGTGCCGTCCGCGTCCGGCTCGCCGGCGCGCACGGCTGGGCCGATCTCCGCGGCGCGACCACGTGCGAGGCGATCACGGACGCGGAAGCGGCGGCCGTACTGGCGCGGCTCGGCCCGGACCCGCTGCGGAACCTTCCGGGAGACCGGGACACCTTCAGCGCCACCGTGGCGGCCAAACGCACACCGCTGGCGGCCCTGCTGATGGACCAAAAGGTGATTGCCGGCGTCGGGAACGTCTACCGGGCCGAACTCCTGTTCCGGCAGCGGCTCAACCCCTGGCTGCCCGGCGCCGAACTGTCACCGGACGCGGCCCGCCGGCTCTGGGACGACACCGCGGCCATGATGACCGACGGCGTCCGGGACGGCCGGATCATCAGGACGCCGCCGCAGTACTGGAACGGGGCCGGAGCCGGCATATCCCGCGGCGTCCTGCCGGCCCCGGAGGAGGCGCACTTCGTCTACCGGCGGCACGGACTCGGCTGCAGGGACTGCGGAACGCCGGTGGCGCTGACCGAGCTCGGCGCCCGGAAGCTCTACTGGTGCCCGGCCTGCCAGCAGGCCTGAGCCGGTACGCCTGCCCTTCCAAGCCCCGGTCGCCGGGGCCTGGAGAGGAACGAAAAAAAGCCCCTCCGGAGAGGGGCTTTTTTCGTCATATTTCTGAGGGGACGACGGGAATCGAACCCGCGTAATCAGTTTGGAAGACTGAGGCTTTACCATTAAGCTACGTCCCCGGGATCTCACTGGAACTCCAGCAAAACTTCCGGGCGGCTGTTCAAGCCGGATACAACTAAACCCAATTCAAGGCCCCGGTGTCAAATGTGCAAATCGGCACAGTATGACCGTAGACTGTTCTGTGCACTTACGGGGTGTAGCTCAGCTTGGCTAGAGCGCCTGCTTTGGGAGCAGGAAGTCGCAGGTTCAAATCCTGTCACCCCGACTCTGCAAGCACTGCCAGCACGTGGCAATGCAGAACCCCATACCCCCCACACCAGGAGTACTTAGACTGTGAAGAGCGCTGTCGAGAACCTCACCCCCACGCGGGTCAAGCTCAATGTTGAGGTCCCCTTTGAGGAATTGAAGCCCAGCATCGCAGAGGCATACAAGACTGTTGCTTCGCAGATCCAGGTCCCCGGTTTCCGCAAGGGCAAGGTCCCCTCCAAGCTCATTGACCAGCGCGTTGGCCGCGGCTACGTCCTGGAGACGGCCATCAACGAAGGCCTCAACGGCTGGTACCAGGCCGCCGTGCAGGAAACCGGCATCCGCCCGCTGAGCCGTCCCGAGGTCGAGATCACCGAGGTTCCGGACCCGTCCGCCACCGACGGCGAGCTCAAGTTCCACGCCGAGGTTGACATCCGCCCCGAAATCGAACTGCCCGACTACGCAGGCATCAAGGTTGAGGTCGCCGCCGCCGAGTCCTCCGACGCCGACGTCGACAAGGCCCTGGACGAGCTCCGCGGCCGCTTCGGCACGCTGAAGTCCGTGGACCGCCCGGCCGCCGATGGCGACTTCCTGACGATCGACATCGCAGCCTCGATCGACGGCGCCGATGTTGACTCCGCTTCCGGCCTGTCCTACCAGGTTGGCGCCGGCACCATGCTCGAAGGCCTCGACGAGGCCGTCACCGGCCTCAGCGCCGACGAGGACGCCATCTTTGACACCACGCTGGTCGGCGGCGAGCACGCCGGCGAGTCCGCTCAGGTCAAGGTCACCGTCAAGGCCGTCAAGGAGCGCGAGCTCCCCGTCGCCGACGACGACTTCGCCCAGCTCGCCAGCGAATTCGACACCCTGGCCGAACTCCGTGAGGACCTCGCCAAGCAGGCCGCTGAGTCCAAGATTGTTGACCAGGGCGTCGAGGCCCGCGACAAGGTCCTGGACAAGCTCGTTGAGCTCGTCGAGGTTCCCGTCCCGGCGTCGATCGTCGAAGAGCAGCTCGAGCAGCACTTCAACGCCGAAAACGCCCACGGTGAAGGCGAGCACGACACCGAGGAGCACCGCGCCGAGGTCAAGGCCAACACCGAGCGCGCCTTCCAGAACGAGATCATCCTCGACGCCATCGCGGAGAAGGAAGAAGTCAACGTCAGCCAGAACGAGCTGATCGACTACATCGTCACCACCGCCAGCCAGTACGGCATGGACCCGAACCAGTTCGCCCAGATCATCGATCAGAGCGGCCAGGTGCCCATGATGGTTTCCGAGGTCCGCCGCCGCAAGGCACTGGCCGTCGTGCTGGGCCAGGCCGAGGTCACCGACTCCGAGGGCAACAAGGTTGACCTGAGCGACTTCGTCCGCCCCGGCGACGAAGCCGCCCCGGCCGCCGAGACCGTTGAGGACGAAGCGGCTTCGGCAGAAGCCAGCACCGAGGCCACGCCGAGCGATGACCCCGCAGCAGTGAAGTTCTAGCAGTCACTGAGGCTTAGAACAGTCGGCCCCCGGATCACCGATCCGGGGGCCGTCTGTTTAAGCCCCCGCCTTCGGCCATGCCCGGCCGGCACGGTCTGTTCGGGAGCCGGGAAGGGCCCGCATCCAGGACCCGGCGCGCGGGGTCCCGGCAATCGTGCGCCGTCAGCGAACAGCCCGGCGCCAGCGAACAAAGCGGGCGTGAAAACGGTTAGTGTCGCTGTAGGAAAGTTCAGTGATGTCGTCCAGTGGCGTCACCGTCGCCAGCGAGAGGTAAGTACATATGTCACAGCAAGCAGGGGCACCCCGGATGGCCACGGTCGATCCGGCAGCCCAGGATAACTACATTTACAACCGCCTGCTGAAAGAGCGCATCATCTGGCTCGGCTCCGAGGTCCGCGACGATAACGCCAACGCGATCTGCTCCCAGCTGCTGCTGCTCTCGGCGGAGAATCCTGAAAGGGACATCTACCTTTACATCAACTCACCCGGCGGCTCCGTCACCGCCGGTATGGCCATCTACGACACCATGCAGTTCATCCCGAACGATGTTGTCACGGTCGCCACCGGCCTCGCCGCGTCCATGGGCCAGTTCCTGCTCTCCTCCGGCACCAAGGGCAAGCGCTACGCCACCCCCAACGCCCGCATCCTCATGCACCAGCCCTCCGGCGGCATCGGCGGCACGGCGTCGGACATCAAGATCCAGGCCGAGCTGATCCTGCACATGAAGAAAGTCATGGCCGAGCTGACCGCGGACCAGACCGGCCAGAGTGTGGACACCATCCTCAAGGACAACGACCGCGACAAGTGGTTCACGGCCCCGGAAGCCCTCGAATACGGCTTCTTCGACAAGATCGCCGCACACGCCGGATCCGTGGCAGGCGGCGGCGGAACCAACGCCAACGGCTCCGGGAACAGCGGCGGCGCTGCGACAGCCACCGAGAACTGACCGGCAGGTAGACAGCAATGAATTCAGGAGCAATGAACATGAACTACAACTTCGGTTCGACTGCCGGCAACCTGCCGAGCAGCCGCTACGTGCTGCCCCAGTTCGAAGAGCGCACCCCCTACGGCTTCAAGCGCCAGGACCCGTACACCAAGCTGTTCGAGGACCGCATCATCTTCCTCGGCGTCCAGGTCGACGACGCCTCGGCCGACGACGTCATGGCCCAGCTGCTGGTGCTCGAGTCCACCGACCCGGACCGCGACATCACGCTCTACATCAACTCGCCTGGCGGTTCCTTCACCGCCATGACCGCGATCTACGACACCATGACGTACATCCGGCCCGAGATCCAGACCGTCTGCCTCGGCCAGGCGGCCAGCGCCGCCGCCGTGCTGCTCGCGGCCGGCACGCCGGGCAAGCGCCTCGCACTGCCGAACGCCCGCGTACTGATCCACCAGCCTTCGCTGTCCGGCGGACAGGGCGGGCAGGCCTCGGACCTCGAGATCCAGGCCGCCGAGGTCATGCGCATGCGCTCCTGGCTCGAGGACACGCTGGCCAAGCACTCCGGCCGGACGCCGGAACAGGTCAACAACGACATCGAGCGGGACAAGATCCTCACGGCCGCCGAGGCCATGCAGTACGGCCTCATTGACCAGGTCCTCGATTCCCGCAAGATCAAGCCCCAGGCAATCGCGCGCTAATCAGCAATCCGCGGCGCCGGTGCGGCATTCTTACTTGGCCGCACCGGCGTCCGCTTTCCACCCAACGGGCCCAAAGTGACCTAGAGTGGAACATGTCACAGCCAGCAGCAAGCTACTAAAGGGGTTCACACATGGCTCGGATTGGCGAGAGCACAGATCTGCTGAAGTGTTCTTTCTGCGGAAAGAGCCAGAAGCAGGTCCGCAAGCTCATTGCCGGGCCCGGCGTCTACATCTGCGACGAGTGCATCGAACTCTGCAACGAGATCATCGAAGAGGAACTCGCGGAAGTAGCTGACCTGGGCAGTTTCGAGTTGCCCAAGCCCCGCGAAATCTTTGATTTCCTGCAGGAATACGTGATTGGCCAGGAACCCGCCAAGCGTTCGCTCGCCGTCGCGGTGTACAACCACTACAAGCGGATCCAGGCCGGCCACGCGCCGAAGAGCGGCAGCCTCGCCGACGGCGTGCACCACGACGACGTCGAGATCGCCAAGTCCAACATCCTGCTGATCGGACCCACCGGCTGCGGCAAGACCTATCTGGCCCAAACCCTCGCCCGCCGCCTCAACGTCCCGTTCGCCGTCGCCGACGCCACGGCCCTGACCGAAGCCGGCTACGTCGGTGAGGACGTTGAGAACATCCTCCTCAAACTCATCCAGGCCGCCGACTACGACGTCAAAAAGGCCGAGCAGGGCATCATCTACATTGATGAGATCGACAAGATCTCACGCAAGAGCGAGAATCCGTCCATTACCCGGGACGTCTCGGGAGAGGGCGTGCAGCAGGCGCTCCTGAAAATCCTCGAGGGCACGGTGGCCTCGGTCCCGCCGCAGGGCGGACGCAAGCACCCGCACCAGGAATTCATCCAGATCGACACCACCAACGTGCTCTTCATCGTGGCCGGCGCCTTCGCGGGGCTCGAGGACATCATCGGTTCGCGGTCCGGGCGCAAGGGCATCGGATTCGGCGCCCCGCTCAACGAGGTCAAGAACACCACGGATTCCTACGGCGAGGTCATGCCGGAAGACCTGCTCAAGTTCGGGCTGATCCCGGAGTTCATCGGCCGGTTGCCCGTCATCACCACCGTCTCCAACCTGGACCGCGCCGCGCTCATCCAGATTCTCTCGACGCCGAAGAATGCCCTCGTCAAGCAGTACCAGAAGATGTTCCAGCTCGACGGCGTCGAGCTCATCTTCGAGGACGAGGCCCTCAACACCATTGCCGACCAGGCGCTGGAGCGCGGCACCGGGGCCCGGGGGCTTCGCGCCATCATGGAGGAAGTCCTGCTCCCGGTCATGTTCGACCTCCCCAGCCGCGACGACGTCGCCAGCGTCGTGATCACCGAAGAGGTCGTGACCAAGAAGGCGGCGCCCACGATGATCGCCCACGACGAGGTCAAACGGCGCAAATCCGCCTGATCCGGAATATTAACGCGGCATAGGTCGCTGTAATTTTTAGCGCGCCGTGTGCGTGATCCGCGCCGGCGCTTTCCCCGCAGACTTCCCTAAGGAGAACACCTGTGTCTGAAACCATGACCAACAAAGCCGACTTCTGGTTCGACCCGATGTGCCCCTTCGCCTGGGTCACCTCCCGCTGGATCGGTGAAGTCGAAGAAGTCCGCGACATCAAGACCGAGTGGCATGTCATGAGCCTCGCCGTGCTCAATGAGGGCCGCGAGGAACTGCCCGAGCAGTACCGCGAGTTCATGAAGAAGGCGTGGGCTCCGGTCCGCGTCATCACCGCCGCCGCTGAACAGCACGGTGCCGAATTCATCAAGGCGCTCTATGACTCCATGGGCACCAAGATCCACAACGAAGGCATCAAGGACATTGACGAGGTCATCGCCAAGTCGCTGGCCGAGGCCGGACTGCCGGCCGAGCTTGCCGCCGCGGGCCAGAGCGACGAATTCGATGCAAAGCTGCGCGCCAGCCACGAGGCAGGCATCTCGCTGGTCGGACAGGACGTGGGCACACCCGTCGTCGCCTTCAACGGCACGGCCTTCTTCGGCCCGGTCCTGACGCGCATCCCGCGCGGCGAGGAAGCAGGACAGATCTGGGACGCCACGGTGACCCTGGCATCCTTCCCGTACTTCTTCGAAATCAAGCGCAGCCGTACCGAAAGCCCGGTCTTTAACTAGGCCTGAACACGCCGGGCCGGGCCGCTGCCCGGCCTCCCGGGAGCCCCGGCAGAACTACTCCGATGTAGTTCTGCCGGGGCTCTTGTGCACAGCAGGCCGGAGGACAACAATGGAACTTACCCACTTCGAAAGAAGAGGGACGCAGGAACCAAAGATTCAGTGACACTCATCCGACGCAGCCTTCGGCAAAGTCAGATGATGGCTACCAGTGACGAGGTAGGAAGACCTGAAAGTCTAAGGATCCCGCCAGATTGTCTATGACGTCACGTGACAATCGAAAAGTCGAAGCCCCACCAACGGCTAACGCTGATGGGGCTTCCCCTTTGCCCAAAAACACCTTGCCCAAAAACAGTGCGGCCCAAAGCAGTGTGACCAAATTCGTCAGATCGCCGTCCAGGGGCGCTTCCCCGGTTGGGGGAGCGGGCATTGTTCAGGTGCGCACGACCCGGGAGGAGTCATGCGCACCTGCGGGTGCCCGGGGCCGGCTCCGCGTTGTCAGTCGCGGGGGTCAGCCGCGGGTGTTAGTCGCGGCGGTCTTCCCGGCGGTCGCCGCGGTCGTCACGGCGGTCTTCCCGGCGGTCGCCGCGACGGTTGATCCCGTGGGCGACGACAACGGCCCCGCCGACGGCGGCTGCGGTCCTGCGTCTGCGTCGTGCTGCCAGTGGCATGTCAGGCTCCTTCTATCGCTTCTTCAGGGGACTGGTCTTCGGCATCGGCCTGGAAGGCGGCGATGACGGCCTGGGTCGGGATCCGACCGCTGGCCACGAGTTGGCCGCCGGCCTTGCGGACTGCCGTGCCGAACGGGGCCGCCCACAGGTTCTCCCAGACGAGCACCGCGGCGGAGTGGCCGGGCGCGATCGTCTCGGCCAGGTCCATGACATCCTGCTCAGAGAGCACCATGGCCAGGTCGGCCTCGGCCGTGCGCACCTCGCCGAGCTCGCTCGGGTCCAGATCGGAGATCTCCGCCGTCTCGAGAGTGCCGTCCTCCATCTTCCTCAGGAACACCATGTCGAGCACCCTGACGAGGTCACGCTGGACCAGGTCCTCCAGGAACGGGGCGATCTGGCCCTTGCCGAAATCGGGTCCGGGGAATTCAACGACGATCCAGTCGACCGGCCCCAGTTCATCGAGTGTCTCAGTCATGCGTATGACCTCCGCTTCTTCTTGGGGTTCGAGGCGATCCGACGGACCGCTGCACCTTCATTCTGTGCCCCCGGTGAGGTGCGGCGCCTCACCCGTGCCGGGTGACCTCACTCCTCAGCGGTAGGACTTGCTTGTGCCGCCCCGGGTTCCGGGCCGAAGGAACAAGCCCGGCGGCCCGGCTGTTGCTTCCAATGACGGGGCAGCGGTCCCCGTGCCGTGATCTCCGGGCAACCCGCCCGGTTGTACCCGGTTTTGTCCTGTCCCCACCTGCGAACATTGGAGCGCCATGCCCGTTACAGCCCATCTCGACTTGAACGTCAAAGCCGAAGCCCTGCCCACGGCGCCCGCGGTGCTCCGCGATATTCTCTCCGATACGCGCGCCTTTGACGGCTGCCTCGGGGTCGACGTGCTGGTCGACAGCGCGGATCCGGCGCATTTTCTCGTGGTCGAACAGTGGGTATCGATGGAACACGACGCCGCCTATCGCGCCTGGCGCGCAGGCGACGGCGCGAGCGGGCTGGCAGAACTCCTGGCCGCCCCGCCGGTGCTGACGCACTTCGAGACGTCCTTCGCGGTCTGAGCCTCCCCGCGACGCCGAAGGGGCCCCGCCGGATCAGAATTGCTTCTCTGAACCGGGCCGAGGGCCCCTTCGTGTTGTTTCCGCCGGAGACTACGCCTGGACGGGCGGCTCGGCAGGTGCCAGCACGACGTCGCTGACGGCCAGTTCACCCTCGCCGGCGACAAGCGCCAGTTCACGGGCGTTGGCCGCGGCCTTGAGGTCGGCGAGGCCGGCCTTGAGCTGGGTCGTGCGGGATTCCGAGGCGGTGATCGTCGCGGACAGCACCTCGGTGCGCTGCTTGACCTTGGCCTCGGACTTGGCCTTGCGAATGCCGCTGAGCGCGGTGCCGACCGTGGCCAGGAGGGTAGTGTCGCCGTCGACCGTGATGGCGGAGGGCCACTGGGCGCGGTGCACGGAACCGGTGCGCCACCAGCTCCAGACTTCCTCCGTGGCGAACGGCAGGAACGGCGCGAAGAGCCGCAGGAGGGTGTCCAGGCTCGTCGCGAGGGCGGCCAGCACGGATGCCTGCTGCTCCTCGCCTGCCGCACCGTAGGCACGGTCCTTGATGAGTTCCACGTAGTCGTCGGTGAAGTTCCAGAAGAAGCTCTCGGTGATCTGCAGCGCCCGGGCGTAGTCGTAGCCCTCGAATGCCTTGGTCGCCTGCTCGACGACGTCGGCGAGCTGGGCCAGGACGGCCCGGTCTAAGGGGTTGCTCAGCACGGACAGGTCGCCGGAGACGACCGAGTCCTCGGTGGCGCCCAGGTTCAGGACGAACTTGGAGGCGTTGAGCAGCTTGATGGCCAGGCGGCGGCCGATCTTCATCTGCGCGATCTCGTAGGCGGTGTCCGCGCCGAGCTTGGCCGAGGCAGCCCAGTAGCGCACGGCGTCGGAGCCGTACTCCTCCAGCACATCCGTGGGCACAATGACGTTGCCCTTGGACTTGGACATCTTCTTCCGGTCCGGGTCCAGGATCCAGCCGGAGATGGCCGCGTGCTTCCACGGTGCGGTCTTCTGCAGCGCGTCGGCGCGGACGGCGGAGGAGAACAGCCAGGTCCGGATGATGTCATGGCCCTGCGGGCGCACGTCGAAGGGGTAGACCTTGGCGAAGAGCGCCTCGTCGGTGCTCCAGCCGCCCACAATCTGGGGGGTCAGGGAGGACGTGGCCCAGGTGTCGAGGACGTCCGCGTCGCCGGTGAAGCCGCCGGGCACGTCGCGCTGGGCTTCCTCGTAGCCGGGGGCCGCATCTGCCGCGGGGTCCACGGGCAGCTGCGCGTCCGACGGGACGATCGGTGCGTCGTATTCGGGGTTGCCGTCGGCATCCAGGGGGTACCAGACCGGTACCGGCACGCCGAAGAAGCGCTGGCGGGACACGAGCCAGTCGCCGTTGAGCCCCGAGATCCAGTTCTCGTAGCGGGAGCGCATGAAGGCGGGGTGGAACTCGATCTCGTTGCCGCGGCCGATCAGCCGTTCGCGCCGGTCCTCGTCGCGTCCGCCGTTGCGGATGTACCACTGGCGTGAGGTGACGACCTCGAGGGGCTTGTCGCCCTTCTCGAAGAAGTTCACCGGGTGCATGATCTTCTTGGGCTCGCCGTCAAGCAGTTCCGCGGCGGCCAGGAGCTCCACCACGGACTCCTTGGCACTGAACACCGTCTTGCCGGCGATGGCCGCGAAGTTGGCGCGGCCTTCTTCGGTGGTGATCCACTCCGGGGTCTCGCCGATGATGCGGCCGTCGCGGCCCACGATCGCGCGGGTGGGCAGCTGCAGTTCGCGCCACCAGGTGACGTCGGTGAGGTCGCCGAAGGTGCAGACCATGGCGACGCCGGAGCCCTTGTCTGCCTTGGCCAGCGGGTGGGCCTTGACCTCTACCTCGACACCGAACAGGGGAGAGGTGACCTTCTTGCCGAACAGCGGCTTGTAGCGCTCGTCGTCGGGGTTGGCCACGAGCGCGGCGCAGGCGGCCAGCAGCTCGGGGCGGGTGGTTTCGATGAAGATCTTTTCGCCGTCTTCGGTGAAGAAGGGGTAGCGGTAGTAGGCGCCAGCGACTTCGCGGTCTTCGAGCTCGGCCTGGGCCACGGCGGTGCGGAACGTGACATCCCACAGGGTGGGGGCCTCGGCCATGTACGCGTCGCCTGCGGCCAGGTTGGCCAGGAAAGCGCGCTGCGAGATGGCGCGGGACTTGTCATCGATCGTCCGGTAGGTCAGATCCCAGTCCACGGACAGGCCCAGGGTCTGGAACAGGTGCTCGAAGACCTTCTCGTCCTCGACCGCGAGCTCCTCGCACAGCTCGATGAAGTTCTTGCGGGAGATGACGTCGAAGTCGCGCTGGTTCTTGGCGGGCTCGGCCGGGGGGCGGTAGCCGGCGTCGTAGGCGATCGCGGGATCGCAGCGCACCCCGTAGTAGTTCTGCACGCGGCGCTCGGTGGGCAGGCCGTTGTCGTCCCAGCCCATGGGGTAGAAGACGTTCTTGCCGGTCATGCGCTGATAGCGCGCCAGGACGTCGGTCTGGGTGTAGGAGAACATGTGTCCCACGTGGAGGGATCCCGATGCCGTGGGCGGGGGAGTGTCGATCGAGTAGACCTGCTCCCGGGTGGTGTCCGGGTTGAACTTGTAGGTCCCTTCGCCAAGCCAGCGCTGCGTAAGCGCCTCTTCCAGCCCCTCCAGGGCGGGCTTGTCCGGAACGTTGATGGGGGCGGTGGTGGGCGTGTCTGTACCCTGATTGTCTTCAGCCATGGGCCAATTCTTCCACTAACTCCCATCCCCTGATGTACGGGATGCGGCCGGCGGCGGGATCTCCGGGTGTGGGCGCCGCCCAAGTAACGTGAAGTAGCATGCGCAGATGGGCAATTCTCAGGGTAATTCTGCCGGAACCTTCGTGATCAAGCGCATCTACGACGACCCTTCCGACGACGACGGCTGCCGGGTCCTGGTGGACCGGCTCTGGCCCCGCGGAGTCAGCAAGGAACGGGCCCACCTGGAGCTCTGGCTCAAGGACGTGGCACCGTCTGCACCGCTGCGCAAGGAATTCGGGCACATGCAGGAACGGTTCGCGGACTTCCGGGCGGCCTACGAAGCCGAGCTCGAGGGCAACTCGGCCGTGCAGACGCTGTACGGACTCGCGGCGGAGCACGGGAAAGTGACGCTGCTGTTCGGTGCACGGGACCCGGAGACCAACCATGCCCGGGTGCTGCAGGAGTTCCTGGAGCACGGCAGCAGCAGCAGGAAATGAGCCCGGCATTGCCGTTACTGTGGTGCCATGACTGAGGGAATCGACAACAACACACAAGAATTCACTGCAGCAGGAGCCAAAGCAGCAGTAGTCACCGGCGCCAGCACCGGAATCGGCGAGGCCACGGTGCGTGCGCTCCGCAAGGAAGGCTGGACCGTGTTCGCCGTCGCCCGCCGTGCCGACCGGCTCGAAGCGCTCGCCGCCGAAACCGGCGCCATCGCCCTTCCCGCCGATGTGACCGACGACGCCGATGTGGCCCGGCTGCTCGATGAGGTGACCCGCGCCGGCGGCATCGACACGCTGATCAACATCGCCGGTGGTGCCCGCGGCGCCGACAAGGTCGCCGGGGCCAAAACCGAGGACTGGGAATGGATGTTCCAGGTCAACGTGCTGGGCAGCATGAAGCTGATCCGCGCGTTCCTGCCCATGCTGCGTGCCTGCGGCGAGGGAACCGTGCTGAACCTGACCTCCACGGCCGGGCTCGCGGCCTATGAGGGCGGCGGCGGCTACAACGCGGCCAAGTTCGCCCAGCACGCCCTGACCGGCGCCCTGCGGCTCGAAGAGGCCGAGCACAACCTCCGCGTGATCGAGGTGGCCCCCGGGCTGGTGCAGACCGAGGAATTCGCCCTGAACCGCCTCGGCGACCAGGACGCGGCGGCCAAGGTGTACCAGGGAGTCGAGAAGCCACTGACCGCCGAGGACGTGGCCGATGTGGTCCGCTACGCCGTCGTCGCGCCGCACCACATCAACCTGGACCAGATCGTGATCCGCCCGGTGGCGCAGGCGGCCAACTACAAGCTGATCCGCAAGAACCAGTAGGGCGGGGCCAGGAGCGGGGCCAAGGGCGGGGCAAGGGGCCGGGACATCCGGCTGCGACACCTGACGTTCACCGAGGCGTGGGGCGCAGGTCAGGCTGCGCTGGTCCGGAGTTGGCCGGGGTTGGGCAAGGTGGCGCATGCAACTGCACACCACCAGAGTGGAGAACTTTCCCATGCGAACCCCGACGAAGCTCGGCGCTGCCGTACTCAGCGCAGCCCTGCTCCTCGCCGCCGCTGCCCAGGCAAACGCCGCCGAGGCCCACGCGGCCGACACGAACCCCAACAGCCAGGGCAACCACTTTGACCTCGAGGCCCATCGAGGCGGCATCGGCTTGACTGTCGAGTCAACCCTGGCGTCCTTCGCCAAGGGGATCGAGACCGGCGTTTCCACCCTCGAACTGGACCTCCAGATCACCAAGGACGGCCACGAGGTCATCACCCACGACCGCAAGATCAGCGGCCAGAAGTGCCTGGATACGGCTCCTGTCACGCCGAACGACCCACAGTTCCCCTACGTGGGCAAATACATCAAGGACCTGACGTTCGCGCAGGTCCGCAGCCTGGACTGCGGCACCCTCACGCTGCCCCAGTTCCCGGGCCAGGTGGCCTCGCCGGGCGCCAAGATGCCCACGCTGGCCGAGGTCTTCGCCCTGGCGGACTCGCACCGCGCCAGCCAGGTGAAGTTCAACATCGAAACCAAGGTCGAGGCAGGGGCGCCGCAGGAAACGGCCCCGCGGGAGCAGTTCGTCGACGTCGCGCTCCGCGAAATCAAGGCCGCCCACATGCAGAGCCGAGTCTCAATCGAGAGTTTCGACTGGGGCTCACTGCGCCTGGTCCAGCAGCGCGATCCCCAGATCCGCACCGTGGCCCTGACCAACAAGGACTTCCTCCAGGCAGGCCAGCCCGGCAAGTCGCCGTGGCTGGGCGGCATCGACGCCGATGACTTCGGCGGTGACCTCGTCGCCGCAGCCTCGTCCCTGGGCTTCGACGCCATCTCTCCCGTGCACGGCACGCCGCAGGACGGCGCCGTGACGGATCCGGGCTATGTTCCCTACGTCACCGCCGACATGGTCCGCCGTGCCCATGCGGCAGGCATGCAGGTCATTCCGTGGACCGTTGATGACAAGCCCACCATGCGGGCGCTCATCGGTGCCGGCGTGGACGGGCTGATCACGGATTACCCGGACCGGCTCCGTGACGTGATGGCCGAGTCCGGCATGAAACTGCCGCGCAGCTAGTCCGCCGCGGGGACGGACAACGTGGCCAGGACCGCCGCGTGGTCCGTCCCGGCCACCGGCAGCACGGCATAGCCGCTGCTGCCCACCTGCGGGCTGGTCACGATGTGGTCGATCACCACGCCCGGCAGCGGGGGCCCGGCCATCGGCCAGGTCGGAACCAGCCGTGCCAGGGCGGCGGCGCCCGCGTCGACGCGGGGGCCGCCGGGCCCGGTGCCGTCAGGGCCCTGAAGGATCTGGCGGAACTCGGCGTGGTCGAGGGTGGCGTTGAAGTCGCCCAGCAGCAGCATGCTGCCGGGACGGGCGGCAAGGCGGCCCAGGGCAGCCAATTCACTCCGCCACTGCCCGGCCCGGCCCCACACCGGAGCCTTGGTGTGCACGTTGGTCACGGTGAGGGGGGCCGGCCGGCCGCCGGCGTCGAGCTCCAGCTGCACCGTTGGCATGTGGAAGGCGGAACCGTCCACGGTGTCCACCGGAATGATCGGGCGTGAGGAGTACACGGCGCCGCCGCCCGCGCCGTCCCTCGAGCGGCTGATCCGGTGCGGAAGCAGCGCGTCCAGCCCCTCCGCGTCCAGCCGTTTTTCCAGGTCCGGGGAGAGTTCCTGGACGGCAAGGAGCCCGACACCGTTTTCACGCACCAGCCGGACAACTTCCGCGGCGTCCGCCTGGCCTTTCCAGGCGTTGAGGCTCATGACCGTAAGTTCCGCCGTCGGCGCCGGGGCTGTGGACTGTGCCTGCCCCGTGCTCCGTTGCTCGCCAGGCAGCGAATCCGCCTGTGGGGGCAGAAGCCTGTCCGCCACCCGGTCCGGCGGGAACAGCCACAGCAGCTGGAGGGCCAGGAGGGCGCCGGCCGGGAGTGCCGCCCAGGGACGCCGCCCCGGCAGCGCGAGCAGGAGGGCCGCGCCCGCAGGGAGCGCGAACCAGGGCGTGAAGGCCACGAGCTGGACCACCGGGGCCGGCCAGGGCCCCGGGACCGCCCGGAAGATGGATACCACCGCAACGGGCGCGGCGCAGAGGACAGAGGACACCTGCCACCGGCGGCTCGCGCTGCGGCGCTTCACGGGTAGGCCCGGGGCGGCCGGGGGACGGTCATGGCATGAGTCTATGCAGTCGGACCGCCGGCGTCGCCCCTCACAGCGGAGTTAGTAGCTGTGAAATGCAGTCGCACTGCCCGTCACTGCAGCGGGGCAGTGAAACGCACTATTTTCTCCGGTACCATCGACGTAGCAGCTTTGACCCGGCCATCACCGGTGAGCTTCCGGAAGAACACCCTCGCGTGAGGTGGAGATTTAGTCGCCACGGTGCGTGCACGGGCCAGTAGAACCGGACGGGTAAGCCCGTCACAGCAGTAATGAGCGGCCGACGCCGGTGCAGAACCTTTCGCGAAGGGGAGCGGACCGGTGGCGGTAAGTGAGGTGGTACCGCGGTCCGTGGTGTCGGAAGACAACAGGGCCGTCCTCGCATCCTGAATGCATGTGTTCACCAGCTCAACCCAGGATGTCGAGATGACTTATTACCCCAAGGCCTCCGCCACAGGCGCCGGCTCCACCACCTCTGCGTCAAACGCGGCTTCCAACGCAGTTTCCAACACCTCCGGGGTGTCTGCCTCCGTGAAGTTCCCGGAGATCGAAGAGCGCATCCTCAAATACTGGGACCAGGACGGCACCTTCCAGGCGAGCATCGACCAGCGGGATGCTGGTCAGGACGGGTCCAACGAGTTCGTCTTCTACGACGGCCCGCCCTTCGCCAACGGCCTGCCGCACTACGGCCACCTCCTGACCGGCTACGCCAAAGACCTCGTGGGCCGCTACCAGACCCAGCGCGGCCGCCGCGTGGAGCGCCGCTTCGGCTGGGACACCCACGGCCTGCCCGCCGAGCTGGAAGCCATGAAGCAGCTGGGCATGACGGACAAGACCCAGATCGAGGCCATGGGCATCGACAAGTTCAACGACGCCTGCCGCGCCTCCGTCATGAAGTACGCCGACGAATGGAAGAGCTACGTCACCCGCCAGGCGCGCTGGGTGGACTTCGAAAACGACTATAAGACGCTCAACGTCGAGTACATGGAGTCCGTGCTCTGGGCCTTCAAGCAGCTGCACGAAAAAGGCCTGACCTACAACGGCTACCGCGTCCTGCCGTACTGCTGGAAGGACGAGACGCCGCTGTCCAACCATGAGCTGCGCATGGACGACGACGTCTACAAGAACCGCCAGGACCAGACCGTCACGGTCACGTTCCCCATCACGGCAGGGGACTCGGAGCTGTCCAGGCAGCTCGCCGGGGTACAGGCACTTGCCTGGACCACCACGCCCTGGACGCTGCCCACCAACCTGGCGCTCGCCGTCGGGCCCGACATCAGTTACGTGGTCCTGCCGGCCGGCCCGCACGGGATCAAGGCCGCGGCGGCCGACGCCCCCGTCACGGGCAGCTTCCTGCTGGCCGCGGACCTCCTGGCCGCCTACGCCAAGGACCTCGGCTACGGCGACGGGGCCGAGGGTGCCGCCGCCGCGGAAGCCGCGATCACCTCCCGCCACACCGGCGCCGAGCTCAACGGCTTGAGCTATGAGCCGCTCTGGGACTACTTCCACGACGCCGAAAAGTACGGCACCGAGAACGCCTGGCGCTTCCTCGTGGCCGACTATGTCACCACCACCGACGGCACCGGCATCGTCCACCAGGCCCCCGCTTACGGCGAAGACGACCAGAAGATCTGTGAAGAGGCCGGCATCCCCGTTGTCCTCTCGGTCGACGAAGGCGCAAAGTTCCTGCCGCTCTTCGGCCACGGCGACCTCGCCGAAATCGCCGGGCTGCAGGTATTCGAGGCCAACAGGCCCATCACCCAGGTGCTCCGCGCCCAGGGCCGCCTGGTCCGCCAGGCCAGCTACGAGCACAGCTACCCGCACTGCTGGCGCTGCCGCAACCCGCTGATCTACCGCGCCGTGTCCTCCTGGTACGTCGAGGTCACCAAGTTCAAGGACCGCATGTCCGAGCTCAACCAGGACATCAACTGGATCCCGGGCAACGTCAAGGACGGCCAGTTCGGCAAGTGGCTCGCCAACGCCCGCGACTGGTCCATCAGCCGCAACCGCTACTGGGGCAGCCCCATCCCCGTCTGGCAGTCCACCGACCCGGACTACCCCCGCACCGACGTCTACGGCTCCCTGGCCGAAATCGAGGCCGACTTCGGCCGCCTGCCGCTGAACAAGGCCGGCCAGGTGGACCTGCACCGGCCGTTCATCGACGAGCTCACCCGCCCGAACCCGGATGACCCCCGCACTCCGGAAGAAGGCCAGTCCGTGATGCGCCGCGTCGAGGACGTCCTGGACGTCTGGTTCGACTCCGGTTCCATGCCCTACGGCCAGGTCCACTACCCGTTCCAGAACGAGGAATGGTTCGACACGCACAACCCGGCGGACTTCATCGTCGAGTACATCGGCCAGACCCGCGGCTGGTTCTACATGCTGCACATCCTTTCCACCGCGCTGTTCGACCGTCCGGCCTTCCGCAACGTCATCAGCCACGGCATCGTGCTGGGTTCGGACGGGCAGAAGATGTCCAAGAGCCTGCGCAACTACCCGGACGTCTCCGAGGTCCTGGACCGCGACGGCTCCGACGCCATGCGCTGGTTCCTGATGTCCAGCCCGATCCTGCGCGGCGGCAACCTCGTGGTCACCGAGCAGGGCATCCGCGACGGCGTCCGTCAGGTCATACTGCCGCTGTGGAACGTTTACAGTTTCTTCACGCTGTACACGAACGCGGCAGATGGCGGGCGCGGGTACGACGCGAAGCTCCGCTACGACGGCTACGCCGACACCCTGGACCAGTACCTCATGGCCAACACCGGGGACCTTGTCCGGAACATGACCACCCAGCTGGACAGCTACGACATCTCCGGCGCCTGCGACGAGCTGCGCAGCTACCTGGACATGCTCACCAACTGGTACGTCCGCCGCAGCCGCCAGCGCTTCTTCGACGAGAGTGTGGACGCCTTCGACGCGCTCTACACCGCGCTGGAGACCGTCACCCGCGTGGCCGCCTCTCTGCTGCCGCTGATCTCCGAGGAGATCTGGCGCGGCCTCACCGGCGGGCGTTCCGTGCACCTGGCCGACTGGCCGGATGCCGGACTGTTCCCGGCCAACCCGGGCCTGGTCGAGGCGATGGACCGGGTGCAGCAGATCTGCTCCACCGGCTCCTCGCTGCGCAAGGCCGCGAACCTGCGCGTGCGCCTGCCGCTGCAGGAACTCACGGTCGTGGCACCGGGCGCGGACGCGCTGGGCGGCTTCGCCGCCGTCGTCGCCGATGAACTGAACCTGCGCTCGGTCCGCCTGCTGGACGCCGAGAGCGCCTCCCCGGAGGAGTTCGGCATCGAGCAGAAGCTCGTGGTCAATGCCCGGGCCGCCGGCCCGCGCCTGGGCAAGAACGTCCAGCAGGCCATCAAGGGCTCCAAGTCCGGCGACTGGTCGGTCAGCGACGCCGGGGTGGTCACCGCCGGCGGCCTCGACCTCGAACCGCAGGAGTACACCCTGGAAACCGTCGTGGCCGAGGCCGCGGAAGGCGAAGGCTCACGCGCGGCCGCCGTGCTTCCCGGCGGCGGCTTCGTGGTCCTCAACACCGAGGTCACCCCGGAGCTGGAGGCCGAGGGCCTGGCCCGTGACATGGTCCGCGCCATCCAGCAGGCCCGCAAGGACGCCGGACTCAATGTCAGCGACCGGATCAGCACGTCCGTCACGGCGAAGCAGGACGTCGTCGAGGCGCTGCTGGCCAACGCGGAGCTGGTCAAGACCGAAACCCTGACCGTCGAGCTGGAAACCCTGGCGGCCGACATCAAGGACCCACAGGTCAGCGTTGCCAAGAAAGTTGGAGCCTAAACCATGACCGATGAATTCTCCGTTGAAAGCGTCTACGCCGAGCTGCTGGGCCGGGCGCCGGAAAACAAAATGGAGCCGCGGCTCGCCCCGCTGCACCGGGCCATGGAAATCCTGGGGGAGCCGAACAAGGCGTTCCCGATCATCCACGTCACCGGCACCAACGGCAAGACCTCCACGGCCCGGATGATCGAGGCCGGGCTGCGCGCCCACGGCCTGAGCACCGGCCGCTACACGAGCCCGCACCTGTCCAAGGTCACCGAGCGGATCAGCATCGACGGCGCCCCGGTGCCGGATGAGACGTTCGTCCGGATCTGGGACGAGATCCGTCCCTACCTGCAGATCGTGGACGGCGAACTCGAGGCGGCGGGCCAGCCCCGGCTGACTTACTTCGAGTGCCTGACGATCCTGGGCTTCGCGGTCTTCGCTGACCAGCCGGTCAACGTCGCCGTGATCGAAGTGGGCCTGGGCGGCATCACCGACGCCACGAACGTCGGCGATGGCCAGGTGGCCGTCGTCACCCCGATCTCGCTGGACCACACCGATCTGCTGGGCGACACCACCGGGGACATCGCCTACGAGAAGGCCGGCATCATCAAGCCCGGCAGCTTCCTCATCAGCGCGGCGCAGCCGGTCGACGCGGCCCAGGTCCTGCTGGAAAAGGCCAAAGAGGTCAACGTGCCGTTCCGCTTCGAGGGCGTGGAGTTCGGCGTCGAATCCCGCACCGTCGCGGTCGGCGGCCAGATGGTCACCATCCAGGGCATCGCCGGACGCTACGAGGACCTGCTGGTGCCGCTGCACGGCGCGCACCAGGCCGAGAACGCCGCCGTCGCCATTGCCGCGCTGGAAGCGTTCTTTGGCGGGGAAAAGGCGATCGACGCCGAGATCCTGCAGGAGGCCTTCGCCTCAGTCACCTCCCCGGGACGGCTTGAGGTGGTCCGCACCGCGCCGACCATCATCGTGGACGCGGCCCACAACCCGGAGGGCATCCGGGTCTCCGCCGAGGCCATCCACGAGGCCTTCAACTTCACCAAGCTGGTGGTGGTGGTCGGCGTTCTGCGGGAGAAGGACGCCGAGGAGATCCTGCGCCAGCTCAAGGAATCCCTGGGCGGCCTCGCCACCGAATACTGCTTCACCCAGTCCAACTCGCCCCGGGCCGTCCCGGCCGAGGACCTGGCCGAAATCGCGGTTGACCTGGGCTTCGGCGAGGAGAACATCCACGTCGCCGGGAAGCTCGATGATGCCCTCGAATGGGCCGTGGAACGGGCCGAAGCCGACGACGAGCCCGCCGGCGGGGTCCTCGTGACCGGCTCCATCACGCTCGTCGCGGATGCCCGGATCCTGCTCGGAAAGGCGGACGCTTAAGCGATGGCGAAACTCACCAAAGCCCAGCGCGAATGGCGCCCGGGCATGCCCAAAAAACGACGGTCGACGAAGGTCATGTTCGCCTCCACGGTCCTGTTGCTGGAAGCGTTCGTGGTGCTCTTCGGGACACTGGCCGTCTTTGGACTGCACCGGAACGAATATCCCGCGGCCCTGGTCTTCTCGGTGGGGATCGGCCTCTGCCTGGTCTTCATCTTCACGTGCGCGGTCCTCTCGAAGCCGTGGGGAGTGGCCCTCGGCTGGATCCTGCAGCTCGTGCTGATCCTGTGCGGCCTCGTGGAACCTGCCATGTACCTCGTCGGCGCGCTCTTCGCCGTGGCGTGGTGGTACGGGATCCGGACCGGCATCCGGATTGACCGGGAAGCTGCCCAGCGGGAGCGCGAGCAGGCTGACTGGGATGCGGCCCACCCCCAGGGCCCCGCGCCGGGAAAGAGCGCCTGAACGTCCATCCCGGGCACCTGGCCCGAACCCCGTAGACTTGACCCAAATCCCACCCCAACACATTGGAGCAGCTGTGAGCATTGAGCGCACCCTCGTCCTGATCAAGCCCGACGGCGTCGCCCGCAACCTGTCCGGCGCCATCCTGAGCCGGATCGAAGCCAAGGGCTACACCCTGGCCGAGCTCAAGAAAGTCGACGCAAGCCGCGAACTGCTGGAGCAGCACTACGAGGAGCACGTCGGCAAGCCGTTCTACGAGCCGCTGGTTGAGTTCATGCTCAGCGGCCCCGTGGTCGCCGCGATCTTCGAGGGCCACCGCGTGATCGAGGGCTTCCGCACCCTCGCCGGCACCACGGACCCGACGACGGCGGCGCCCGGTACCATCCGCGGCGACTTCGGCCGCGACTGGGGCCTGAAGGTCCAGCAGAACCTGGTCCACGGCTCGGATTCGGCGGAATCCGCCGAGCGCGAGATCAAGATCTGGTTCTAGCCCGAATTTCGGGACGGCCTCCGCCAGCGAGGGGACGGTTAAGGCCAATGTTCGTACCGGACATTGGCCTTAACCGTCCCCTCGCCGTTTGGGACCTCGCGGCGGGTGGGGCTTCGCTGCGTGCTCCGGGTCCGGAGACCTCTCATCGGCTGGCGAGGCGCACTAGATTCGAGAACTGACGGGTCTGCATGACCCAGTGCGCGGGCTCCAGCATGGCAATGCTCATGATAGGTTGCAGCCATTGTGGCCGTAGCGACCAGTACCCGCTGACCACCAGCCGGGTGCGCTCACCCGCGGCCTCCCGCAGCTCGAATCCCCAGAGCGAGTCGGTGTAATAGCGCGGCCGGGTTCGTGCCGGGTCGAATGGACGCCCGCGGAGATCGACCGACATACGCAGGCCCAGGAACCTCTCGGGTTCAAGCGCCGCGACCGCCCACCACTCGCTGCCGTCGGGCTTCGCCGCCAGACGGTCACCGATGGCGATGTCCTGCCACTCCGGATGGATGCGCCCTGCGCTGCGGCGCCCGAAATTATCGAGACGGTCCCAGCTGTACCAGCCGGCGCGATCCGTTCCCATCTGCACCAGCCAGGGCCACACGCGGGAAGGGGGCGCATCGATGGTCACCGCCATGGTCGCGCTTCGGGTGCTGCCCGGAATCAACCCGGCGCCCGGGTAAGGTCCCCGCGCTTCGTCAACGGTCGCACCCCAGCGAAGCAGGCGTGGCCGCGCAACGGCCAGGTATCCGGTGGTGAAAACGGCCACGGCACCCGCTGCCAGCAGGGATCCCCTCGGTGCAGGGTGCATCATCGCGCTTCCCCCTCAGTGATCAGGTGTTCCCGGAAGAACCCGAGGATGCGCAGGCGCGCGTCCTCGGCGGAGGGCTCGTGGTAACCGGCAGCGACCAGCTTCGCGAGCAACTTGTCCCCGAACGTGAGGTCCGACGGGCCATGCCTGTTGAGGAAGCCGTGACCGGCGTCGGGATAGACCTTGATGTCATGCTCTATTCCGGCCTCGGCGAGCAGCGGCTCCAGACGCGCCGGCACCTTGCGCACTCCGGGCCAGCGGTCCCTGGCGCCGTAGCTGCCAACGATGGGACAGGCGCGGGGCATTGCGCGGGCGGTCTCGTCATCCAGTCCGCCGTAGTTGACGCTTGCCGCGGCGAAGTCATGGTCCGGGGCCAGCATGAGGGCGAACCCGCCGCCCATACAGAAACCGATCACGCCGATCCGGCCGGTGCAGCCGTCCCGTCCGGCCAGCCAGGCGCGGGTGACGTCCAGGTCACCGAGGGGCCGCCAGCCGCGGATGAGGGACCACAAGCAGGCCGTCCTGGTGCCCCAGTAAAACAGGTCAGGTGCCACGGCGAGGAACCCCTCGCCGGCCAGCCAGTCGGCCTGGTCTCTGGTGTCACGGCTCAGGCCGAGTGCGTCATGGATGACGACGACGCCGGGCCACGGACCGGTACCGGCCGGCGTCGCCGCGTAGGCAGGCATGTCCCCTCGTTCGGCGTGAATGCTCACAACGGTCATGGGTCCTCCCGTGCACGCCCCACCGAGCCGGGCGCCGCGGCCGGGATGCGCAGTCCCGACGGCATTAGCCTGTGATGCTGCCTGAAGACGTGGACGAAGCAGGTTTAGCGAGTTGGGCCGTAATCTGATCCGTCCATTCGTCGACTGCCGCCCAGTCCCGCAAATCCCCAAATCGGCCGCCGGTGAGCCGGAACAACACCCGGAGCGGTGCCGGCATCTGGCCTGCCTGGTAGACGCCGGAGAAGAGTTTGTGGCCTCGAAGTGGAACTTCTTTGATCAGGACTTCTGCCAGACGTTCCTGTTGCATTGCCGCGCCGCGCCGGCGTATGGGCTTGGGCAGCGCATCCGCCATCCCTACACTGAAGGCCCAGACGGGCCGACTGGCCAACTCGCGGGCGTGGTGTTTGAAGAACAGCAAAGCCGGGGGCAGCCAGGCCTGGTTGTGGACGGCGCTGCCGACGACGACAGCCTCATAGCGGGAGAGGGCCCCGACGTCCTCCACGGACCGGCACTCTACCTCGCCCAGTGCACCCGCCATGCGGGATGCCATATGTTGTGCCATCTCCCGGGTGGAGCCCAGGGCGCTTGCGTAGGCAATTAGAACAGTCATCAAGAGGCCTCCGGTCTTCCTTCCTCCAGCCTTATGTAACCTGCGCGCGCGGGGTCGTGCCATAAGTCCCGACATGGGCCCGGACCCTCTCACCGAAGAGACGGCTAAGGCCAATGCCCAGCGCGAGCATTGGCCTTAACTGTCTCTTCGATGCGGTTGGGGCGTTTAGTAGCCGGAGGTTCCGATGAAAACCTGGATGAAGGCGAAGAAGATCGTCGCGACGACGGCGACGTACAGCAGCGCCGTAATGATCCAGCCGGAGTCGCCGATCACCTTGGTGGGACCGGCGGGCAGGGCAATCACGCCGTGGGAGATGTTCCGGACGCTCACCCAGACGAACAGCGGGATCATCACGGCCCAGACGATCATGCAGAACGGGCAGAGGATGTGGATGGCGTACAGGGCCTGGGACCAGAGCCAGACCACGAACGCGAAGCCCAGCGTCACGCCCGCCTGGAGCCCCAGCCAATACCACCGGGAAAACCGGGCGCCGGCGAGGATACCCATGGCCGTGGTGATGATCACGGCGAAGGCGACGATTCCGATGAACATATTGGGGAAGCCGAACACGGAACTCTGCGGTGTCTGCATGACCTGGCCGCAGGAGATCCACGGGTTCACGTCGCAGACCGTGACGTGGTTCGGGTCCTTCAGGACCTCCAGCTTCTCCAGCACCAGGGCCCCGGATGCGAGCCAGCCGATGACGCCGGTGATCAGCAGGAGCCAGGCGAACGGGCGGTCGCGGGTCATCGTGGGAAGGGGCCGCGCCGCGGGGGCCGGGCCGGAACCCGGTTGGTGCACGGTCGCGTCGCCGGCGGTGCTGGAGATGCTGGGCATGGAAATTGAGTCCTTTTTTAGTCGTCTTGACCGGGTGCTTCTTGCCCCGATTGTAACGCCGGAGGCTGAGCAGCGCCGGAGAACGGCCCCGGCCGCCGCGCCCGGCTGCACCTGTTGCACTTCCGGCCCCGCCTGCCCCTGCTTTCACGGCTCCTGTGAGACAATGATCGTGGCTGGAACCCGATCCACATCCGGATTCCGGTCCGGCGATTTTGTTTCAAGACCGCCAATGATGAGCAGGGAGCTGCGGATCCTCTGATTCCAGCTGTCCCGCAATGCCATTGGACGGCACCTGGTTGTGGCGTGTAGGTCAACGGGTTCCAAAACAATCTCGCCGGCCCTCCAGGGCTGCCGCACCCCACTGCCGGTGCGAACCTGAGGGTATCCAATTGACTTCTGTCAATGCCTGCGGGTGTTGACGCATATTTGCCCCAAGGGGCGCCGAATGTGGCGGCGCATCAGGGGCAGGAGTGTCGCCACATATGGATAATGACCAGGTAGTAGCCGGAAACGAAGAACTAGTAGTCACCGGGGAAGCGCAGGGAACTGCTGAAGCAGAGGCTCCGGTAGCGCCGAAGAGGGCCGTACGGACCCGCCGGAAGGCGCCCGTCGCCAAGGTCAACGCCGCGGAGGCGGCCGAGGCTGTCGCCGAAGCCGCGGCCCTGGCCGACGCGGCCGGTTCAGATGAGCCCGTCCGGGGCCGCCGTAAGCCGGCCAACGTCGAAGCAGCCGGATCTGAAACTGTTGAACCCGAAGCTGCTGTATCTGAAACTGCTGTATCTGAAACTGCTGCAGCCGAGACTCCGGCCAAGGCGCCCGCGCGGCGCACCCGGACCCGGAAAGCTGTAGCAGCCCCGGAACCGTTGCCTGCCTTCGCCGGCGACGCCGAAGCCGGCGCACCTGCCGCGGCAGAGGCCCCCGCAGCAGCTGGCACTGACGCAGCTGCCGCCGCAGAAGCCCCCGCACAAACGGCCGCAGAGACGGTTGCGGAAAAGCCGGTCCGGCGCCGCGCCAGCCGTGCCAAGGCCGCCCCGAAGACCGAAGACGCACCCGCAGCAACGCTCCCGGCCGAAGAGGCCCCCGCGGCGGAAGCACCCACCGCGGAAACCGCCGCAGCCCAGCCTGAAGAGCCGGAAGCCCGCCCCGAGGAAAGCCCGGCCGCGTCGCTGTTCATGGAACCGGGTGCCCTCACTTCCGTCATCTTCCAGGCCCCGGACCTGAGCACTGTGGTGCGTCCGGCCCCCGTTGCCGCCGCAGCAGCTGAGCCCGAGGACGAGGAAGGCGACGAGGACGAGGACGCCGGCAACCGCCGTCGGCGCCGCAGCCGCGGCCGGCGCGGCCGCACCCGCACCTCTGCCGAGTCCGACACCGAGTCGGAAGGCACCGAAGAAGAGGGCGACGAAGGTTCCGAGGTAATCCTTGAAGACGGTGTGACCTCCCGCCGCCGCCGCCGCCGTCGCCGTGGAGACCAGGACCTCGAGCTGACCGGCGGGGAAGGCGACGATCCGCCCAACACGGTGACCCGCGTCCGTGCGCCGCGTGCCATGGCCGAGGCGCCGGTGAACAACCGCGTCACATCCGTCAAGGGCTCCACCCGCCTGGAAGCCAAGAAGCAGCGCCGCCGCGAATCCCGCGACACCGGCCGCCGCCGTACCGTCATCACCGAGGCCGAGTTCCTGGCCCGCCGCGAGTCCGTGGACCGCCAGATGATCGTCCGCCAGCGCGACGACAGAATCCAGATCGGTGTCCTTGAAGACGGCGTCCTGGCCGAGCACTTCGTGTCCAAGACCCAGCAGGACTCCCTGATCGGCAACGTCTACCTGGGCAAGGTCCAGAACGTGCTGCCCTCCATGGAAGCCGCTTTCGTGGACATCGGCCGCGGCCGCAACGCCGTGCTCTACGCCGGTGAAGTGAACTGGGAGTCCGTCAACCTCGAGGGCAAGCAGCGCCGCATCGAGAACGCGCTAAAGTCCGGCGACTCCGTGCTGGTCCAGGTCACCAAGGACCCGGTCGGCCACAAGGGCGCCCGTCTCACCAGCCAGATCTCACTGCCCGGCCGGTACCTCGTGTACGTGCCCGGCGGTTCCATGACCGGCATCTCCCGCAAGCTGCCCGACGTCGAACGCAACCGCCTCAAGCGGATCCTCAAGGACCGCCTGCCCGAGGACGCGGGCGTCATTGTCCGCACCGCGGCCGAGGGAGCTTCCGAGGAAGAGCTGACGCACGACATCAACCGCCTCCGCGCGCAGTGGGAAGGCATCGAGAGCCAGTCGACGTCCACCAAGATCCTCGCCCCCGAGCTGCTCTACGGCGAACCTGACCTGACCATCAAGGTGGTCCGGGACGTCTTCAACGAGGACTTCTCCAAGCTGATCGTCTCCGGCGAGGAAGCCTGGGACACCATCGAGGCCTACGTCACCTACGTCGCGCCGGACCTCGTGGGCCGGCTCGAGAAGTGGACCAAGGACACGGACATCTTCGCGGCCGGGCGCATCGACGAGCAGATCCACAAGGCCCTGGACCGGAAGGTCTTCCTGCCCTCGGGCGGTTCGCTCGTGATCGACCGCACCGAAGCCATGACCGTGGTGGACGTTAACACCGGCAAATTCACCGGCTCCGGCGGCAACCTCGAGGAAACCGTCACCAAGAACAACCTGGAAGCGGCCGAGGAAGTCGTCCGGCAGCTGCGCCTGCGCGACATTGGCGGCATCATCGTGATCGACTTCATCGACATGGTGCTCGAATCCAACCGCGACCTCGTGCTGCGCCGCATGGTGGAGTGCCTGGGCCGGGACCGGACCAAGCACCAGGTGGCCGAGGTGACCTCGCTGGGCCTCGTGCAGATGACCCGCAAGCGGATGGGCACCGGGCTGCTGGAAGTCTTCGGCGAACAGTGCGAAACATGTGCGGGCCGCGGCATCGTCACCCACGACGAGCCGGTGGAGCACCGCCGCGCCAACACGGTCGCCGCGGAGCACTATGTGCCGCGCACCGAGGCGCAGCCTGCTGCCCGCCCGGAACGCAAGAGCCGTCGCCGCGGCCGGGGAGGCCAGGGCGGAGAGACCGCGCCGGCCGCACCCGCGCCCGTCCACGCCGAACCCACCGAGGCCGAACGCCACGCCAAGGCCGAGGCCACCCGTGCCGCGCTGGCCAACATCGCTGCCGCAGCGCACGCCGCGCACCTGCACGACGGGGAGGCAGCCGCAGCCAGCGACGCCGGGGCCCGCCAGGCCGCCGTCGACGCCGTCACGCAGCTCGCAGCCGCCGACGAGGCAGCCGGCCGCCCCGCAACGGTGCTGACGTTTGGCGGCGAGCAGGTGGCCCTGCCCTTCGTCGAGCACGCGGAGGACGCGCCGTCACCGGCCCTGACCCTGGACCTGCTGACCGAGGCCTTCGCAAACCTGGGCGAAGCCGAGGCCGGCAAGCCGGACCAGGCCGCCGGCCTGGCGGCCGGTCAGGCAGCAGCTGTTGCCGCACCGGAAGCCACGGCGCCCGAGGCGCCGTCGGCCGTCCGCGCTGCGGAGGCGCCGGCGTCACGCACAGCTGACACCACGACGCTGCGCGGCCGCCGCGGGCGCCGCAACCGGAGTGCCAGCCGCGCCCAGGGCGCAGCCAACGAAACCTCCGTGGAGCACCGCGAGGCAACCCGGCCGGCCGCGGCCGGATCGGTCCACGAGGCCAAGGCTCCCGCTGCGGCCGGGCCTGCGTCCATCCCGGCCGGCAACGAGCCGATCATCCTCGGCGTCGGCGTGCCGGCGTCGGAGCTGTAGTCCTCCGCGACTGACCACGTCCCCGTCCGGTCATTATTTCGACAGGTCGGGCCGCGGGTCCGGGTCATGGCAGACGTAACATACGTCCGCCCGGGCCCGGGCCCGCTCGTGCGTTAACGGGTCCTCCGGGTGGCAAGGGCTAGGCTGGAACACTGACACGGGGTGCCGGGCATCGGGCCGGCTGAGATCCAGACCCGTTGAACCTGTCCGGTTAGCACCGGCGAAGGGATGTCTTCCTTGTCCGCGAAATCGAATCCGTCCGAGTTCCTCCCGCCCAATTTTCTGCACAACGAGTCTCTGCCGGCCCCGCCGCGCATTCCCCGCGTGCTGGCCATCGCCGGCTCCGATCCCTCCGGCGGGGCCGGAATCCAGGCCGACCTGAAGAGCATCGCGGCGAACGGCGGCTACGGCATGGCCGCCATCACCGCCCTGACAGCGCAGAACACGCAGGGCGTGCGCGCCGTCCACGTCCCCCCGGCGGCGTTCCTCACGGCGCAGCTGGACGCCATCAGCGACGACATCGGCATCGACGCCGTCAAGATCGGCATGCTCGGTGACGCCGCCGTGATCGACGCCGTCCGCGGCTGGCTGGAAAAGGTGCGCCCCGCCGTCGTGGTCCTGGACCCGGTGATGGTCGCCACCAGTGGTGACCGGCTCCTGCAGGAATCGGCCGAGGCCGCCCTGCAGGCCCTCCTGCCGCTGGCGGACCTCATCACGCCCAACCTCGCCGAACTCGCCATCCTGCTCAAGGAACCCGTCGCTGCCGACTGGTCCGAGGCCCTGGCGCAGGGCAAGCGGCTGGCCGCCCTGACCGGCACCACCGTCCTGGTTAAGGGCGGACACCTCCAGGGCGCCGAGCCGGGGGACGGGTATGCCCACGACGCCGATGCCCACGACGTCGACGGCACCGGCGCCGGCACCGGCTGCCCGGATGCGCTGGTCAACACCGGCGGCCTGCTCGGCCAGGAAACGGTGGTGGTGCCGGGGGAGCGGATCGCGACGCGCAACAGCCACGGCACCGGCTGCTCCCTGTCCTCGGCCATGGCCACCGTGCAGGCCCGGGTGGGGGACTGGGAAGCGGCGCTGCGGGAAGTCAAGCCGTGGCTGCTGGGCGCGCTCCGCGAAGCCTCGGCCCTGGACGTCGGCTCCGGCAACGGCCCGGTCCACCACTTCCACCACCTGCAGCACCTCCAGGGCGGGCAGGGTCCGGCGGCGGGGGAGTTCGCCGCAGCCCTGCGCGCAGGAGCCGCGGGCCATCTTGAGGCGATCTACGCCCTGGACTTCGTCCGCGGGCTGGCCGACGGCACCTTGCCCGAGCACGAGTTCGCGTACTACCTCGCCCAGGACGCCATCTACCTCAACGGCTACTCCCGGGTCCTGGCCCGGGCCGCGGCGATTGCCCCCACCGAGGCCGAGCAGCTGTTCTGGGCCCGTTCGGCGCAGACCTGCCTGGAGGTCGAATCCGAGCTGCACCGTTCCTGGCTCAGCACGCGCCTCACGGCCTCCACCCTGGGCCCGGTCACGAAAGCGTATGTGGACCACCTGCTGGCCGCCTCGGTCTCCGGCAGCTATGGCGTCCTCGTGGCGGCGGCGCTGCCCTGCTTCTGGCTCTACGCCGAGGTCGGTTCCACGCTGCACCGGGAGTTCCTGGCCGGTGGCGCCCCCGGGGAGCACCCCTACGCCGGCTGGCTGCGGACCTACGCCGACGAGGACTTCGCCGCCGCGACCCGGCAGGCCATCGCGTACACGGACACGGCGGCCGGGCGGGCATCGGAGAGCGAGCGGCAGGCCATGGCCCTGGCTTTCCGGCAGTCATCGCGCTACGAAGTGGACTTCTTCGACGCGCCGCGGCTGTACGCCTGACGCGAGCTGGTCCGGACTACCGGTACGATGGTGGGGCACGGTTCCGGAAGTCGTTGCGGCAACACAGCTCAAGATGGTCAAGATCCCGGCCAAGAACATTGGCAGGGACTTTGCATCAAGATGTTGTGGCGCCTATCACGGACTACCCGCCGGAACCAGCCTCATTTGCGGCCGAAGACAAAATTAGCGTATTCTAGATCTTCGGTGCTTACGCCAACACTTGGGTTATGACCCTGAGAACGGTCCGCTTGGAATTCCAAATGGATTTGTTCCGGGGATAGCTCATGGGTTCCCCCGGGGAATCCACCGGCGTTGAGGCACAGCGTGAGCCGGTCCAAAGAATTTGGCCCCTGGTTCCGCACGCAAATCTAGTAATAAACGTCGAGAGAAGTGAGTTCCCCAGTGGTGTACGCGATTGTCCGCGCAGGCGGCCGCCAAGAGAAGGTTTCCGTTGGAGACTTCGTTACCCTGAACCGCGTCCCCGGTGGAGCCGGCAGCACCTTTGAGTTGCCCGCACTGCTCCTGGTGGACGGTGACAAAGTCACGTCTGCTGCTGCGGACCTGGCCAAGGTAACGGTTACGGCTGAGATCCTCGAAGACCTCCGTGGTCCGAAGATCGTCATCCAGAAGTTCAAGAACAAGACCGGTTACAAGAAGCGTCAGGGCCACCGTCAGGAACTGACCAAGGTCAAGATCACCGGTATCAAGTAACTCTTCGTTACTGTTCAGGTTCCAGCAGATTCCCCAGAATTTTTGAAGGCAGGCATTTCAAATGGCACATAAAAAAGGCGCGAGTTCCACTCGCAACGGTCGTGACTCCAACGCCCAGTACCTCGGCGTCAAGCGCTTCGGTGGCCAGGTAGTTTCCGCAGGCGAGATCATCGTCCGCCAGCGCGGCACCCACTTCCACCCGGGCGCCGGCGTAGGCCGCGGCGGGGACGACACCCTGTTCGCCCTGACCCCCGGTGCTGTCGAGTTCGGCACCCGCCGTGGTCGCCGCGTTGTGAACATCGTGGCTGCTGCAGCCGCAGAGTAACAATAAGTTCTAAATCGGTGGGGCGGGCCATTAGGTCCGCTCCACCGGTGTTTTAACCGCATTACAATCATCTTGGGCGCCTTTGGGGGTCCGGGGAACAGCACTGAGGAGATCCACGTGGCGAGCTTTGTAGACCGGGTAGTACTGCACGTATCCGGCGGTACCGGCGGTCACGGCTGTGTCTCCGTCCACCGTGAGAAGTTCAAGCCCCTCGGCGGTCCCGACGGCGGCAACGGCGGCAACGGCGGCGACGTCATCCTGCGCGTGGACCCCCAGACCACCACCCTGCTCGACTACCACCACGCGCCCCACCGGCACGCCACCAACGGCGGCCCCGGCATGGGCGACTGGCGCGGCGGCAAAAACGGCGAAACCCTGATCCTTCCGGTGCCGGTGGGCACCGTGGTGAAGTCCAAGTCCGGCGAAGTCATCGCCGACCTCGTGGCCGAAGGCGACGAATACATCGCCGCCGCCGGCGGGATTGGCGGCCTCGGCAACGCCTCCCTGTCCTCCCAGAAGCGCCGCGCGCCCGGCTTCGCGCTGCTCGGCATCGAAGGCGAATCCAGCGACGTCGTCCTGGAACTGAAGTCCATCGCCGACATCGCCCTCGTCGGCTTCCCCTCCGCCGGCAAGTCCAGCCTGATCGCCGCAATGTCCGCCGCCCGGCCCAAGATCGCGGACTATCCCTTCACCACCCTCATCCCCAACCTGGGTGTCGTCCAGGCCGGTGAAGTCCGCTTCACCATTGCCGACGTCCCCGGCCTGATCGAGGGCGCCAGCGAGGGCAAGGGCCTCGGCCACCACTTCCTGCGCCACGTCGAGCGGTGCGCCGCCCTGGTGCACGTGCTGGACTGCGGCACGCTCGAATCGGACCGCGATCCGCTCTCCGACCTCGCCATCATCGAGGCCGAGCTGGAGAAGTATGCCGTCGACATGAGCTACAGCGGGTCCGACGGCGAAGTCGTACCGCTGAACCACCGCCCCCGCCTCGTGGCCCTGAACAAGGTTGACCTGCCGGACGGCAAGGACATGGCCGAGTTCGTCCGCCCGGAGCTCGAATCCCGGGGCTACAAGGTCTTCGAAATCTCGGCGACGAGCCACGAAGGCCTCCGCCAGCTTGGCTTCGCCATGGCCGAAATCGTCAAGGCCGCCCGCGACGCCGTCGCCGCGACCCCGCCGAAGGTACACGCCCCCGTGCTGCGCCCCCGCGCCGTCAACGAGACCGGCTTCACGATCCGCCGCGAGGAAAAGAACCTTGAGCCGCTCTTCCGCGTCCTCGGCGACAAGCCCGTGCGCTGGGTCAAGCAGACAGACTTCACCAACGAGGAAGCGATCGGCTATCTCGCCGACCGCCTGGCCAAGCTCGGCGTCGAAAATGAACTGTTCAAGCAGGGCGCCAAGCCGGGCGACATGGTGGTCATCGGCGAGGACGACGGCGTCGTCTTCGACTGGGAGCCGACCATGATGGCCGGTGCTGAGCTGCTCGCCTCCCCCCGCGGCACCGACGTGCGCTTCGCCGACATCGGCGACCGCCCGACGCGTGGCCAGAAGCGCGACGAACAGCAGGAACGCCGCGACGCCAAGGCCGCCGCCCGCGCCGAGCTCGAAGCCGAACGCAAGGCCGGCATCTGGACCGAATCCGTCAGCAGCCGCCGCGCGCGGCAGCCGCTCAAGGAGAGTGGACTGGGCGAAGCCGATGACGAGTAAGGCCGTCGTCGAGCACCGGTCCCAGCCGCTCAGCGCTCAAGACCTCAAGGCCCAGGCCATCAACGCCCCGGACCGCACCGCGCTGTCCGGGGCGCGCCGGATCGTCGTCAAGGTCGGGTCGTCCTCGCTGACGTCCATCAAGGGCGGGATCTCCGAAGAGGCCCTGACCGGGCTCGCCGACGCCCTGGCGCACAAGCGCAACGCGGGCGCGGAGATCATCCTGGTGTCCTCCGGTGCGATCGCCGCCGGCCTCGCCCCGCTCGGCCTCGAGAAGCGCCCCCGCGACCTCGCCACCCAGCAGGCCGCCGCCAGTGTGGGCCAGGGCCTGCTGATGGCCCGCTACACCCACGCCTTCGGCGCGCACGGTGTCACCGTCAGCCAGGTGCTGCTGACCGCCGATGACTTCATGCGCCGCAGCCAGCACACCAACGCGTTCCGCGCGCTGGACCGGTTGCTGAACCTCGGCGTTGTCCCGGTGGTCAACGAAAATGACACCGTAGCCACCCACGAGATCCGCTTTGGCGACAACGACCGCCTCGCTGCCCTGGTGGCTCACCTGGTCCGCGCCGACGCGCTCGTGCTGCTCTCCGACGTCGACTCCCTGTACGACGGTCCGCCGTCGCACGGCGCGAAGCGGATTCCGCACGTCTCCGGCCCCCACGACCTCGACGGCGTCTCGATCGGCAGCACCGGCAAGGCCGGTGTGGGCACGGGCGGCATGGTCACCAAGGTCGAAGCCGCCAGCATCGCCGCAGGGTCGGGTATCCACGCCCTCGTAACATCCACGGCCAATGCGGCCGCCGCGCTGGCCGGCGAGGACGTGGGCACATGGTTCTCCGTCAACGGCGCGCGCAAGCCGATCCGGCTCCTGTGGCTGGCCCACCTGGCATCCGTGCGCGGCACCCTGGTGCTCGACGACGGCGCGGTCAAGGCCGTCCGCGACCGCCGCACCTCGCTTCTGCCGGCCGGAATCGCCGCGGTGAAGGGCGACTTCGAGGCCGGCGACGCCGTGGAGATGGTGTCGCTGGACAACACGGTGATTGCCCGCGGGCTGGTCAACTATTCGGCCGCCGAGCTGCCCCAGATGCTGGGCCGCTCCACCCATGAGCTCGGCAAGGCACTGGGCCGCGGATATGACCGCGAAGTTGTTCATGTTGACGACCTGGTGCTGGTCTAGGTTCCCCCGACGCCTAAACTGGAAGCATGACTGAGGCCCTGACTTCCGCTGCCGTGACTGATGTGCCTGCCGGCACCGTTCCCGCCGGTAACGCCGCGCCCGCCCAAGGGTTCGCCGCGGCGCCGGATCCGGCGGCGGCCCCTGGCACGGCAACGGAGACCGAAGCAGCCGTCCACGCGGTCGCAGACCGCTCACGCCACGCCGCCCACAGGATGGCACGCGCCAACCGGGCCTGGAAGGACCGGGGCCTGCGCGCCGTCGGCAAGGCGCTGGTGGATCACAAGCATCAGATCCTGGCCGCCAACGCCAAGGACGTCGCGGCCGGCCGGGCCGCCGGCACCAGCGCCGCCCTGCTGGACCGCCTGACGCTGACCGAGTCACGCATCACGGCCCTCGCCGCCGCACTGGAAAACCTCGCCACCCTGCCCGACCCCGTCGGGAACGTGGTGCGGGGCCAGACTCTCCCCAACGGGCTGCGCCTGCGCCAGATCAACGTACCCATGGGCGTGGTGGCCGCGATCTATGAGGCCCGCCCGAACGTCACCGTCGACATCGCCGGACTGGCCCTCAAGAGCGGCAACGCCGTCATCCTGCGCGGCGGATCCGCCGCCGCTGCCACCAACGCCGCCCTGATCACCATCCTCCGGGATGCGCTGGAATCAGTGGGCCTGCCCGCCGACGCCGTCCAATCCGTGGACCAATACGGCCGCGACGGCGCCAACGCGCTCATGCGGGCGCGCGGCCGGGTGGATGTGCTCATTCCCCGCGGCGGGCGCGAGCTGATCCAGGCCGTCGTGACGAACTCCTCCGTGCCGGTCATCGAGACCGGTGAAGGCAACGTCCATATCTTCCTGGACGCTTCCGCCAGCGAGGAAATGGCCGTGGACATCCTCCTCAACGCCAAGACCCAGCGGCCCAGCGTCTGCAACACCGTCGAAACGCTCCTGGTGCACTCCAAGTCCACTGTCCTTCCCGCGGTAGCCGCCGCATTGCGGGCTGCCGGGGTCACCCTGCACGTGGACCAGCGCATCCGCGCCGCCCTGCCGGCCTCGGTCCAGTCCGTGCCGGCCACGGAAGACGACTGGGCCACCGAATACATGAACCTGGACCTGGCCGTGGCCATGGTGGACAGCCTGGACGAGGCCGTCAGGCACATCCGCAAGTGGTCCACCGGCCACACCGAAGCGATCCTGACCAACGACCTCGCCAACGCCGAGCGCTTCATCGCCGAGGTCGATTCGGCGGCCGTGATCGTGAACGCCTCCACCCGCTTCACCGACGGAGGCGAGCTCGGCCTCGGCGCCGAAGTGGGCATTTCCACCCAAAAACTCCATGCCCGCGGCCCCATGGGACTGACCGAGCTGACCACGACCAAGTGGATCGTGCAGGGCGAGGGCCAGATCCGGGGCTAGCAACGCTGTAACATGGAACGGAAGACCGGAACGGCGGACACCTCCGCCGTCGTCAAATTTTGAACTCACTAGGGGAGAACATGCTGTCGCAGCAGATCGCCACTTTCGTCGCCGCCGCCGGCGAATCGGGCCACGAGGAACTCGCACCGCTCATTGCACCGCCGTTTGTCATTGGCGGCACCATGTTCGCGATCCTGGTGGTCCTGCTGCTGATCACCCTGTCCTACTCCAACCTGGGACGGCGCCACGTGGCTGTCGAGGAGCACTCGGACCCGCACCGCCAGCACCCGAACAAGCACGATCACGGCCAAGGTCACTAATATTTCCGCCCCCACGAAGCAGCGCGGCGCCCAGCGCCGCCTGCGTCTGGGTGTGATGGGCGGCACGTTCGACCCCATCCACCACGGACACCTTGTCGCGGCCAGTGAGGTCGCGGCCAAGTTCGACCTCGACGAAGTCGTTTTTGTGCCCACCGGCCAGCCCTGGCAGAAGATGGCCAAGAAGGTCAGCGAAGCCGAGCACCGGTATCTCATGACAGTCATCGCCACGGCCTCGAACCCGCGCTTCACCGTGAGCCGGGTGGACGTGGATCGTCCGGGACCGACCTACACGATCGACACCCTGCGTGACCTGCGGACCCTGCGTCCGGACGCCGATCTGTTCTTCATCACCGGCGCGGACGCCCTGGCCCAGATTTTGTCCTGGAAAGACATCGATGAACTCTGGTCCCTCGCGCACTTCGTGGGTGTAACCCGGCCGGGCCACGTCCTGGACGGCATGGGCCGCAAAGACGTCAGCCTCCTGGAGGTCCCGGCCATGGCCATTTCCTCCACGGATTGCCGCACGAGGGTGGCCGAAGGCAACCCGGTCTGGTACCTCGTGCCGGACGGGGTGGTCCAGTACATCGCCAAGTATGGCCTGTACCACGCCAGCCCCGACGCCGATCGCCTCGAAGCCGGACACGCCGGGACCGCCAACGCCGGAAACGGCGCGGCAGGGACTGCCCCCGCACAGCACGATCCAGCCTTTGAGATAACCCAACCAGCCAGCACTGAATGAGTTTGCCATGAGTCAGGAACAGCCTCCCATCCGCAGCCGCCGCGAATTGCGGCAGGCCAGAGATGAACGTCTGGACACTCCGGGCCCGGGCGAGCCGACGGAGGCCGAAATCACCGGCCGGAGCCGTCGCGTTGCCGACGCCCCGGTGGACTCTGTGCGTGCTGATTCTGTGCCCGCTGGCACTGAGCGGTCTTCCCAGGTCCGGGCACGGGACCGCGCCGCGCTGCGGACCATCAAGGAACTCGCAGAGAAGGAAGGCCAGCTGGCCGGCGGAGGGCCGCCCACGCGACGCCAGTTGAGGCTTTTGGAGCTGGCGACCGAAACGGCCCCGGCCACCCAGGCCAACACCATTGTCCCGGTGTCGCCGCGGACCCGGGCCACCCCGGTGGTTTCCCCGGCTCCGAAGGATGCCGCCTCCAAGGACGCCGCCCCGAAGGGCGCCGCCGCTGGGGCGGCCGCCCCGGCGCCCATGGACCCCGCTGCGCCCAAGGCTCCCGCGGCCGACGGCGCCGGACCGGGCGGGGCGACGCCCGAGGGCATGACCGTGGAGCAGGCGCTGGCCGCCCGCGAACTCCTCGCGGAGCAGGCCAAGAACCAAGTGGCCAAGATGGAACACATTGCGGCCACGGATCCGGATGCCGTTGATCCGGCCGTCCTGGCCGAGCAGATCGCCCTCGCCGAGCGTGCCGCGATCCTGAACCGCCGCGCCGCCGCCAAGCAGAAGCTTGCCGAACAAAACAGTCAGCCGGCGGCGCCCCGCAACGATCCGACCACGGCCAACAACCTGGCCATGGTCACACCCTTGGAATTCGAGAAGGTTCCCGGCGTGGAGCGGCCCGTCATGAAGCGCCCTGCCACGTCGTACGTTCCGGTTGTCACCAACCCGGGTCCGCGCGTGGACGCGCCACGGAAACCCGGCCTGCGGCGGCCGGGCATCTCCCGCCAGAAGGCCGCAGGTCCCGCCACGGGCTCTGCCGCTGGCAGGGCCGGCGTCCTGGCCCGTGCGGAAGCAGCAGCAAAAGCCGGAAAGGCAGGGTCGGCAAACGCGGCAAACGCGGCAAACGCGGCAAACGCGGCAAACGCGGGAAATTCGGCGGGGGAGGCCGAGGAAAGACTCGTGGGCGGGGAACCCGTGGCCGCGAATGCCGCCTACGGGCTCGAACCCCTGGATGCCGCTACCGCCGGACTCGGCCGGGCGCGCCGCCTGCGCATGCTCCAGCTCGGCGTCCTGGCGGTGGGGATCGTTGCCCTCATCGCCGGCATCACGCTGATCGTCACCGGGCTGGCCCACTAGGTCTCAGGCCGCCACTGGCGCCACATTTTCATCACCATAATTTTTCATCACTACAAGGAGTCCCGTGACTGCAACCGATTCATCCATCACTACCGCCCGCCACGCAGCCCGCGCTGCCTCGGAGAAGCTTGCCGAGGACATCGTGGCCCTGGACGTCAGCGAACGGCTGGCCCTGGCCGACGTCTTCCTGATTGCCTCGGCCCCGAGCGAACGCCAGGTCAACGCGATCGTGGACGGCATCGAGGACGAGCTCTCCAAGTTTGACCAGAAGCCCGTCCGCCGCGAGGGCCGCTCCGGCGGCCGCTGGGTGCTGCTGGACTACTCCAACGTCGTCATCCACGTCCAGCACGAGGAAGACCGCGTGTTCTACGCCCTCGAACGCCTGTGGAAGGACTGCCCCGTCGTCGATCTGCAGCTCGGCGACGACGCCTCCGCCAAGGCCACCGCCGGCACCGACACGGAGTAACGCCCGCGTTCAGGCCACCTCCGGACGCCAAACCGGGCCGAATATGCCCGATTTGGAATTTTCCGGAGGGCTGGTCTAAGATATTTGAGTTGCTTCGGAGAAATCCGGACAAAAAACCGGAACATCGCACGTCGGCAGACATGCTCGGAGCAGCGAAAATTCGGGGCTGTGGCGCAGCTGGTAGCGCACCTGCATGGCATGCAGGGGGTCAGGGGTTCGAGTCCCCTCAGCTCCACCGGATAATCCGCCGGAATCGAAAGATTCCGGCGGATTTTTTTGTGCCCGGTTCCATGCTGGATTTTGTGCCCCGTTCCACGCCCTGTTCCATGAGTCAGCGCGCCGATTAGCGCGAACGCGATTTGTGGTTTAGGCTATTCAGGTTGCTTCAGGGAGGACGAAACTTCCAGGCAAATGAGGGGCTGTGGCGCAGCTGGTAGCGCACCTGCATGGCATGCAGGGGGTCAGGGGTTCGAGTCCCCTCAGCTCCACCAGAAAGGGAATCACCGCCAGGCGGTGGTTCCCTTTTTCGTACCCTCCGCAGCTATGCGGGACTTCGAAAGTCGCATCCGTCAAGACCGTCTCATGACCGGACGTCATAAACTGTCATTTAGGCTCTCCACCCTGAGCTGGACCTTGCTATCGTCGCTAGGAGACAGCCGCCATGCGGCTTAGCTGGAAGGCCATTTCCGGCTCCACGACTAAGGAACATCATGAAGCGCACACGACTTTCCGTTATTGGCCTCATCGCTGCTGCAGGACTCGCCCTGGCAGGTTGCGGGTCGGCGTCCACTACCCCGGCCAGCTCAGCGCCGGCAGCCGGTGCGGACACCTCCCTCAGCGACGTCAAGAGCGCAGGCGTGCTCAAGGTCGGCACGGAAGGCACCTACAAGCCGTTCACGCTCCACGCCAACGGCAGCGGTGAACTGACGGGCTACGACGTGGAGATCATGAACGCCGTCGCCGCGAAGCTGGGCGTCAAGCCCTCCTACCAGGAGACGCAGTTCGACGCCATCTTCGCCGGCCTCGACGCCAAACGGTTCGACGTCGTCGCCAACCAGGTTTCCATCACCGACGAGCGCAAGGCGAAGTACGACTTCTCCACCCCGTACACGGTGAGCACCGGCGTGATCGTCACCAAGTCGGACAACGACAGCATCCACTCCTTTGACGACCTCAAGGGCAAGACCACGGCGCAGTCCCTGACGAGCAACTGGTACAAGCTGGCGCAGCAGAGCGGCGCCAACGTCGAGGCCGTCGAGGGCTGGGCGCAGGCAATCACGCTGCTCAAGCAGGGCCGCGTCGATGCCACCATCAACGACAAGCTGACCTACCTGGACTCCCAGAAGACCGACCACGACGCCGACATCAAGATTGCCGCCGAGACCACCGACAAGTCGCTGAGCGCGTTCACCCTGCGCAAGGGATCCACCAGCCTGACCGATGCCATCAACAAGGCCCTCGGCGAGCTGGCGGCCGACGGCACCCTGACGAAGATCTCCCAGAAGTACTTCGACGCCGACGTCTCGAAGTAGCCCTGTGCAAGCCGCAGAGAAACGCCGCGTCCGGGCATGAGCATCAACTGGGAACTCGTGTGGTCATCGCTGGGCCCGCTCCTGACGGGTGCGATCTTCGGCACCATTCCCTTGGCGCTGGCCTCGTTCAGCCTGGGCCTGCTGCTGGCTCTGGTGGTGGCCCTCATGCGGCTGAGCCGCAACCGCCTGGTTTCGGCGGTGGCGCGGACCTACATCTCCGTCATCCGCGGAACCCCGCTTTTGGTCCAGCTGTTCGTCATTTTCTACGGGCTCCCTTCCGTCGGAATCACCATCAGCCCCTGGCCCAGCGCCATCATCGCGTTTTCCCTGAACGTCGGCGGCTATGCCGCGGAGGTCATCCGGGCGGCCATCCTGTCGGTTCCGAAGGGCCAGTGGGAGGCCGGCCACACCATCGGAATGTCGCGCCGGCAGACGCTCGTGCGGATCATCCTGCCGCAGGCCGCCCGGGTATCGGTTCCGCCGCTGTCGAACACCTTCATCAGCCTGGTCAAGGACACGTCGCTGGCGTCGCTGATCCTCGTCACCGAACTGTTCCGCGTGGCGCAGCAGGTGGCGGCCTTCAGCCAGGAGTTCATGCTCTTATATCTGGAGGCGGCCGTGATCTACTGGATCATCTGCCTCGTTCTCGCCAGCGGACAGTCCGTCCTGGAGAAGAGATTGGACCGCTATGTCGCCCACTGAACCGCAACCCTCTGACGTTCCTGTCCCGGACGAGCCGCTCCTGACCGTCACGGGCCTGCGCAAGTCGTTCGGCCACCATGTTGTGCTCAAATCCATCGACCTTGAAGTCCGCCGCGGCGAAGTGGTCACGTTGATCGGGCCGTCGGGATCAGGAAAAACGACAGTTCTGCGCTGCCTGAACGGCCTCGAAGTGCCCGACGCCGGCGTCGCCGAATTCGCGGGGCAACTGACCGTGGACTTCGCCACACCGGTGGCGAAGAAGCAGGTGCTGGCCTTGCGCGACCGCAGTGCCATGGTGTTCCAGCACTACAACCTCTTCCCGCACAAGACCGTCCTGGAGAACGTGATCGAGGGCCCGGTCCAGGTGCAGAAGCGGCCCAAGGCGGACGCGATCCAGGAGGCCCGGGACCTGTTGGCCCGCGTCGGCCTGACCGGCAAGGAGAACAGCTACCCGTTCGAGCTCTCCGGCGGCCAGCAGCAGCGCGTCGGCATTGTGCGTGCCCTCGCCCTGCGCCCGCAACTGCTGCTCTTCGACGAGCCCACCTCTGCGCTGGACCCCGAGCTCGTGGGCGAGGTCCTGACCGTCATCAAGGAACTCGCTGACGAAGGCTGGACCATGGTGGTGGTCACCCACGAGCTCGCGTTCGCCCGTCAGGTGGCCGACGAGGTCATCTTCATGGACGGCGGCGTGGTGGTCGAACGCGGCCACCCCGACACCGTTCTGCGGGACCCGCGGGAGGAACGCACTCGGCAGTTCGTAGACCGCCTGCTGAACCCGTTCTAGGGCGCCCCGCCAGCGGCGAGAAAAAGCGGCGGGAATAAGCGGCAAGAATTCGGGCGGGCACAGGCGGCGACTAAACTTGGTCGGGTGAACGACTCCCTGCCCCCGTGCCCCGAATGCTCCAGCGAATACACCTACGAAATGGGGGCGCTCCTGGTCTGCCCGGAGTGCGCGCACGAATGGTCCGCATCCGCGGAGACTGACACAGAGGCCGACACCCCCGCGGCCGCGGTCATCAAGGACGCGGTGGGCAACGTCCTCGCCGACGGCGACACCGTCACCGTGGTCAAGGACCTGAAAATCAAGGGCAGCTCCACCGTCATCAAGGTCGGTACGAAAGCCCGCGGCATCCGCCTGGTCAACGGTGTTGGAGACCACGACATCGACTGCAAGGTGGACGGCGTGGGCCCCATGCAGCTCAAGTCCAGCGTCGTCAAGAAGATCTGACCGGGGACACGACCGTGACCGCAGAGACGGTGCGGGCGGCCGACGTCGTCGTGGTCGGCGCCGGCCAGGCGGGCCTGTCGGCGGCCTACCACCTTCAGCGCCGCGGCTTCGTCCCGGCCGGCGCTGACCCGGCCGGCCCGGCCGCGGCCGGGACGTACATCGTGCTCGACGCCGAGGACGGGCCCGGCGGAGCCTGGCGGCACCGCTGGAAGAGCCTGCTCATGGCCACGGTGAACGGCATCAGCGACCTCCCGGGAATCCCGCAGCCCGATGTGGACCCCGCCGAGGCCAGCTCCAGTTTCCTCACCCGCTATTTCGGCGGGTACGAGCACGACCTCGGCCTCGCGATTGAGCGGCCGGTCAAAGTGCAGTCGGTGAGCCGCGAGGACGATGACCCCGCCGGGCGGCTGAGCATCGCAACCTCCCGCGGCCGGTTCTCTGCCCGCGCCCTCATCAACGCAACCGGCACCTGGACCCGGCCATTCTGGCCCATCTATCCGGGCCAGGCCAGCTTCCGCGGCCGGCAGCTGCACGTCGCCGACTACGTATCCGCCGACGAATTCCGCGGGCAGCACGTCATCGTCGTCGGCGGCGGGATCTCGGCCGTCGGGCTGCTCGATGAGATCTCCAAGGTCACCACCACCACATGGTTCACGCGCCGGGTACCGGTCTGGCGCGAGGCCGCGTTCGACCGGCAGGCCGGCCACGACGCCGTCGCCCTGGTCGAGGAGCGGGTGCGCCAGGGCCTGCCGCCGCAGAGCGTCGTCTCCGTGACGGGCCTGATCTGGACCCCGGCCCTGCGCGCCGCCGCCGCTCGCGGCGCCCTGGACCGGCACCCCATGTTCACCGCGATCGAACCCGACGGGGTCCGGATGACTGACGGCAGCTTCCTGGCCGCCGGGGTCATCCTGTGGGCCACGGGATTCCGGGCCGAACTCGAACACCTCGCCCCGCTGCACCTGCGCGGACCCGGCGGCGGCATTGCAATGAACGGCACCCAGGTCGCGGGCGAGCCGCGGGTGCACCTCGTCGGCTACGGGCCTTCCTCGTCCACCATCGGGGCCAACCGGGCCGGCCGGGCCGCCGTCGCCGGAATCGTCACCCTGCTGGCCCGGTCCGGTATAACGTAAAACGTAAGACCTGCAGAGCAGCGCCGGGGGAGGCCTCACACCCGGCTCCCACTGCCAGCACCCATACCCAAGCCCGACAAGAAACGGCGGCACAACGCGCGTGGCGGACAACAGCTTCGAATCCCTCTTTGCCCGGCTGAGAAGATTCCCCGACGTCGAGGCCGACAACCTGCAGGCCTGGGACGCGACGGACAGACTCCTGCTGGACTCTGCCCTTGAGATGCCCGCGGCCGGCCTGCTGCAGCCCGGCGCCCGGCTCGCCGTGGTGGGGGACCGGTACGGTGCCCTGACCCTCGGTGCACTGGCCCTCGGTGCGGACGCCGTGCGCGTCCAGCAGGACCTCATCACCGGTGAACGGGCACTGCGGGCGAACGCCGGGGCCCTGGGCATCGACGGCGGCTTCGAGCACCTCCCGCTGGGCGCCGAACTGCTGGAGGGAGCCTCCCTGGTCTTGCTGCAGTTGCCCCGGTCCCTGGCGGAACTTGAGGAAATCGCCGACGCCGTGGCCCGCTACGCGGCGCCCGAGGTGGTGCTGGTCGCGGGCGGACGCGTCAAACACATGAGCCTGGGCATGAACGCCGTCCTGGCGCGCTACTTTGAGGATGTCCAGCCCCAGCTGGCGCGGCAGAAATCACGGCTCCTGCTGGCCCGGAGCCCCAGGCCGGTCCCGGCCGCGCTGCCCTTCCCGGTCACTGAGGTCAACGCCGAACTGGGCCTCACGGTCTGCGCCCGGGGCGCCGTCTTTGCCGGCACCGGGCTGGATATCGGGACCAGGTTCCTGCTGGACTTCCTGCCCCGGATGCCGCACGCCACCCATGCCGTCGACCTTGGCTGCGGCACCGGAATCCTCGCCGCGATGTACGCCCGCGCCAACCCCGGCGCCCGCGTCACCGCGACCGACCGGTCCGCCGCAGCTGTCGACTCAGCCCTGGCCACCTCCCGGGCAAACGGCCTGGACGGTCGGATCGACGTGCTTCAGGACGACGCCATGAGCTCCCTCCCGGACGCCAGCGCGGACCTGGTGCTGCTCAACCCGCCCTTCCACCTGGAAGCGGCGGTCCACTCCGGCGCGGGGATCAAGCTGATCGAAGCGGCCGGCAGGGTGCTTGCCCCCGGCGGGGAGCTCTGGACCGTGTTCAACAGCCACCTGCACTACCGGCCGGCCCTGGAACGGCTGATCGGTCCCACCCGCGAGGCCGGCAGGAATCCAAAATTCACGGTCACGGCCAGCACCCGGCGGCCTTGACGCAAGAAACTTTGTGTCGGTAAAGCGCAAGTGTGGGCGCACGCCTGCACGTAACGTACGATTCTGACAACTGCTGTGCGTGGCCAAAACGTTTAGAGGTATCAGTGACCGAGTTCCGGCAACCCTCGCCGAGGCGAGGGACCAACCTACCGAAGATGGGCGACTTCAACCTCACAGTCATCCTCGACGCCATCCGCCGCACGCCCGGCGGGCTGAGCCGGGTGGAACTGGCCCAGATTGTCGGACTCTCGCCGCAGACCATCTCCAACATTTCCCGGCGCCTGCTCGACCAGCACCTGATCGTCGAGGCAGGCAAGGAAGGCACCGGACCGGGCAAGCCCAGGACCATGCTCCGGCTGAATCCCGCGGGGATGTATGCCGTGGGCGTCCACCTGGACCCGGCCGTCCTCACGTTCGTCGTGCTGGACCTACTCGGCGCCGTCGTCCGGCACTCACGGATCACCACCCCGCCCGGCACCGACCCCAGGGCTGTCATTGACACCATCGCGGGCGAAATCAAGAGGCTCATCCTGGACTCCGGGGTGGACCCGGACCGGATCGCCGGGCTCGGGGTTGCGTCGCCGGGGCCCATCGACCTCAACGAAGGCGCCGTCGTGGACCCGCCGCTGCTGCCGGGCTGGGACCACGTGGGGCTGCGGGATGGCCTCGCGGAAGCCACGGGCCTGTCGACACTCATGGACAAGGACGTCACCAGCGCAGCCGTGGCCGAAACCTGGGCCGGGGGCCCCAGCGGCGAGGGCAGCTTCGTCTTCATGTATATGGGGACCGGGATCGGCTGCGGGATCGTGCTCAACGATGAAGTCGTCCGCGGGACCTCGGGCAACGCCGGGGAAATCGGGCACATCATCGTCGACCCGGGCGGTGCCCTCTGCGACTGCGGGCAGCGCGGCTGCGTGAAGTCCTCCGTCATTCCGCAGGTCCTCGTGGCGCAGGCTGAGGCGGCCGGGATATTGAATGGTTCACGCCAGGACAGGAGCGCACCGGCAGTTCAGGAACGGTTCGCCGAGTTGTGCGCGATCGCCGACGCCGGCAACGACGAGGCCAAGGAAATCATTCGTGGGTCCGCAGTGCTCGTGGCCCGTGCGGTGTCGGTCGTCACCAACGCCCTGGACGTGGACCGGGTAGTGTTCGGCGGCCCGTTCTGGACCTGCCTCTCAGCGGCTTACCTCGAGCTGGTCCCCGGACTGGTTGAGGCGAACAGTGCCACCCGGAGGATCCATGGGATCGAAGTCGTGGGCACGGGGGTAGGCGAGGACGTCGGCGCCGTCGGTGCGGCCTGCCTTGTGCTTGAACACACGCTGGCCCCGCGTTCCCAGCGCCTGCTCCTGGGCGACTAGACAGGCTAACCGGGCTCAGTCGATGTCCTCAACCACCGTCCCATACGGGATGGTGTCATCCAGATGCGCCTGGTGGCCGTGCGGGAGCACGAGAATCCGGACCCCGTGCAACCTCTCTGCCGCCGACTGCATGAGGACTGGCCGGACGGTGTTGATGAAGCTCTCGCTCTTGCCGGCGAGGTACTGCTGATAGCTGGCTGGAAGCTGGATCATGGCAACAGGATAGTCCTGCCCGGATGCGTTGGGGAGAGCGGGCCGCGTGGGGCGAAAATGGCACCTTGGGCGAACATTGTTCTGCCCGGCGCCGCAAACGGCCGTAAAGGTGCGTCTTAATTCGGGGACCGACTTGAAGGGCCCCACGGCCCGGCCTTAGAGTTCTATACAAGTTACCTCAGTAACGTGTCAGCGATCCTCCGCTGAAAGCTGCCCCCGGGCGGCCCAGGAGGGTGTGGGTGCCCCCATGTGGGTCTGACATTTGCTCACGGACAACTTCGTATCAGGCGTAACAGTCGCGGCTGCGCCCTGCTGAAGTTCCCTCCGTGTTCCCCAAACTCAATTCACTGACGACGGAGTTCCCGTTTCTGGTTCCGGTCCTTCGGGGCTTCCGGATCTCCCGGCGGCAGTGTTCAAAGCCAAGGACGCAAATGTCACCACCAAGCCTTATCGATACCCATCCCAATCTTGCCGGCGCGGCCCCTGTTGCGCTGTCCTACGAGCTGTTCCCGCCGCGGTCGCCCGCAGCCGCGGAATCCCTTTGGACCACCATCGGCGAACTGGAAGCCACAGACCCGGACTACGTGTCCGTGACCTACGGCTCCAACGGCTCCAACCGCAGCACCGCCGTCGATCTCGTCAACCGGCTCGTGCAGGAAACGACGCTCCGGCCCCTGGCCCACCTGACCTGTGTGGGGAATTCCCCGCAGGAACTGGCGGAGATCATCGGCGAACTGCTCGACGTCGGCGTCCGCGGCATCCTCGCCCTCCGCGGCGACCGGCCCAAGGATGGAGAAACCCCGCCGCCGGGATCGCTCCGGTACGCCCAGGACCTGATCGAACTCATCCGCCGCGTGGAGCAGCGCCGTTCGGCGCTGTTGTGCGCCGGCAGGGTCGCGGTCGGCGTCGCCGCCTACCCGACCCGGCACCCGGAATCCCCGAGCGAGGCGCACGACGTCGAGGTCCTGCTGGCCAAGCAGCGCTCCGGCGCCGACTTCGCCATCACCCAGGTCTTCTTCCACACCGAGCAGTACGCCGACCTCCTGGCCCGGGCACGCCGGGCCGGGGTGACCATCCCGATCATTCCCGGGGTCATGCCGCTCACCAGCCTCCGGCGGCTCGCCCGGCTCGGGGAACTGACCGGCGTCGAACCGGCCCCGGAACTCATCGAACGCCTCGCGGCTGCCGACACCGACGCCGAACGGACCCGGATCGGGGTCAGCGCCACCGTTGATCTCGCCAACGCAGCCCTGGACGCCGGAGCCCCCGGCATCCACCTCTACACGTTCAATGAGCACGCCGCGGCCCTGGACGTGCTGGACAAACTCGCGCTGCCCCGCCCGCACCGCGGCAACAAGAACAGCGGCAACCGGCACACGGCCAGCCGCCGCCAGCTCGCCAGCTGACCGCGCCAGGAAAACACAACTTCCCTCCGCACCACACCACCAACACTTAGGACTTCCCATGACTGCAGTGAACACCCCCAACCCCACTCCGTTCCCGGCCGCCTCGATCCTGGGCTACCCGCGCATCGGCCGCCGCCGCGAACTCAAGAAGGCCGTCGAGGCCTACTGGGCCGGCAAGATCGACGCCGCAGCCCTGGGCGCGGCCGCCAAGGAAATCCAGCTCGGCACAGCCAAGCGGCTCCAGGGCCTGGGCCTGACCGAAGCCGCCGCGGTGCCCGGCACCTTCTCCTACTACGACCAGGTGCTCGACGCCGCCGCCCACCTCGGCGCCGTGCCCGCCCGCTTCGGAAACCTCCTCAACGCGCAGGGCCAGCTCGACATTGACGGCTACTTCACCCTGGCCCGCGGCAACAAGGACCAGCAGCCGCTGGAAATGACCAAGTGGTTCGACACCAACTACCACTACCTCGTGCCGGAAATCGGGCCGGAAACCAACTTCGCGCTGACCTCGAACCGGATCGTCGAGGAATTCGAATACGCTCTCGCCAACGGCGTCGAGACCCGCCCGTACATCGTCGGCCCGGTCACGTTCCTGCTGCTGAGCAAGGCCTCCGACGACGCCCCGGCCGGCTTCAGCCCGCTGTCCCGCCTGGAGGACGTCCTCCCGGTCTACACGGCGCTGCTTCAGAAGCTCGCCGCCGCCGGCGCCAGCTGGGTCCAGCTCGACGAGCCCGCCCTCGTGGTGGACCAGGACACCCCGGCCGTGGAAATCCAGGCCGCCGTTGCCCGTTCCTACGAGGCCCTGGCCGCCGCGGCCCGGCGTCCGCAGCTTTTCGTCTCCACCCCGTACGGCGCGCTCAACGGCCAGCTCGGCACTCTCGCCGCCACCGGCATCGACGCCCTGCACCTGGACGTCTTCAAGGGCGAGGTCCCGTCCGCCGCTGCCCTGGCCGCGCTGGGCAACAAGACCCTCGTCGCTGGCGTCGTGGACGGCCACAACATCTGGCGCAACGACCTCGCCGCCTCCGCGAAGAAGATCGCCGAACTGAAGAAGTCGGTGGCCAAGCTGGCCATCAGCACCTCCACCTCCACGCAGCACGTCCCGCACGACGTCGACGAGGAAGTCCAACTCTCCGAGCAGCTGCGCAGCTGGCTGGCCTTCGCCGACCAGAAGGCCGTTGAAGTCGTCACCCTCGCCGGTCTGCTGACCGACGAGGCAGCCGTCCAGCCCGCCATCGACGAGACCACCCGCGTCATCGCCTCCCGCGCCGAGGCCGAAGGCGTCCGCCGCGGCGACGTCCGGGCCCGCACCGCCGCCCTGACCGGCGCCGACTTCAACCGCTCCGCCTACGCCGTCCGCGAGGCAGCCCAGGAGAAGGCGCTGCACCTGCCGCCGCTGCCCACCACCACCATCGGCTCCTTCCCGCAGACCGGCGAAATCCGCACCGCCAGGGCCCGCGCCAACCGCGGCGACCTCACCACGGAGCAGTACGAGCAGCTTATGAAGGACGAGATCAAGCGCGTCGTGGAGCTGCAGGAAGAGCTCGGCTTCGATGTCCTGGTCCACGGCGAGCCCGAACGCAACGACATGGTCCAGTACTTCGCCGAGAACCTCGAAGGCTTTGACGTCACCGTCCACGGCTGGGTCCAGTCCTACGGCTCGCGCTGCACCCGACCGTCCATCCTGTGGGGCGATGTCACCCGCAGCGCCCCGATCACGGTGAAGTGGGCCGAGTACGCGCAGTCCCTGACCAGCAAGCCGATGAAGGGCATGCTCACCGGCCCGGTCACCATCCTGGCCTGGTCCTTCGTCCGCGATGACCAGCCGCTCGGCGAGACCGCCAACCAGGTGGCGCTGGCCCTCCGCGACGAGATCGCCGACCTCGAGGCGGCCGGCATCAAGGTCATCCAGGTGGACGAGCCCGCCCTGCGCGAGCTCCTGCCGCTGCGCAAGGCCGACCAGGCCGCGTACCTGGACTGGTCCGTGAAGTCCTTCCGGCTCTCCACCGCAGGTGCCGCGGACGCCACCCAGGTCCACACACACCTGTGCTACTCCGAGTTCGGCGCCATCATCGACGCGATCGACGGCCTCGACGCCGACGTCACCTCGATCGAGGCCGCCCGCTCCCGCATGGAGGTCGTCCACGACCTCGAGTCCCACGGCTTCGGCCGCGGCGTTGGCCCGGGCGTCTACGACATCCACTCGCCCCGCGTCCCGGGCGAGCAGGAAGTCACCGAACTGCTCAGCACCGCCGTCAAGCACGTCCCGTCCCGCCAGCTCTGGGTCAACCCGGACTGCGGCCTGAAGACCCGCGGCTACGCCGAGACTGAGGAGTCCCTGCGCAACCTCGTCACGGCCACCAGGACGGTCCGCGCCGAACTGCTCTCAGCCGCCAAGTAACAGGCCACCAGGCAAGCAGCCGTCAGAGCCCGCTCCACGGACAAACGACGCCGGCCGGTCACCCTCCAAGGTGACCGGCCGGCGTCGTACGTTCTTGATCATCGATTGCTGGGCAGCCGCCGTTTTGCGCGCCCGGAAGGGCATCTACGGAGCAGTCGATGCAGGATTACCAGCGACTCAGGATGCCCGGGTCAGGACTCCCAGAGGATTTCGTCGTCGACGACGCCGTCCTCATCCGCGGAAGCGACGAGGACCTCGTCGGTGAAGTGCTGGCCCAGCGTGAAATCGAGGACGAAGTAGCGTTCCGGCTGGCCGGGGTAGATGCCCACGTGGCCGAGCTTGAGCGCCTTGAGGAAGACCTCGTCGGTCAGCTGGCTCTTGTCCTCGACGCCGAAGACCTTCTTGAGGTGTTCGTCCTTGATCGCGTTGCAATGGAAGTGGCGGTACTCCTGCGGACTGGTGCCTTCCTGGTCCAGTTCCTCGGCGATCATTTCGCGGACCTGGTCCACGAGTTCGGGCAGGAAGCGCAGGCGGTAGTCAACTTTATGCATGGCCGCTTCATCGAAATGGTCATGCGCGTTGACATTCAGGTCAAGCTCCACGGTCTGGCCCGCCAGCTCATGCGTGGCGGTGAGATTATGCTCCCGTCCGTGGTTGAGCTCGACCTCGCCGAAGTGCTTGCTCGCTACCTTGTTCATATCTTCAACATAGTCCTGAAAACCGGACCATTCCAGCGTTGGCAGGGTTTTCCGTACCGGAGTCACATCCGGTACCGGACCGGCGGACGGCCGCATGACTGTACATTGATCGGATGCAGCATGTAATCTCACCCGTCGGCCGTGCCCGGGCCGCGTTCGACGCCGGGACCACCCGCCCGCTCACCTGGCGGCTGGATCAGCTGCGCCGGCTGCGGCGCATGCTCGCGGAGCGGCACGCGGACTTCGCCGAAGCCCTCGCCCGCGATCTGGGCAAGCACCACACCGAGGCGCAGCTCGCGGAGATCGGGTTCGTGGACGCCGAGGCGGCGCACCTGGAGCGGCACCTCGAAGGCTGGCTGCGGCCCCGCCGCGTGCCGGTTCCTTTGACAGTGCGGCCGGCCCGCGCCTGGACCGAACTCACCCCGCTGGGCGTGGTGCTGGTGATCGGGCCGTGGAACTACCCGCTGCAACTGCTGCTCGCCCCGCTCGCCGGCGCCCTGGCCGCGGGAAACACCGTGGTCCTCAAGCCGAGCGAACATGCCCCGGCCACCTCGGCCGTACTGGCCCGCTGGATTCCCGAATACCTGGCCGGCGCCGCCGAAGTGGTTGAGGGCGGCATCCCGGAGACCACCGCCCTCCTGGCCGAACGCTTCGACCACATCTTCTTCACCGGGGGAGAAGCCGCGGCCAAGGTGGTCATGCGCGCGGCGGCCGAGCACCTGACCCCGGTGACGCTGGAGCTCGGCGGCAAGTCCCCGGCCTACGTCGATGCATCCACGGACCTGGCCACGGCGGCCAAACGCATCGCCTGGGGCCGGTTCATGAACGCCGGGCAGACGTGCGTCGCACCCGACTACGTCCTGGTCCGGGAGGAGGTCCTGGAGCCGCTGCAGGCCGAGCTGATCAAGGCCGTTACGGCGCTCTTCGGACCGGACCCGGCGGCGAGCCCGTCGTACGGCCGGATAGTCGATGACCGCCACTTCGCACGGCTCGCGGCCCTCGCCGACGCCAGCACGGTGGTGCACGGCGGACAGCGCGACGCCGCCAGCCGCTACTTTGCGCCGACCCTGCTGCGCCCGGCGCCCGGCGACGCCGTCATGGCGGAAGAAATCTTCGGACCCCTGCTGCCACTGGTGCCCGTGGACGGGCTCTACGCGGCCATCGAGGAGGTCAACGGGCGCGCCAAGCCGCTGGCACTCTACGTCTTCAGCAACGATCCGCAGACGCGCCGCGCCTTCGCCGGGCGGACCTCGTCGGGGGCCCTGTGCTTCGATGTACCGGCGGCCCACCTGTCAGTCCCCGGGCTTCCCTTCGGCGGGGTCGGCGGCAGCGGCATGGGGGCCTATCACGGGGAACATTCGGTGCGGACGTTCTCGCATGAGCGCCCCACCCTGGACAAGCCGCTGTGGCCGGACACGCTGGAACTGATCTACCCGCCGTACACCCGGACCAAGCACCGCATCATCGACGCACTCGTGGCGCCGGTCGGGAAGCGGGCCAGGAGGCGCTGAACGGCGCCGGCCTAACGGGGGCTTCAGCTCAGTCCTTTCGACCTCGACCCACCGCTGCCCGTCGTCCCACGGCTCCGCGTGGCCGAGCTGGGCCATGTCCTCGAAGCTCGCTCCCACGCCGTGCATCTGGAGGGTGCCGCCAAGCTCGTCCGTGGCTGCGCCGACGGCAGCTTCGAAATCGACGGGTTATCGGACGCGAGACGGGACTTTGAATAGTTTGCGCTCATGGCCTCATATGTCTGTATCGAGCCCCAGAGCCCCAGCGCCCCGGGCCAGACGGTTCGTGCCGTCCCGACCGTGTGAATCGAAAGCCCAAACGCTTTTCTGCTGCTGACACTGCTGCCAGAACGGAAAGAGCTAACCGCCTGCCTCACATCCTTCACGCGCCTCAGGAATTACAGGCCGGGCCAAAAGCGACGTCGCGCCTCGCTCAAGAGTGCTGCGTGCCGATCCATTCCAGGAGACGAGCGACCCCTTGGGCCGCGTTTGTTTGAGGGACATAGCCGAGCTGTCCTTTTGCGTCGGCGATGTCGGCATAGGCTGCACGGACGTCGCCGTGCCGAAATGCGCCTGTGATGGCAGGGGCCGGTGCACCCGTTTGCCTAGCAATCTCGTCTGCCAGTTCGAATAAGGTCAATGGTTCGCCGGATCCAATGTCCACCGTCAAATGCCCATCAATTTCGCTTCCGCATGCCGAAGCTAGCGCGGCGACCACGTCCTCGATGAATACGAAATCCCGCACAATGTTTCCGTCCTCGTATACCGGAATCGTCTTGTGATCACGCCCCAATTGTGCGAAGAGGCTGACGATGCCCGTATAGGGGTTGGTCAGAGACTGACCAGGACCATAGACATTCTGCAATCGGAGAACTGACAGGCTGCTACCACGGGCGCTCGCCCAAGCGCTGAGGATATGTTCCTGGGCGAGCTTTGTTGCTGCGTAAACATTGCTTGGGCGCGGTTCAACAATGCTCGCTCGATGCGCGAGAGGAACCGGACGGCCTGAGGATTCGACCGGGGGTGCCGGATCCCATTGTGAACGCTGCAACTGGGCAAGATCTCGCGCTGCTGCATAGAACTCGGTACCGTCTCGTTGAGCCCACTGTCCTTCCCCGTAGACTGCCCTGGACGACGCCAGCACAAAGCGTTCAGGTACATGCCCGGCACGGCTAAGGCCGTCGAGCAATTCGGTTGTTCCCACTACATTTACGCGACTGTGCCTGCTTGCTTCTGTCAGCGACTGCCCAGTACCCGTCTCAGCGGCGAGGTGAACAATCAGGTCCGGTTGAATCATCCTGAACAGCGCGTCCCATTGGGAAGGAACTGTTACATCGAACGGCAGGGTGACTGCTTCGGCAGGCAGTGAATCTGGCCACCCGCTCCGGTGAACCTGGGGATGCAAGGAATCAACGAGGGTGACTTCGGACCCTTGCTGAATGAGGCGGCCGGCCAGTTTCGAGCCGATGAACCCGGCACCACCTGTGATGAGGACGGACTGGTGACGTTTCATACTTTCTCCTCAGAGCTATCCGTGATGACGGAATCCAGCTGGTCCAGCACATCGGTATCGTGCGCACCGAACTTTCTGGCAAACAGTGCGTCCGAGGAACGCAGGTATTCAAGATCTCGCGAGCTGAAGACGTCCGGGCGACCAGATTGTGGGTCAGACCACCGGATAGCGTGCAACGGAGTGTTCTCTACCAAAATATTCTTATCGTTGAACAGGATCGTGGCGGTAGCCGATTCAAGCGGGATCACCGTGCGAATGTAATAGCGCACGAATTCAGGGTGGCGGTCGACGTAATCGACTACGTGTTGCATAGCCTTTTTCGAGAGCGCGAACCAGCAGTCGTTGTACCAGCACGGAAAGTCAGACGAGAACGGAGACCTCCGCTGCCTGATGCCGATTCGGGTCGGCAACCCCAGAACGGCAGGCGTTGTGTATATCGCGACCCGGCGTTGATGTCTCATGACGGCGCTAATGAACAGTCCGCGAAGATGACCCAGCTGGGACTGCCAACTGGCTGGCAGCCAATCCCCAATTCCGAGGTCTGGCACGGAGTAATACCTGTACATGTACCGAATGTCGCATTCGTGGCGTACGTCCGGGTCCTCTATTTCATCGATGCGCTGCCCACGGATAAAGGCGTCGGCACGACTTGCAGTCAACCGCTGGCGCAATACGCGGAGTGGGGCAATAGGGTAGTCCTGCTCAGAAAGGAGCATTACCCAGTCGACTTCAAGGTGGTCCAGAATCCATTTGAATGCCCGCCATCGGGCAGATTCCAGAGTCATGTCGCCCCAAACAATAGGCTCTTCGCTGTGGACGAAGTGCACATGAGGCGTGCTGTCAAATAATCCAGGACTCAATCTTTGCTGGAAGGAATCGTGGTGGATGACGATGGGCGAATCCGGCTCCGCTGTTCGCAGTGTTTGAACCAGCCGGAATAACTGCTCCCCCGAGCCGTATGAAGTGATGAAGTATGCGATCCGAAGATCACCAGCCGAAGACGTCACCGCGTGCCCCTATTCAAGTCATGCGCAGGACTTTGTCCCGCCAGGTTGCAGGAGGGAATGCGGCGAAAAGCCCACGGCGGGTCCGGAGCCTCATTCAGTGCGGGAATAGCCATGCTCACTGACGGCGACGGCGACGCAACGCTGGACGGGGGGAGAGAACTCGAAATTCGATTCGGAATGGACACAAATCTCTCCATTTCATGGGATCCATGGGTATTGGGGCACGATTCTTCGCCAGGGGGTTGGTGGGGCGGTACCGGAAAGTATCGGCCCGCGTGGGCTGTTCCCCATTCTTCTTGCCGATGGCTTTGCCTCGACTGACTCAGCCTATGATCGGGGTCTCCGAGCGGAACGAGTAGCTCCTACTTGTTTTTCGACCCGAGCATTACTTACCCGGGTCCGCCGGCCGATTCTGGCCCACCGCGGATGCGGTCAAGGCAAGGTTGGGCTGGAGTAGGCCTGGAGTTCCGCCAGACCCACATTGAAAGTCGTGCCGCTGACGGCGGTGACAGTTAGTCGCAGACTGGTTGTGGAGCGCGCAGCGAAGTCTATGGACGTGGCCTGCCCGGCATTGTTCAGGGAGGGCACGGCTACAGTGCTGCCGTCAGAGAAGATAAGGTTGGCGGCCGTGATCTGGTCGTCGGTGTTGGGCCGGTCGTACAGCACTACCCGGTTCAGGGTCACGGCGGCGGGGAATGCCAGGTTTAGGTAGCTTCCAGTCTTGCCGCCTGCGGTGGCCCATTCCCGCATGTAGTCGCCGGGGTAGCCGTCGATGACCCCGTCGATTGCCTTCGCCGCGGTCTGGCCGTCGGCGGAGTTCTGGGAACTGGCGGTGGCGGTCGCCGAAGCCGCGACGTTACCAGTACCCGGCGTCGGGGTGGGAGTCGGGGTGGGCGTGGGGGTGGGCGTGGGACTCGGGGTCGGCGCAGGCAATGCGACGGTGTATTGCCGGGAGAACCAGGCGCCCTCGGCGCGCGAGGAACACGCGGCGGCGGTGTTGCAGGTGTTGAAATCGAATTGCGCGTAGGTCAGGAAGGCTTTGGTCTTGGTGGTCAGATCGGGATCCGAAACGTTGGACGCTCGTTGGGCGGTGCCATACCCCTCAAATCCGGTGATCGTGTGAGGCCTTGTGTACTGCTGTTGCGCTGCCAGCACGAGATACCCGACGGTGTGGTGGTCGCTGTGGTCCCCGTCTGAATAACCGCCGGCGAAGTCAAGCGTGGCAATCTGGTCCGGCTGGTAGCTGTTCATCAATGTCAGCAGGGTACTCCCCAGCGTGGAGAGGGTGTAGGAGGAGGACCTGTCGACGGCGGTGATCCTGTTCAACGCGCCGAGATACAGTTTTTGCAGACTTTGGAAACCGTACCTGGACCCGCCACTTCCATCGAGCCACCCGTCGGGCAAGCGCATGAACGCCAGGGAAATGTTCGTAGCCCCGGAAAGCGTGGCCACAGGAATCGGGTGGCCGCCGATCCCGGCGTCCGCCGTCGTCCAGGTGTTCCCGACTCCGGCCAGCTGCGCGTAGGCGGCCTTAACCCCGCTCTCCCGCGATCTCCAATAGCTGGCGGTGTTGTTCGCATCGCCCGCAGTGAGATATACGGTGCGCACACACAAGCCGTTGCGAATCGCCGAGATGAGTGTGGGACTCATGAACAGCAGGTCGTCATCCTGGTGGGCGACAACGTTCATCACCGTTCCCGAGGTGCATCCCGTCGCCGCAACGGCGCCGGGGGCAACCGCGCTCGCCGGGAGGGCAACGATCGCCACGAAGGCCAGGACGACTTGGGAGAACCGGCGAAGCCGGGGGAAAAGCATTTGACTCACCTCACTGGTTATCAAGCAACTGCTGGTGAAGGCGGACGTTTCCACTTTTCGAAACCCGTTTGCGGAAGCACGCAAATGCCTCGGTTGCTCCTTACTATCGCGATGGCGCCTCTCCTTGTCAACGTTCCGCGCGGCAGCGGAAAAGACGCGAACGGTGCTGTCAGCGCGTTTCTGCCAAGGACGCGGGGACGTTGTGACAGTTCAAAGTGAAATGTTGCGGCTTCGCGGGCACCGCCTCGGCCAGCGGATAACAAGTGGGCTTACTTTCCGGAGCAGCTCGAAAATTCCTTAGCCAGTCACGCACTTTGCAAAATAAAGCCCCACCAGCGATGGTTTTGTGTCCGATCATGAAGGACACTGTGAACGGCTAATTAGACGCCGTAGCTGGGCGATTGCCTCGATCAAAGGGATGTTTCGTCCGAGGTGTTACATAAACGATTGTCAGCAGGTACGTTCAGAAGGATCCGAAGCCACGACGAGCTGCTCAATCAGCCCTAGGAGACCCTGTGAAGAGTACTGTGACAGCGGAACCCGGTCCGACCAGGGTTCTGGTCATCGATCTCGATCTGCCGATACCGGTGTTGGAGGCGGACGATCGGTATCAGTCGGTGCTGGTTATCGGCACTCGGGAGGATATCCCGTGCGGCGCCGTCCATGTCGACCTGGGCCCGAACAGGCCGGCCATCGCGGAGCAGCTGGAATGGCTGTTCGCCACGGCCGTCGGCGCCGTCCCGGCCCCCGCTGTACCCGACACCGCGTTGCCGGCCATCACAGTGGTCGTCCCCACCATCGTCGGCCGTCAGGAGGACCTGCAGCTGCTGCTGGACGGCTTCGCCCATGTCGACTACCCGCATGTCGAGTTTCTGTTGGTCGACAACCGCCGGGCCCTCCCGGATGACGATCCGCTGCCGGGACTGATGGCTGGCCGCAGCCGGATTCGCGTGATCCGCGAAGTCCAGCCGGGCATTTCAGCTGCACGCAATGCCGGGGTGTCGGCGGCAACGGGCGAAATTGTTGCGTTCACCGACGACGACGTGTTGGTCGAGCCGGGGTGGCTGCGGGCAATCGGCAGTCGGTTCACCAACGAGCCCTCTCTGGACGCCGTCACCGGCCTCATTCTGCCAGCAGAGATGGAGACCTCGGCGCAAATATGGTTCGAGCGGTACTACGGCGGATTCAGCGGTGAGCGCACATTCTCGCCGCTGACGTTACGGGCCGCGCCGGGGCCGAAGTGGTTGCGCGGGTCCCGTACCGTCGTCCAAGACGCTGCCGGCAACCGCGTCCGGGATTTCGCTGTCTATGGCGCGGGAGCCTACGGCGCAGGAGCCAATATGGCGTTCCGGCGGTCGACGTTGTTGAGGCTGGGGGGATTCGACCTCGCCTTGGGCACAGGGACCCCGGCCCGTGGCGGTGAGGATCTGGCCATGCTCATCAAGATTCTCTGGAGCGGCGGAGTAGTCGGGTACGAACCTGCCGCTGTCGCCCACCACCGGCACCGCCGGGAGGTCGACGAACTGCTGCATCAACTCCGCGGCAACGGGCTGGGCTTCACGGCGATGCTGACCTCGCTGATTCTGTCTGACCGCCGTCATCTGCTCGGGTTAGGATCCCAATTGCCGCTCGCCGGGTGGCGGATGCTCCGGCAAAGCCTCGCAAGAATCCGCGGAATGAAGGTGGGCGCCACGGCTCCGGCCCACGGCCCGAACATCGAGTTGTACCCCCGTCACCTAGTCATCAACGAGCTTCGCGGCTATCCCAAGGGGCCTCTGGCCTATCTACGCAGCCGCAGGCAGATGAAGGCCTGGAGTCCATCGACAGCATCGGGTCCTCCAGCGAAGCCCTGAGAGAGGCCTACACCCCAAGATTCCGAGCGAACAGGACGATCCATGTCAGTAGCCGAAAACCAGCGCCCGGCGCCTGCAAATGTTACCCACTCCGACCCGGCCCCCAGTATTTCAGGACCGACCGGACGCGGCCGCTTGGCGGGAATTGCCGCCCGGCTGCGCGAGGACGTCGAGCGGGCAACCCACTTCACCCTTTTCAGTTCCGTCGGCGGGTCCCCCTGGCTGCCTCGGGACTGTCGGCGGCGGCTGTACAACCTGGCCGGTGCTTCGATGAAATCTCCGCCCGGCATGATGTTCAAGCTCGCCGGGAAGGCTGCGAACCTCACAGTTGGCTCCCTGGTCTACATGAACCGGGGCGTCTTCATTGAGGCCAACGCGCCTGTGACAGTCGACGATTACTCCGGCTTCGGGATGGAAGCCATGGTCCTGACCAGCCATCATCCGATGACGCATGGTCGTATTCAGCCGGAGGCGGTGGGACGGCCGGTGAAGATTGGCAAGCGCGTCTGGGTCGGGGCCCGCGCAGTAATCCTTCCGGGTGCGGTGATCGACGACGACGTGGTCATCGCCGCCGGAGCCGTCGTGGCCGGCACGTGCGAGTCGTACGGTGTCTACGCTGGTGTGCCGGCCCGCCGTATCCGCGATTTCTCCCCGCACGAAGGCGAATGCGCTCTCCCGAAGAGTGAGTTCCCTCACGTCCGCGACGGGGCGGGAAGCTCACAATGAAGAAAGGTGGGGCCGTGGCCAACAAAGATGTTGCTGCACCGCAGACCCTCGTGAAGTGGGTATTCCAGGACTGGAGCGTCAACGCGGGGTATCGAGACTCACAGCTTGTCCTGGCGTGGTTCCGGCTCGCGCAATGGGGGTTTCGCCGCTGGGGCGCCGTCGGCAACCTGTTTGCCGTCGTCTACCGGCTGTTCACCTCGCTGTTCATCAGTGTTGAACTGCCCGCCGAGATACAAGTAGGGCCCCGCCTCCGGCTCTATCATCCGCACAGCGTTGTCTTGAACCCGGGGGTGACCTTAGGAGCGGATTGTATCCTCCGCCAGAACGTCACGATCGGCAACGTCATTCGACGCGACGGCACTGAAAAGGGTGTGGCATCGGCGGGCGACGGCGTCGAGTTCGGAGCAGGATGCGTCGTCGTGGGCGGCATTCACGTCGGAAACCACGCTCGAATAGGCGCGTTGGCGCTGGTCACTGAGAGCGTTCCCGAGAGAGGGGTGATGACCGGAAATCCTGCCCGTCTGGTTCGAATAGACGACCCTGATCATCGGCGGGCGGCGGCATCTTAATGAGGACGAGAATAACAGCGGACCGAAAGCGGTTGAACCCGGGAGGGCCGCTGCGGATCCTGGCCCATCTCCGCTCACTCGAACCTCTCGGCGGGGTCGAGATCTGCGTCCTGGAGGATGCCCTTGCACTTGCTGGTCGACGTCATCAGGTCGACATCATGTTCGGCACCGACGGTGTGCTGCGCGCCCCCTACGAGGCCGCCGGCGTCGGCTTGGAGGGCGGTTTCTCCTTCGACTTCCAACCCCAGCGGGCCGTCCGGGACCTCGCAGGCTTCGCAGGCGCCGCTCTCTCGGCGCGCAGGCAGCGTCCAGATGTGTTGTGGCTGAACAGGTTCGAGCACATCATCTGGGGTCAGGCCGTCGCGCGGGCCGCGGGGTGCGCCTTGGTCTGCCATCTGCACGCCCCGCCAATGTTTCGGCGGCTTCGCGAATTGACTTCCGGGGTGGCCCACTTTATCGCGGTCTCCGATTTCGTCCGCGACGCCTACATAGACGGCGGGGTGGATCCGGCCAAGATCACCACCGTGCACAACGCCATCCCGATGGACCACTACCCCTTCGGTGGCGCCGATGAGCGGGCCCGTGCGCGTGAACAGCTGAACCTGCCCGCCGGTGGCCCCATCGTGCTGTGCTACGGACAGTTGACGGCTGCGAAAGGTGTGTCTGACCTGCTCCGGGCGTGGTCGATCCTTAAACAGCGCGGCGTTGAGGGCACCCTGGTAATGGTGGGTCCATCGCCCGACAGCGACGATTTTGCCGTCCGACGGGGGCTGGACGGGCTGGACCCGCGTTTCTACCGGACTTATCCGATGACCCGCGACGTCATTCCCTACCTGCATGCCAGCGACGTCGTGGTATTCCCGACTCGGCTGCCAGAGACGTTTGGCCGCGTCGTTGTCGAGGGTATGGTTACAGGCCGTCCGGTGGTCGCCTCGCGTGTGGGCGCGGTGCCCGAAATTCTGAGCGGCCCGATGGCGGAGTTCCTGGTCGAACCTGAATCACCAGCTGATTGGGCCGAGAAGCTCGAGTCGCTGCTGGATTGGCGGGTCACCAGACCATTGCTCGGTGTGGAATGCGCCGAGTGGGTGGCAAAGCGGTTCCCGTTTGCGGCGCATGTAGACGCCGTCGAACGGATTCTCCTCGAGCACGGTCGAAGGCGTTAGACCCGAATCCTCGCCATAGCCCGGCGCCGGTTCGAAGCGCCGCACTCGTCTCCGCCGGTGCCCCGGCGGAGACGCCCTTCGTCACGCACCGCGGCTCTCCGCCCCGCCATCGGACCGGCTGGCGGACCACCCGCCGGCTCGCCGTCCGATCGCCGAGGACCTGGCGGAGCCAGACCCGTCTAGCTCCTTGCTCGCCGCCGGTGGGCCCGTGCTGCGGTCAAATATTACGTATTCAGCTCAATTGTGTCGGGTGCCACTGGGAAGCAGTTACGAGTCCTTAATCACAATTAGCATTCCTGCGTCCGGTCCCGCTGCCTACGCGAGTAGTTGGGAACATGCCCTATTACGGCCAAGTTCCACCGGGATACCGGGCTCCATGGCCGTACCGGGTCCCACCTCTCGGTCTGGACCTCATCGGCGGACCAAGTAGCAAGAGCCCTGTTCCCGCCAAAAAGACGAGTACTACGTACTCGGTTGTACCCCTCTAGCAGGCTTTTAGGCTCGTCTTGCCCGGGCATGGTCTCCCTTGCGAATGAAATTGAAATGTAAGGATTCCGCCGGACGCGCCTCTTGAAAGCGTCCCGAGAGCAAATTTGCGCTGTTTAGCAATTCTGGCGCGACGGCGCCGACTAATCCTCCAGAAATCATGAAGTGGTGAGGCTTGTGTCTATTCCCAGTCAATTTCCAATCTCTCAATCAGAACCCGGTACCTGGTCGCCGACTGCATCCGTCAGCGTAGTCATACCCACTTTGAATGAGGCAAAGAACCTGCCGTGGGTCCTCCGTCGCATGCCCTCGTACGTGGATGAGGTGGTCATCGTGGACGGGCGTTCGACCGATCACACTGTCGCCGTTGCCAAGGCTCTCCGCAGTGACGTCGTCGTGGTGGCCGAGCCCCGGAAGGGGAAAGGTGTTGCCGTCCGTGCGGGTCTGTCCGCCGCGTCGGGCGACATCATCGTCATGCTCGACGCTGACGGCAGTATGGACCCCCGCGAGATTGGGTGGTTCGTTTCCCCTCTTCAGCATGACTACGACTTCGTCAAAGGCTCGCGCTACGTCACCGGCGGCGGTTCCGAGGACATCACCTTGCTGCGGAGCGCCGGCAACCTCGCGCTGACGGCGTTGGCGAATGCCGTGCTCCGCAGCAACTACTCAGATCTTTGCTACGGGTACATCGCCATGCGGAGGGAATGCCTGGATGTTCTCCAGCTGGAATCCGACGGCTTTGAAATCGAGACAGAGCTGATTGTTCGGGCTGCCAGGGCGGGCCTGCGTATCGCCGAGGTTCCGAGTATCGAACTTGACCGGATATCGGGAAATTCGAACCTGCAGACGTTCCGCGACGGGTGGCGCGTCCTTCGCACGCTCGCGCGGGAGTGCGCCACGTGGGAGGCGCCCACGGCAGGGTCCCGCCCCGAGGCCCTTCGAAGGCTCAAGTACGCCTACCCGGACGTCCGCTTCCCGCGGACGCCCACGGACCCGCAAAGCATTCTGGCGGCGGCGGGAGGAATCTGACATGACCACTGCAATAGAACCCTCCAACGCTTCGGTAGTCATTTGCTCTTATACGGAGGACCGCTGGGATTTGTTGATGAACGTCCTGGACTCGGTAGCCGCGCAGACACTGGTCCCTCAACAGGTGATCCTGGTGGTCGATCACAATGTCGACCTCTACAAGCGCCTCGTTGCCACTGTCACGGATGTGATGCTCGTGGAGAACAGTGGGCCGCGAGGTCTGTCCGGAGCCCGCAACACCGGGGTAGGCCTGGTGGCGTCCGACATCGTGGCCTTCCTGGACGACGACGCCGTAGCGGCACCAACGTGGCTGGAGCGGCTGACAGCGCTCTACGCTGACCCGGATGTGCTCGCCGTGGGCGGGCGTGTTGAACCGGTGTGGGAAACGGGCCGCCCGGCCCATTTCGGCCAAGAGCTTGACTGGATTGTCGGGTGCAGCTATCGCGGTATGCCCAAGGTCGCTACCGAGGTGCGAAACATCATCGGGGCAAACATGTCCTTCCGCGCTGAAGTCATTCGCCAGGTCGGCGGATTCAATGTCGCACTCGGACGTCAGGGCACCAAGCCGGTGGGTTGCGAAGAGACCGAGATCTGCATCCGCTCCGTCATGGGGTCACCGGGGTCGCGGGTGGTCTACGAGCCGGCGGCCTTGGTCCACCACCACGTGCCGGCTCAGCGGGCAACTCTCAGATACATGCTGGCTCGCTCCTGGTCTGAGGGCACGTCCAAAGCCCAGATGAGCCATGTGGTGGGTCACAAGCGTGCTTTGGGCTCTGAGCGGCGGTACGTCCGCAACATCCTGCCGCGCGCGGTATTTGGAGGAGTGCGCGACTGGAGCCGCGGCACGGAGCCTGGGGGCCTCGCGCGGGCGGCAACCGTCCTGGCCGTGCTGGCGTGCACAGCTGCCGGCTACGTCCGCGGGCGGCAACTCGCCGCCGGCTCGGAACCGCAGCGCGCCATCTCGCGCACCGGACACGCCGAAGACTCTGCCATGGTCGGGGTAGGGCAATGAGCGGGCACCTTACAGAGGCGACGCAGGGAATCGAGGGGACTGACCTTCACCTCGTCCCGGCCATGGAAAGCCAAAATCCTCCGGACTGGCCGGGGGCGCGATGGGTGGGTTCCGTCGACTTGTTGAGCCTGCAACAGCATTCCCAACTTGTGCTGTTGGAATCTGACGGGTACGAGCGTGCCAGGTTGCTCTTACGCCAGGGTTCCCTTGTGCATGGCTTTGTCGACGTCGATGCCCCAGGCGGCCGAGTCGAACGCGGTGCGCTCGAGACCGCGGTGGGGCATCTGCCACAAGCACCCGCTGCCCCGGCTGCGGTGTCCACACCGTCAATCACCGTCGTCGTTTGCACCAGGGACCGGGACTCGTTGCTCCGGGCCTCTCTTGCCGGCATTCTGCGCCTCGATTACCCGAATTTCGACGTAGTAGTGGTGGACAACGCGGCCCGGACGACGGCCACACGGGACATGGTGCGCGAAGAGTTTCCGGATCCGCGGGTCCGGCTTATCGAAGAACCCATTCCAGGGCTCTCCCAGGCACGCAACACGGGGCTGCGCCACGCACACGGAGATATCGTGGCTTTCACGGACGATGACACCTCGGTGGACGGGGCCTGGCTCATGGAAATCGCGGCCGGCTTCGAACGCGCCCCGAATGCTGCGTGCGTTTCCGGGCTCGTAGCCAGCGGCGAGCTGCGCTCGGAAACCCAGGCGTACTTCGACGGGCGCGTCAGCTGGGCGGACAACGTCGAGCCCAGAGTATTCTCGCTCGCCGAACCTCCCGCCGATCTGCCGATGTTCCCATTCACGGTAGGCGCCTTCGGTACCGGAGCGAACTTCGCACTTGATCGCCGCACAGCGCTAAGCCTGGGCGGCTTTGACACGGCCTTCGGCGCCGGCACCCGCACGGGAGGCGGAGAAGACATCGACATGTTTACGCGGGTGCTGCTTGAGGGGCACTCACTGGTGGTGCAACCCTCCGCCATCGTCTGGCACCGCCATCGGGACGATTTTGCGGAGCTGCGCAGCCAGGCCCAGGCGTACGGCAACGGCCTCGGGGCCTGGATCACGAAAATTCTCCTGAACCCCCGGACTGCCCGCATGGCCCTCGCCCGCAGCCCGCACGCGCTCCGGCGGCTATTCTCGTTGGGTCAGCCCGCGGAGGGACAGGCCGTCCAGACGGAAAAAAGGGGTGACGGCAACGACCGCAAGATCGCCGAGCTCGGCCGCCTCGAACTTCTCGCGGTCGCTGCTGGCCCGCTGAATTACTTTCGTCAGCGCGCAGCCGGCGAGGGCGTGATTAAGTGAATGAGTTTAGTTCTCCGTCTCCAGGGAGCGGGTTCGACACTGTGCACGGTGAGAGGACGGCTGGATCATGAGCCAGGCGCAGAGCGAGGCAAGACCAAAAGCAGAGCAGCAGGGGGCATCAGATCTGTTTGGTCGAGGCATGCTGTACGTGCTCGGCCTGGCTCTGCAGTTCGTGGTGTCGGCCCTTATTTCGCCTGTTCTGGCGCATCTGCTGCCAGTAGCGGAGTTCGGGGCCTTGGCTACGGGGATTACGCTCCATCAGATCATTGTGGTTTTTGCAATGGTCGGAATGGATCAGGCACTGTTGCTGCAACGTATGGAGGATCGAAATTCGAAGGCCGCCCGGGGATTGATCGCGGTGAGCATAGCGATCGCCGTGATCGTTACCATTTTATTCCTCATAACCGCCCCCGCCTGGCGGATGGCACTAGGACTCGGTGACTACGCCGAGCTCCTCAACGTGATCATTCTCTGGACCGCGCCAACGGTTGCGGTCCAAGCGATGCTTGCTTTCTTGCTGAGCGAAGACCGAATACAACACTTCTTCATCATCAGCGTCCTTGCCACGGTCGGCGGGCAACTTCTTGGCCTCATCCTGCTGTTAACGGTGAGCAAAGACGCTTCGACTTTCGCGCTGGGAACGGTGGGCAGCCAATTTGTTGCTATGGCACTGGCCATAGTGTTTACAGGACCGAGGACCCGCGGGCTCGTCAACTGGCCGGTCACTAAACGTGCAATAAGACTGGGTCTGCCTCTCACCGCGGCAAGTATTGCCCTTTTCCAGCTCAACGCCGGCGACCGACTTGTCATTCAGGTGATCCTGGGGCCCGAGGAGGTGGGCCGGTATCAAGCTGCTTATGTCATGGGGTCGATTGCCCTTCTCCTCCTTTCCTTTACAAGCGGTGCGTGGACGCCAATCTTTGCTGCCATGAGCGACCATTCCGCACGGTGGGCTGCTGCGACGCATTCGAGGGATGCTCTGTACCGGCTCCTCCTGCCAGCGACCGCGGGCATGACCATGGCTGCGCCCCTGGCCCTTCAAGTGCTCTTGCCAGCCAGTTTCCGCCCGGAGGAGCTCACGATTGTTGTGTTCCTGGTCTGCCTCGCAGCTTTCCCAGTCGCCTCTGGCTGTACTTCTGGCCGGCTGCTGGTGATCTTGCGCCGCGGTAAGACGATAGGTCTGCTGACCAGCATCGCCGCCGTCGCGAGTCTGTTGCTAAATTTTGTCCTCGTCCCGCTCTGGGGAATCGTCGGAGCAGCTGCGGCGACCGTGTTGACGTATGCCCTCCTGGCGGCCCTCCAAAGGATGGTCCTTCCGGCAGAGCCGGTTTGGCGGAAGGTGCCGGCACGGCTCACCGCCGCAATTTTTGTCGTGGTCTCCGCCTGCGCCGTTTCGATCTTCCTTCCCCAAACGCTGGAGTGTAACCTGACGCGTGCGGTCATCGCGCTCGGTTGCCTGCCGTGGCTTATTGCAGAGGGCAAGCGTGCGCGCATGTCCATGCAGGAGGTTTAGCCTCATGAATTCATCGTTAGTAGACAACATGCTCGCCCGCACGCCCGTGTCGCCCGTGGTCAGGGCTTCGTCAGCCTATGACCGATTGCTCGCGCTCTGTGGGGTCTTGGCTGCCGGCCTGATCATGGCGAATCTTAGCCACCCGGCTCTTGCCGTGTTCGAATTTGCCGTCTGGATGATTTTGCCGGGCTGGGCCGTTGTGCGCTGGCTTCCTGTCGCGGACCCCTTCGCGCGCATGGTCTGGACAGGAACGACGAGCGCTGTGCTGGCCGCGGTCGCCGGCCTCGTCATGGCCTGGACCGGCAATTGGCATCCGCAACCGGTGGCCGCCGGCCTGCTCCTGGCAGCATCCGCGGCGGTCGTCTTCACCCGCGGAAGGGCAGAATTTCATTCCGCTCCTGCTCGTTGGTGGCTGAGCAGGCTGACCGAGCGCAGCTTCACCGGGTTCCTTCCGTGGCTGATCCTGGGGGCCGCCACCCTTCTCTGGGGCGTCGCGCTGGCGATGACCAACACTGGCCCTCTGGACGACTTCGGCCTACTGACCAAGCTTCCCGCAATCTGGTACGCGGCAGTGGCCATCGTTTTCGGCCTCTGCATTTGGGGTCTGGTGGCAAAAGCGATCACCCCGTCGTGGATCATGGGCTCCTCGCTTACGGCGCTCGTCATCATGCTCTACGGGTCGGCAAGCTTGCTTTCAAGCGTTCCCCGACTGGCATGGACCTACAAGCACATTGCCGTCACAGACTTCATCAGCGCCGCCGGCCGGGTTGATCCTTCACTCGACATCTACAACCGGTGGCCGGGCTTCTTCTCCGCCAGCGCTTTTCTCGGTCAAGCCTTCGGGTATCCCGATGCCCTCGCCTACGCCTCGTGGAGCGAGACCGCATCCGCGCTGGTTGATGTCTTTATAGTGGTTGCCATCGCCCGTGCGCTCTCCATCAATCCCCGGGTCTATTGGACCGCCGGGCTGGTATTCGCCCTGAGCAACTGGGTTGGACAGAACTATTACTCCCCGCAGACCTTCGCCTATACCCTGTACCTGACCATGTGCCTCACGATGCTCACATTCCTTCGCGGCTCACCCATCAAGGTAGTGGGTGCGCTCGAACGGTGGTGGACGCGACGTGGCCGAGTCGTGGAGCCGTCTGGCGACCCCACCCCCCGGCCCCTGCGAATCGCGGCCATCATCGCGGTTCTCGTTCTGCAAGCAGTTATTGCGGCAAGCCATCAACTCACACCGTACCTGGCCGTCCTCGGTCTTCTTCCTCTCTTTGTGCTCGGATTCTTCAGGCCCAAGTGGGTCGGTCCGGCCCTCCTGGGGATTGCGATCATCTACCTGCTGCCGAACTGGGACTACGTCGGCAATAGGTTCGGCTTCTTCAACGGGTCCGACGCGGTCGCCAATGCCACCAACAGGCCGGCTGATGCTGTGCCGAGTACCCCACCAGAACGATGGCAAGAGATCGGATTGATGGTGCTCTCCGCCCTGACGGGCATTCTCGCCAGCTTGGGCTTCATCCGTAATTTGCTCAACGGCCAGGTGCGGACGACATTACTGGTCGGCTGGTTGGCGATCGCCCCCGGATTTGTACTTTTCGTCCAGGCCTACGGAGGGGAAGCCATCCTTCGCGTCTACCTGTTTGCCCTGCCGTGGCTGGCCATTGGCGTGGGATGGTTCTTCTGGTCAGGCCGCCGCGTTTGGTCAGGTCGTCACGCCAATCGCCGGAGATCTGTCCCGGCAGTGATATCGCTTTCTGCCATGGCACTACTCTTCACATTCACCTACCTGCAGCCCGAACTGGACCACCGGGTTCCGGAAGGCGAAGTCAGTGCGGCCAAGTGGCTTGACGCTCACGTGCAGCCCGACGATCTGATAATGGGGATGCATCCGGCTCTATGGCAACGGTTTCCGTTTGCCATCGGCGCGAACTACTACAGTTACGTCGCGACCGGGATGGGCGCCGCTTCCGTGTCCGACCTGCTGGGGGCTGCACCGGATACATTCGGTGTCGCCGAAGTCAAGGAATTCGTAGCTGACTATTCTCCCAGCACGACCAAGACCTATATCATCTTCTCCGACAGCGAAGAGCAGAACGCGGTCCGCCTTGACGGGCTCGATGCTGCGGTGCTGCCCCGAGCCGAGCAACAGCTGGTCAGCGGAGGTGTGGAGAAGGTGCTGGACACTGGATCGGTTCGGGTCTATCGTCTAGTAACCCCTGGCGGGGAAGTGAGTTCGCTGAGTCCGTGACCAGGTCCTACAGGTCAGCGCTCCAAGGAATTTTCCAAGCTTGGTCCCAAGGGTTAGGGGCGAATGATGAATTTCAGAGCCAACGTACTGCGATCCTTAACGGCCATTGCGTCTGGAATTGTCATTTTGGCTGCCTCCTCGGGGGTGACGACTATGCCAACAGGCGACATTCCTGGATGGAGGCAGACTTATGCGCAAGACTTCAACACCCCGGCTGCCTTGGGCCGGATCGGTAGCGTCTATGGTCAAGAAATGCGAGGCTACTCGGGCCTGACGGACACCTCCGGCAACGGAACCTACAGTCCTGATCTTGTTTTGTCAGTTTCAGGGGGAAGACTCGATTATTTCCTTCATACCGCCGGAGGTAAGCCGCGAGTGGCTGCTGTCGTGCCGTTTGGCTATGACGGACAAAAGTACGGCAGATATTCCATCAGATTCCGCTCGGACTCTCTTCCAGGCTACAAGATTGCCTTTATGCTCTGGCCAACAAGCAATGATTGGAACGAGGGAGAAATTGATTGGCCGGAGGGTAATCTGAACGGCGCAATGCTTGCAACGTCAAGAATTAAGGGGTCCCTTGAAGGCGGAGTAATGGCGGTGGACCCGCCTATCCATAGCTACTCGCCGACGGACTCTTCTGGTTGGCACGTTGCGACAACCGAGTGGAGCCCTGGAAAGGTCAAGTGGTTCTGGGACGGTGAGTTGGTCAGCGAGACTACTTTGCCGTCCGGTGTGCCGGACACTACCTTCCGCTGGACCCTGCAAGCCGAGACTGAGGTCGGCGACGGCGCGACCTCGCCGTCCGACCAAATTGCGGGTCACCTTCAGATCGATTGGGCCGTTCAGTACGCCTACGCTCCGTGAGGCCAGCGCAGCGTATAGAACTAGCGCGCTGCCAAGCCATAACGCAGGTGGGAAGCGTTGGCTATTTTGTCTCGGGCCGGTGCATCGTCTCGGCCAGCAGCTCCACGAAGAGCTGGACCTGGGCCGTCCGTTTCTCATTGATCAGCAGGGCGAAAACATTCCGTGCCAGCCGGATCTCCGGCACATCGAGGACCACCACGCCGGCAGGCCGGTGCCGCAGGGCGAGGTCGGGGACCAGGGCGGCGCCGAGCCCGGCGGCGGCCATCTCAAGGCTCGCGTGGAAGTCATCGCTGTAGGCCACCACGCGGGGGTGCAGGTTGCAGCTCGCGAAGAGCCGTTCAATCACCGTGGCGTCGGACGTGCCGGGGTGGTGCATGATCCAGGGCATGTCCGATAGATGCGGCGCGGCGACCTTGGAATCCGTGCCGATGCCCCAGGCCGCCGGCAGCACCACGCGGAAGTCGTCGTCGCCGATCCACTGCCGGTCCACGGTGTGCGGCCAGGCGAGGCCGGACTGTCCCACCTGGTACACCAGGGCGACGTCGAGTTCGCCGCCGGTCCGCAGCCCCTGGATGGTCTGGGCCGGTTCCGCGACCGAGACCCGCAGGTCGATGCCGAGCTTCTTCCAGGCCGGGTTCCGCAGGATCGGCGGCAGCACATAGGTGGCGAGGCTCGGGAAGATGCCCAGCCGCAGCTCCTGGCTGGGACTTTCCTGCGCCCGGGAGGCGGCGGCCATCAGCGTCTCGATGTCCGTCAGGACCTTGGCGGCATGCCGGGTCATGACGACGGCGGCTTCGGTCGGCTGGATGCTGCGGGCCGCGCGCTGGAACAAGGTGACGCCGGTGTCGCGTTCCAGTGCCGACATTTGCTGGGAGACGGCCGAAGCCGTGTAGCCCAACCGGGTGGCGGCGGCCGCAAACGATCCAAGCCGGATCACTTCCACAAGGGTCCGGAGATGGACGGGGTTGATCAAGGGCTGCCCTTCGCCTGGTTGCGGGTCCACGGAGACGGGACCGGAATTCCCGCTTCATTGTGGCATACCCGGCCCTCCGGCGGCCGTGCCGGTCTGCGTGCTGATGTGTCTGCCGGAAGGTCCGCACGGAAAGTCTGCGCTGCGCGGCCGGGCCCATGCAGGAGAATCCGAGGAACCCAACTCGAGTGGCAGCTGACGGCGTCACTGGCGAGGGTCTGACAGCAGAACTGAAAAATCCCACATTCATACTCATCCGGCCGCCCGACGGCACCGAATTGCCCATAAGAGACTTCGGGCCAGACAACAGGAGCAGATCAGTGTCGCAAGCAGCAGGGATTCCGGCAGGCCGGCGCGTCGCCGTCATCGGCAGCGGAGTGGCGGGGCTGACCGCCGCGTACGTGCTGAACGGGCAGGACCGGGTAACGCTCTTCGAGGCCGACTCCCGGCTCGGCGGCCACGCCCACACCCACGATGTGCCGCAGCAGAACGGACCCACGCTGGGCGTGGACACCGGCTTCATCGTCCACAACGAACGGACGTATCCCACGCTCCTGCGCCTGTTCGCCGAGCTCGGCGTCGAAACCCAGGACTCCGAAATGAGCATGTCCGTCCGCTGCGACGGCTGCGGGCTGGAATACGCCGGCGCACGGGCCAAGGGGCGCGGGATCATTCCCCGGCCGTCCACCCTGCTGCGTGGCCGCTACCTGCGGATGCTGCTGGAAATCACCCGGTTCCACCGCCGGGCCCGCGCCCTGCTGGCCGAACCCGCCACAGGCACGGCAGTCGCCGGACACGAGCTCACCCTGGGGGAGTTCCTGGCCCAGGAGAAGTTCAGCAGCTATTTCATCTCGCACTTTATGACCCCCGTGGTCAGCGCCGTTTGGTCCTGCGACCCCACCACCGCGCTGGCCTACCCGGCCCGCTACCTGTTCACCTTCCTGGGCCACCACGGCCTGCTCGGCGTCAAGGGCTCCCCGCAATGGCGGACCGTCACCGGCGGCTCGCGCAGCTACGTCAACAAGGTCGCCGCGACCCTGCCGGACATCCGGCTCGCCAGCCCGGTCACCACGGTGCACCGGCACGCCGACGGCGTCGACGTCACGTCCGCGCTCGGTGCCGGGACCGTGCGCGAGACTTTTGACGCCGTCGTCATCGCCACCCACCCGGCGCAGGCCCTGCGCATGCTCACCGACGCCTCGGCGGCCGAGCGGGCCGCCCTTGGCGGCATGCCCTATTCGGTGAACCAGACGCTCTTCCACCGTGACGAGGCCGTGCTGCCGGCCAGCCCCAACGCCCAGGCCTCCTGGAACTACCGGCTGCCGTCCTGCGACGCCCGGCCGGACAAGGTCCTGGTCAGCTACGACATGACCCGGCTGCAACGGCTGGAGACCGTCGACGGCGGCCGGTACATCGTCAGCCTCGGCGAATCCGAGCTGATCGACGACTCCACGGTTCTGGACCGGATGGTCTACGAGCACCCGCAGTACACCCCGGAGTCGCTGGCGGCGCAGCAGCGGATCCTCGGACTCGGCGACGGGCGGCTGGCCTTCGCCGGCGCGTACCACGGCTGGGGATTCCACGAGGACGGCGCCCTGTCCGGCCTCAAGGCGGCCGCCCGGCTCGGCCGCGACTGGGGCCCGGTCAACAGCGACACTGTTAACATCGGCACGGTGGCCGTGGACCCGGACCTCGCGCCGCCCGCAGTCCAGCCGGCCGCAGTTCCGCCGGCCGCGGTGGAGGTGCCATGAGCGCGCCGGCCACCATCCATCCGGCCGGCCTCCACGGCGCGGCTATCTACCGCACTGCCATCGCCCATGTGCGGCGGACTCCGCTGCGCAACGCGTTTACCTACCGCAGCTACAGCTGGTATGTCGACGTCGACCATCTCCCGCAGCTGCCGCGCCTGCTGCGGCCGCTGGCGGGATTCCGGGTGGAGGACCACCTCGGTGATCCGGACGGCACCCTGCGCGGCAACGTGGAAAGCTACCTTGCCACCCAGGGGATAAAGCCCGACGGCGGGCGCATCACCATGCTTGCCAGCGCCCGGGTTTTCGGGCACGTGTTCAACCCGCTGAGCGTGTTCTGGTGCCATAGTGCCTCCGGTGAGTTGCGCTGCGTCGTCGCCGAGGTTCACAACACGTACGGGGAGCGGCACTGCTACCTCCTCGAAACCGACGCCACGGGCAGGGCGAGCGTCCCGAAGGCGTTCTACGTCTCGCCGTTCAACGACGTCGACGGCGAGTACCGCATGAAGCTCCCCGAACCAGGCGAACGGCTCGCCGTATCGATCGTCCTGGAACGGGAGGGACAGCAGCCCTTCATCGCCACCATGGACGGCGTCCGGCACCAAGCAAGCGTGCGGAACATCGTGTCCGCGGCGCTCGCCGTACCCGCGGCCCCGCTGCGTGTCGCGGCGCAGATCCGCTGGCAAGGCATCAAACTGTGGGCGCGCCGCCTGCCCATCATCAAAAAACCACACCACCCTTCACAGGAGGCAGTTCAGTGACAATGACCGAAGCGACCGGATCCGGTACGGGACGGGCACAGGGCACCACGCACAGCGGCGCAGTAAACGGCAGCGCAGTTGCCGGCAGCGCCGTCGACAGCGGGCTCGTCACCAGCAGGGTGCCCTACACCGTTCCCCAGCCTCCCGCCACCATCGACGCCGCCATCTGGCCCAGCATCGCCACGGTGCCCTCGAGCCTCAAGGCCCGTGTTGCCGGACGCGCGGCGGACGCCATCTTCAAGGCTGCCGTGCGCAGGCTGCCGCTGGAAGTCCGGTACCCGGATGGCACAGTATTGGGCAAAGCAGCACTGGGCACGGCTCCCTCCGACCAGGTACCCGCCGGCACCGCCCCTGGCGAGGCTGCCGCCGGCTATCCCGTCATGACCATCAACCGACCCGTTGCCTTCGCCACCCGCCTCGGCGACGGCGGCCTGATCGGCCTGGGCGAGTCCTTCATGGCCGGCGACTGGGACGCCGATGACCTCACCGCCGTCATGGAGGTGTTTGCCTCCCGCGTCGGCACGCTCGTTCCCGAGCCGCTGCAGAAGCTGCGCGGCCTGTACCTGCCGCGCCAGCCGCGCAGGGAACGGAACACGGAGAAGAACACCCGCTCCAACATCTCCCGGCACTACGACCTCTCCAACGAGCTCTTCGCCTCGTTCCTGGACAGCACCATGACGTACTCCAGCGCCCTCTTCCCGGAAAGCGGCGACGCCCTGCGGAACGTGGCCTGGGACGGGCTGGCCGCAGCGCAGCAGGCCAAGATTGACCGGCTGCTGGACAGGGCCGGCGTGAAGGAAGGCACCCGGGTCCTGGAAATCGGCACCGGCTGGGGAGAGCTTGCCCTGCGCGCCGCCGCCCGCGGCGCCACCGTCTACTCCGTGACGCTCTCCAGCGAGCAGCAGGAACTGGCCCGCCAGCGCGTGGCCGAGGCCGGCTACGCCGACGCCGTCACGATCGAGCTCAAGGACTACCGCGCCGTGGAGGGCGAGTACGACGCCGTCGTCTCGGTCGAAATGATCGAGGCCGTCGGCTTCGAATACTGGGCCACCTACTTCCAGACCATCGAGCGGGTCCTGGCTCCGGGCGGCAAGGTGGCCATCCAGGCCATCACGATCGCCCACGACCGGCTCATGGCCACCCGCACCAGCTACACCTGGGTGCACAAGTACATCTTCCCGGGCGGGGTCATTCCGTCCGTCCGCGCCATCGAGGACATCACGGCGAAGCAGACCGGACTGCGCGTCCGCGAACGCCTCGCCATGGGTGAGCATTACGCCCAGACGCTGCGGCTCTGGGAAGAGCGGTTCATGGCCCGCGAGAACGAGGTGGGGGCCATGGGCTTCGACGCGGTCTTCCAGCGGATGTGGCTGTTCTACCTCTGCTACTCCCGGGCCGGGTTTGAAACGGGCTACCTCGACGTGCAGCAGATCGTGCTTGACTCCGCCTCCTAGCCCCGGTGTTAGAACAATCACGAATCGCTTGAGGCGGGCACCACGGTGCCCGCCTCTTTCGTGTGCCCGGACACCAGATGTAGTGGCCGGCGCCACCAATCCGGGTCCCCGCGGCGGCGCGCGACACGCCGTCTGCGGTGCGACACGCGGGCGTGATTAATGTGGCTAACTACTCCACAGGGTGTGGATTTCGTCCGCCAAAATGGCGGAAATCCGGACATTTGGCGGGCCCCCTCCTGTGGATTAAAGGTGGGTTAAATGACATACTTGTAATACATCATCTTGGGGTCCACATGAGGCTCTTGCACTACATGTAGTATCGACATACAGTTCCAGCAGAGCATCAGCGCGGGACATCCGGAGCCGGGATTGCGCTCCACAGAAGACTTCAACAAAGGGGACAGGACCATGACCGTTACGGTTTACACGAAGCCGGCCTGCGTTCAGTGCAACGCGACCTACCGCGCGCTGGACAAGAAGGGCATCGCCTACCAGAGCGTCGACATTTCCCAGGACGCGGAAGCCCTTGAGCGCCTGAAGTCCCTGGGCTACATGCAGGCCCCCGTTGTCGTCACCGACCAGGACCACTGGTCAGGTTTCCGCCCGGACAAGATCGAAGAACTGGCGCAGGCTGCCGCCGTCGCTGTAGCCTGAAACGCCCTGTCGCCTGAAAGCCCAGGACGCCGCTACCAGGGAAGAATTCACGGTAGATGAGGTGACCACCGTGGCTGTAACAACTGAAGATCGGGTGGCTGCCACGGCTGACGGCGGGGAAGCGGTCAGCACGGCAGCACCGGCCACCACCACGCACTGCCGGCTCATCTACTTTTCCTCCACCTCCGAAAACACCGCACGCTTCGTTGCGAAGCTGGGCGTCGACGCCGCCAGGATCCCCCTTTACCCGAGGGACGCTCCGCTGGTGGCCCGGGAGCCCTACGTTTTGTTGCTCCCGACCTATGGGGGCACCGGGGGAGAGGGATCTGTTCCAAAGCAGGTCATCAGGTTTTTGAACGATCCGGGCAACCGGAAGCTGATCCGCGGAGTGATCGGCGCAGGAAACACCAATTTCGGGGACAACTACTGCATGGCAGGGGACATCATCGCCGCCAAGTGCAAGGTCCCGCACCTATATCGCTTCGAACTCATGGGGACGCCGGAAGACGTCAACCGCGTACAACAAGGATTGGAAGAGTTTTGGACACGACTGTCGCAGACAAAGCAGTAACTGAAGGCGCAGGCCTGCACACGGGCACCGGCACCGCCGCCGCCGCTGTTGAGAAGAAGCACGAGATGCCGGCCGCCTACAAGGGCCTGGGCTACCACGAGCTGAACGCCATGCTGAACCTCTACGGCCCCAACGGGGAAATCCAGTTCGAGGCCGACCGCGAGGCCGCGCACCAGTACTTCCTGCAGCACGTGAACAACAACACCGTGTTCTTCCACGACCTCGAGGAAAAGCTCGACTACCTCGTCAAGAACGAGTACTACGAGCGCGAAACCCTCGACCAGTACACGATGAACTTCATCCGCGAGCTCTACAACCGCGCATACAAGAAGAAGTTCCGCTTCGAGACCTTCCTCGGCGCGTTCAAGTTCTACACCTCCTACACGCTGAAGACGTTCGACGGAAAGCGCTTCCTGGAGCGCTACGAGGACCGCGTCTGCATGGTGGCCCTGCACCTGGCCCGCGGCGACGAGAAGCTCGCCACCCAGATGGTGGACGAGATCATCGAAGGCCGCTTCCAGCCGGCCACCCCGACGTTCCTGAATGCCGGCAAGCGCCAGCGCGGCGAGCTGGTCTCCTGCTTCCTGCTCCGCATCGAAGACAACATGGAATCGATCGGCCGGTCCATCAACTCCGCCCTGCAGCTCTCCAAGCGCGGCGGCGGCGTCGCCTTCGCGCTGACCAACATCCGCGAGGTCGGCGCGCCGATCAAGCAGATCGAGAACCAGTCCTCCGGTGTCATCCCCGTGATGAAGCTCCTCGAGGACAGCTTCTCCTACGCCAACCAGCTCGGTGCCCGCCAGGGTGCCGGTGCGGTGTACCTGCACGCGCACCACCCGGACATCTACCGCTTCCTGGACACCAAACGCGAGAACGCGGACGAGAAGATCCGCATCAAGACCCTCTCGCTCGGCGTCGTCATCCCGGACATCACCTTCGAGCTCGCCAAGCGGGACGAGGACATGTACCTGTTCTCCCCGTACGACGTCGAAAAGGTCTACGGCATGCCGTTCTCCGACGTCTCGGTCACCGAGAAGTACTACGAGATGGTGGACGATTCCCGGATCAAGAAGACCAAGATTAAGGCGCGCGAGTTCTTCCAGACCCTCGCTGAGATCCAGTTCGAATCCGGCTACCCGTACATCATGTTCGAGGACACCGTGAACCGGGAAAACCCGATCGACGGCAAGATCATCATGTCCAACCTGTGCTCGGAGATCCTCCAGGTCTCCCAGCCCACCACGTACCACGATGACCTGTCCTACGACCAGACCGGCAAGGACATCTCCTGCAACCTGGGTTCGCTGAACATCGCCAAGACCATGGACTCGCCGGACTTCGGCCTGACCATCGAGACGGCCATCCGGTCCCTCTCGGCCGTCTCGGACATGTCCAACATCACCTCGGTGCCCTCGATCGCCCGCGGCAACGACCAGAGCCACGCGATCGGCCTCGGCCAGATGAACCTGCACGGCTACCTGGCCCGCGAGCGGGTCCACTACGGTTCCGAAGAGGGCCTGGACTTCACCAACATCTACTTCTACTCGGTGGTGTTCCACGCGGTCCGCGCCTCCAACCTGCTGGCCATCCAGACCGGCCAGACCTTCGGCGGCTTCGAGAAGTCCAAGTACGCCTCCGGCGAGTTCTTCGACAAATACACCGAGCAGGAATGGGTCCCGCAGACCGAGAAGGTCGCCGAGCTGTTCAAGAACATCCACATCCCCACCCAGGATGACTGGCGCGAGCTGAAGGCCTCCGTCATGGAGCACGGCATATACAACCAGAACCTGCAGGCTGTGCCGCCCACCGGTTCGATCTCGTACATCAACAACTCCACCTCCTCGATCCACCCGGTGGCGTCCAAGATCGAGATCCGCAAGGAAGGCAAGCTGGGCCGCGTGTACTACCCGGCGCCGTACCTGACGAACGACAACCTGGAGTACTACCAGGACGCGTACGAGATCGGCTACGAGAAGGTCATCGACACGTACGCCGCCGCCACGCAGCACGTGGACCAGGGCCTGTCCCTGACGCTGTTCTTCAAGGACACCGCCACCACGCGCGATATCAACAAGGCCCAGATCTACGCCTGGAAGAAGGGCATCAAGACCATCTACTACATCCGTCTCCGCCAGCTCGCGCTGGAAGGGACCGAGGTGGAAAATTGTGTCTCGTGCATGCTTTGATCAACTGAAATCGGCTGATTTTGAGTGATCGGTTGAAATGATGGAAACGACGACGGCGACGGGCGGCTTGGTCTACGGCATCCGGCTTAGGCGGGAGGCCGAGTACCGTTATGTCGGTATCACGACTAAGACGGCCAGTCGTCGTTTCCATCAGCACCTGCGAGTGGCTGCTGAGGGCCGCAGGACGCCGTTCTACGATTGGCTTCGAAAACACGATCCGGCTGATCTGATCGCGGACGAGCTGGATTGGATTGAAGGTCTGCCTGAGCTGGGGCGGGCGGAGATCGAGTGGATCAGCTACCTGCGACGCGAAGGGGATCGTCTTCTGAACATTGCGGATGGCGGCCTGGGGCCGACCGGCGTCGTTTGGACCGAAGAACAGCGTGAAGCCGCCCGGTTGAGGTCAACGGGGCGAAAGGGGCTCAGCCGTTCAGGTGCCGATAACCCGTTTTACGGCGGCAAGCACAGCCTGGAGCAGCGGAAGAAGTGGGCGGAGGACCGCAAGGGAACTAACTCCGGACCGGAGAACCCGAACTTTGGGAAGTTCGGCCCGGAGCATCCAAGTTTTGGGCATTCGGTCGGTGACGAAACCCGCAAAGCACTTTCAGAAGCCAAGAAAGGTGCCGGCAACCCGAACTTTGGGAAGAAGGCCAGTGCCGAAACCCGTGCGAAAATGTCAGCCGTACGGAAGGGCCGTCCGATGCCTTCCAGCCAGCGAAACGCCCACACCAGACATCACACCAACAGAGGCATAGAGAAAGCCGACTGCAAGTATTGCGTCGAGGACTCAGCCAAACCAAGTCTCTCTTCAGAAAGCGAGTCGGAGTCATGACAGAAAAAGTAAAGCTTCTCAGCCACGTTGAAGCCATTAACTGGAACCGCATCCAGGACGACAAGGACGTGGATGTCTGGAACCGCCTGGTCAACAACTTCTGGCTGCCGGAGAAGGTGCCGCTGTCCAACGACGTGCAGTCGTGGGCGACGCTGACCCCGGACGAGCAGCAGCTCACCATGCGCGTGTTCACGGGCCTGACCTTGCTGGACACCATCCAGGGCACCGTCGGTGCCGTCTCGCTGATTCCGGACGCCCTCACCCCGCATGAAGAGGCTGTCTACACGAACATCGCGTTCATGGAGTCCGTGCACGCCAAGAGCTACTCCTCAATCTTCTCCACGCTGGCCTCCACCAAGGAGATCGACGAGGCGTTCCGCTGGTCCACCGAGAATGAGAACCTTCAGAAGAAGGCCCAGATCGTCATGGACTACTATCAGGGCGACGACCCCCTCAAGCGCAAGGTGGCCTCCACGCTGCTGGAGAGCTTCCTGTTCTACTCGGGCTTCTACCTGCCGATGTACTGGTCCTCGCGGGCCAAGCTGACGAACACGGCAGACCTGATCCGCCTGATCATCCGCGACGAGGCCGTGCACGGCTACTACATCGGCTACAAGTTCCAGAAGGGCCTGGAGAAGGTTTCCGAGGAGCGCCGGCAGGAAATCAAGGACTACACCTTCGAGCTGCTCTTCGAGCTGTACGAGAACGAGGTCCAGTACACGCACGACCTCTACGACTCCGTCGGCCTGGCCGAGGATGTCAAGAAGTTCCTGCATTACAACGCCAACAAGGCCCTGATGAACCTGGGCTACGAGGCCATGTTCCCGGCCTCCGTAACGGACGTGAACCCGGCGATCCTCTCGGCCCTGTCGCCCAACGCGGACGAGAACCACGACTTCTTCTCGGGTTCGGGTTCGTCTTATGTGATTGGCAAGGCTGTCAACACTGAGGATGACGACTGGGACTTCTAGTCTTCTTTTGTGAGATGTCGACCTAGTTTGAAGAATGGCACCCTATTTGGAAGAAACGCATCGTCTAGTTGGAAGTCTTCCAAATAGCTGTCACTAAAGCGGGCCTCGCACGGCAAATCGAGCAGGGCCCGCTTTGTGCGCTCTCAGCGGCTCTTGGCTTGTTGACGACTGCGCAGGGAGTCGGTTCCAGCGGACTTTTTGGAGTGCAGGCAGCGCATCGCTCGCTCCTGTTGTGCTCATTGAAACCTGGACGGCCCCGCACGCCATACGCGTGCGGGGCCATTTTTGCGGGACGCGACCCCAACATTTCCGCTTCATGGGCAAAGCTCACCCTTCAGGCGCTCACCGCTCAGGCCAGTGGCGCGCCGGTCCTACTCCGCCGTCCGTTACGGGCGGTCCTTCCCGTCCGGCTCGAGGAGGGCCTAATTGGCGGCGTCGCAAAGCCTCGATAGCCGGGCGGCGCTGGTGGAGTGTGACGGGTTTACCCTAGTTGCATGGAGAACCAGAGGGGCCCGTTGTATCTGGACGTCGCGGCGAAGGGCCTGTCCCTGGCGGGCGTTGTGATGATGGTTTTTGGGCATGGCGGTTGGTTCACCGTCGGTCTTTCCCTCGTGTTCATCGGCGTGCTGATTGGGGCATGTGCCGTGGTGGCCGTCCGTCGGGTGCGGTCGCCTGCCGGTCCCGCCCGCCCCACACTTTTCGGCTCGTGGGGCCGAAGGGGCGGCTCCTCAGACGAGGATACGGGCTCCTGAACCGCGGGGCGGATCGGCTGCTTGCGGCTTCGCGGAGCAGTATTGTGGCAAGCTAAGGGGCGCTGAATGGCGAAGGTACCGATTGTTTACAAGAGCACGCACCGGGTCAAGTTCTCCGAGCTCGACCCCTACAACCACGTGAGCACGGGGGAATACGCGACCTATTACGCAGATCACCGGATGGAGGGCCTGCGGGACTATGTCGGTTGGGATCTGGAAACGCTGGGCACATTGCCGTTCATGGTCTGGGTCCGGAGAATGGAGATCGACTTTCTGCGGCCTGCTCGGGGCGATCAGGAGATCACCATCATGTCGTTCGTGCGCGAGTTCCGCGGGCCCGATGCGCTTATCGAGTGCGCCATGGTCGATTCCGGCGGAACGAACGTGTCGCGCTGCGTCATGACCGTTGCCCACGTCGACAAGGAAACGAGTCGCGCGACGGACTGGCCGGCCGACGTCATGGCGCTGTTCTTCGAAAAAGAAGCCCCATGAGCGCTTCGGGTCGGTCTATGAACCGTTTATCGGTGACGAATGGTAACCACTCTCGGAACCAGGGACGAACAGGACCTTCGGTGACTACCTAGAGGCCGGAGTCGCGGGTCGCAGTTTTAACCGCTGGCAGAGATGTCGTTGACTTGCAGTTCGGCCGCAACCTCAAGGCGTGATCTGGGCGCCGGTCCACGGATTCGTGGGAGAGCTTGATGGGTTGATCGAGCTCCACCCGCACCCGCACGAGGATTCCTCGGTCCCTGGCTTTGAGCGGCATCGGAGGCTCCGAGTTCGGTGGGCTGGTAGAAGGACGCTCCCTGTGTCCGGCTCAGTGGGATAGGGCCGCGCCGTGCCCTTATTTGGCCAGCGCGAACTTCAACGATGCCATCCGGGCCTTGGGCTACGGTCGATCTGGCGCGACTGGAATGGATTGAGCCCAAACCCTGCGGCGGCCATCTGCCCGTGGGCTCTGGTTCGGCCTGTTGAAGTGTTCGTGGACCCTGACCTAAAGGTCCGGCCCGGCCGCCAGTGAGGCGGCCGGGCCGGGTCCGTCGGTCAGGTGTAGCTCAGGCTGACCAGCAGTGCTTTGAGTTGGGTGTATTGGGTTGTCGCCATCCAGGCTTTCGCGGCCTCCCTGTTCGGGAACCCCGGGTCGCCGAAAAGGACCCGGGTGAACAGTCCGCCGTTGGCAGTGGGGACGAGATTGCACCATGATGCGACGCCCTCGCCCCCCTTCAGCGACCGGGGATCAGTTAGCCCCATGAAGTAGGCATCGCCGTCACCAAAGGATTCCACAGCGAATCCGAAGACGGGCTTCCTGCCGTCCGGCGCCGTCATACCGGAAACTGCCTTGTGATCGAACACATGACGCGTCACGGGACCGCCAGTACACCCTGCAGTGACGCCGTTGGCCAGGAAGAGCAGATCGTTTCCCGCACCGTCAGCAACGATGACCTCAACGCCGGGGAGGCCGGCGGGCGGGTGCACGGTTCGCACGGTCCACGTCTCCGGATAGGCGAACGAGATGTGTCCGTCCGGGAACGTGAAGGTCTTCAGCGCGGCAGACCCGTGCTTGGCCGCTGAGGCGGGAACCTCCGACGCCGGTACCGCCCTGGCGGCAGGCACCGTCGGTCCTGCAGTGGAAGCAGGTGGGAAAGTTAACGTCGCCGTGCGGTCTGCCATGGTACTCACGGCAAGGCTCGAAGTGGCGGCCGGAGCCCCTGGCTGTGGCCCACAGCCGGCAAGGGCGAGGCCGATGGAAGAACCTGCGATGGTGACGGCAGTGAAGAGTCTGGCGCGATGTGAATGCATGGTGTAGCCCCCAATTCTTATGACGGCGGGCCGAATGTCCCGCTTGAAAGCAAAGTTTCCGGGACGCTGCCAGTAATTACAGCCAGGGCAAGTTATTTATGCCTTCCGATCGCCCACACGCCTCAGATGGCCGCCGCCTGCCTCCCCGCCGGCACCCGTGACAGGAAGTCCTCCACCACCGCGGCGAACTCGTCGGGCCGTTCGATCTGCGGCATGTGCCCCGTCTTCGAGAATGTGTACGACTCGGCGTGTGGCAACGCTGCCACTGCCGCCTCGAGGTGGCTGAACGGGAGGATGTGGTCGTGGTCACCCCAGACCACGAGCGTGGGAGTCTCCGATTGCGCCAACGCCCCGAGGAGGGCTCTCCGCCACCCGGCCCTGACGCCAAAGATGGTTCCGAGGTCGCGGGCGACGTCGAGGAGGGTTTGGCGGTGGGACGCCCGCTGCGACAAAGCGAACGCGTGGTCAATGCGGGCGTCGGTCACCAGTGCTTTGTCGTAGAAGATCGACTGGACGGTGCGGCGCGAAGCCACTGGATCCGGACGCAGCAGCAACGCCGCGAGCGGCCCGACCGCGAGCAGGCGCAATACCAGTGCAACCTCCTTGCCAAACCCGGCACTGTTCGCAAGAACCAGCGCCGAGACACGGTCCGGGTGTTCGGCGGCCAGTTTCATGGCGACGGCCCCGCCCAGCGAGTTTCCCATCACGGGGAGCGGCTCGTGCACCCCGACGGCGTCGAGGAAAGCCGGCAAGACGTCGGCCAGCTTCGCCAACGTCGCCGGCCCGGAAAGCCGTTCCGAGTAAGCAAATCCGGGCAGGTCCACGCTGTAAACGGCGTGGCGTGCCGAGAGCCGCTCGTGCTGCCCGTTCCAGTCCTCCAGGCTCTGGCCGATCCCGTGCAGGACCAGCACCGGGTCGCCGATGCCGGTCTTCCGGTAGCGCAACCGCGTGCCTGCGACGTCGACGTATCCCGTTCCCGGGAGCGCCAGGGGATCCCGGTGCACACATGGCGCCCCGCCGGACGCCCGCACCTGTTGTCCGCGCCGACCGAAACGGACCCGGTCGGTCAACCTGCCGGCCCTCAGGAGGGCAAAGTCTCGGAAGTAATTCTGGTGCAGCCGCCACGGTGAACCGGCACCCTGCCGCGGCAGCTGATCGGCCCCGCGGAAAATGTAGCCGGCCTTCAGGTCAATCAGGGAGGACAGCTCACCGTTGGCGACATCGGCAGGCGCCGCGGGCACCATCCAATGCAGTCCCCGCCGGTCAAGATGCTTCAGCAGCCGGCAGACGTAGCCTGCGACCAGATCCGCCTTCAGGGTCCACGATGCATTGGTGTACCCGATGGTGAGCGCAAAGTTGGGCACGCCGTCGAGCATCATGCCCTTGTAGGTCAGGGTCTTGCCCACGTCCACGGGCTCGCCGTCGACGGTGAGCGTCATCCCGCCAATCACCAGCAGATTCAATCCCGTCGCCGTGACGATGACGTCGGCCGGGATCGACCCGCCCGAGACCAGGTCAATCCCGTCCGGCGTGATCCGGGAGATCCTGTCGGTCACGATGTCGGCAGTGCCTGCGCTGATCGCGCGGTAGAGGTCCCCGTTGGGGATCGCGCAGACCCGCTGGTCCCACGGCTGATACGACGGCGCCAGGTGCGTGTCCACCGCAAAGCCCTGCGGCAGCTTGGCGACCGCCGACTTGCGCAGGATCGCTTTCATGGTCTCCGGCCGCCGTCGGCTGAGCTGGTACGTGAACATCGAAAAGAGAATATTCTTGACCCGAACGACGTCGTACGCCAGTTGCGCGGGCAGCTTGCCCCGGAGGCGGTCGGCCAGATGGTCGCGGGACGGCACGGGGGCGATGTACGTGGGGGAGCGCTGCAGCATCGTCACCTTCGCGGCTGACTTCGCCATGGACGGCACAAGTGTCACCGCGGTGGCCCCGCTGCCGATGATCACCACCTGCTTGCCCTCGTAATCGAGGTCGGCCGGCCAGTGCTGCGGGTGGACGATCGATCCGGCGAAGGTGTCGGCGCCCTCAATGGCAGGGGTAAACCCCTCGTCATAGCGGTAATAGCCCGAGCACACAGACAGGAAAGAGCATGTGAACGTGACCGCCTCGGCGGTGCCGGGTCCCGGGTCGCCGTGCCGGTATTCGCCCTCGGATGTGCGGACGGCCGTCACCGTCCACAGCGCGGTGTCGCTGGACCAGCCGGCAGAGACCACCCGGGTGTTCAGCCGGATCTGCGGAGACAGGCCCTCGTCCGCAATGGTCGCCTCGATGTAGTCGCGGATCGAATCGCCGTCGGCGATCGCCTTGACACCGGCCCAGGGCCGGAAGGAATAGCCGAGCGTGTACATGTCGCTGTCGGAGCGGACGCCCGGGTATCGGAAGAGATCCCAGGTGCCGCCCACCGTGCCCCGGGACTCCAGGATCGCGAAGGTCTTCCCTGGTGTTTCGCGTTTCAGCCGGCTCGCGAAACCTATGCCGCTCAGCCCGGCTCCGACAATCAACACATCCACGTGCGCGCTCATCACGCCAAGCTATCGACTTAAAGTCGAGAGAGTCAACACCGTGTTGATACCTCGCGTTAGGATGGGCGCATGGCTCCACGTGGAAGACGTACAGCACGGGTCTCGGGGGATGAACGCCAGGACGCGATCCTCACAACTGCCGAGGCGCTCCTTGGCGAGCGGTCCTTCGACGACGTTTCGATCGAGGAGCTGGCCCGCGGCGCCGGCATCTCGCGCCCCACCTTCTACTTCTACTTCTCGTCCAAGGATGAGATGCTGCTGGCCCTTCTGGACCGGGTGATCTCCGAGGTAGAGCACCGTGTCAGTGAGTTGCCGCGAAATTTCGAAAGTGACCCCGCGGGAGCCTGGACGCGCTCCATTGGCATGTTCGTTGAGGTGTTCGTGGCGCATCGCGGCGTCGCCACCGCGGCGATTGCAGCGCGGGCCCGCAACGACGAGGTGCGCGCCCTCTGGTCCAAATCGATGCAGTCCTGGGTCGATTTCTCGAGCGATGTCATCTCGTCGGAGCAAGCCCGAGGGGCCGCGCCGGACGGCATCGACGCCCATGACCTGGCCGTAAGCCTCAATCTCATGAACGAGCGGGTGATCACCGCCGTCCTCAACCGGGAGATTCCCGCGATCGCGGAGTCCCATGCCCTGGACGTGTTATCCACCATCTGGATCCGCAGTATCTATGGGTCCGTCAACCCCGGCCGTTCCTAGCGCCCGGGTGGAAAGGAAGAACCCGCATGCCCCACCAGATCAAGACCCTGACCGTGCTCGGCACCGGAGTGCTCGGTTCCCAGATCGCCTATCAGGCCGCCTTCCACGGATTCGCTGTCACCGCCTACGACGTCGACGGCGACGCCCTGGAGAAGGCCCGGGCGCGCTTCGCCCGGCTTGTCGGCATCTACCGGGCGGCCAACGTCGGCGGTGCCGGAGAGAGCAAAGCCGAGGCAGCTCTTGAAAACCTCCGCCTTACCTCCAACCTCGGGGACGCCGTCGCCGATGCAGACCTTGTGATCGAGGCCGTTCCTGAGCTGCTCGAGGTGAAGCGGGACGTCTACCGCACGCTCGCAGATCTGGCCCCCGCCAAGACCATCTTCGCCACGAACTCATCAACTTTGCTGCCCAGTGATCTCAAAGATTCCACCGGCCGCCCCGACCGCTTCCTCGCCATCCATTACGCCAACAACATCTGGGCGCAGAACATCGCCGAGGTGATGGGCACCGACGAAACCGATCCCGCCGTCTTCGACGCCGTCGTCGACTTCGCGCGAAACAGCGGGCTGGAGCCAATCGAGATCAGGAAGGAGAAGGCCGGCTACGTGCTGAACTCCCTGCTGGTCCCGCTCCTGAACGCGGCCGCCGGCCTGCTGCTGCAAGGCGTCGCCAGCCCGGAAACGATCGACAAGACGTGGCGCATTGCCACCGGAGCGCCGAGCGGTCCGTTCCAGATCTACGACGTCGTCGGGCTGGGAACCGCCTACAACATTGCCGCCTCATCGCCAGACCCCGGATCGCAGGCCTTCGCTCGGTACCTCAAGGACAACTACATCGACCAGGGCAAGCTCGGCGTCGAGACGGGCGAGGGTTTCTACACCTACTAAGTCTTCGCGTGGGCTGACGGACGGTGCTGGCGGACGGTGCTGACGAACGGTCTAGCGGAGGGGGAGTGGCTGCGGAACCGCTTTTTACACGGACCCGGTCAGCCCTGGCGGTTCGTGTCCAGGACGGTGACGTCCAGGGGCATGCGCCTGGCGCGACGGAGGCGTCCGGCCAGCACGTTGCGCACGCCGCGGGTCACCATGGTCGTCTTGGTCAGATACCGGAACTCGGCGGCGTCCGACGTTACCAGGTCCAGCAGCGGCCGCGCGGCGTCGTCAGGGGTCTGCCCCCACAGCCCGACGACGACCTGCAGCCCGCCCAGTCGATGCTCGTACCCGGGCTGGGACGTGACGTGCCCCAGCATGTCCGTGATCACCAGGCCCGGATTCATGCCATGCACCCGGACGCCGGTGCCCTTGGTCTCCACCCGCAACGTCTCGGTGAACTGGCGGACCCAACGCTTGCTTGACGCATACGCGTTCTGCAGCGCCACCGGCCCCTGGTCGCCGTGGCCGTACACGTTGACGAGGTCGCCGCGACCTTGGCCGATGAACACCGGCAACGCCACCCTCGACCCGTGGAACGTGCCGAGGATGTTTGTGCGCACCACTTGCGTGAAGTCCTCGACCGGCGTGGAGGCCGTCGGCCCGAAGACACCGGAGGCTCCGGCGTTGTTGACCCAGATGTCGAGCGTCCCGCGGCTAAGGGCCTCGTCGCGCAGGGCCTCGACGTCGGCCAGTTCACCGGTGTCGCACTGACGCCCGAATGCCACGATCCCTTCAACGTGCAGCCGCTCGACGGCGGCCGCGACGTCGGCGTCCGACCTGGACGCCAGCACCACCGTCGCACCCTGATGCCCCAGCAACCGGGCCATGGCCAACCCCAGGCCGCGCGTCGAGCCAGTCACGACTGCCACGCGACCGCGGAGGACATCTCGTCGCGAACCCATGCTTCTCTCATACGCGTAGTGACCGGGGAGAGCAAGGGCGCAGGCGTGGCGACAGTTCCGAGGTGGTTGTCCGCCGGGTGGTTCCCCGGCGGCGCTGTTCCATCGCAACGGGGCAATTGCCGGGGTCTGTCGGGACGCCGCGGACGGATTTAGACTGAATCATTTCGCGACGCCGGCGGGCTGGCGATGCTGAGCGGGCAACCGAAGATCAGCGGCCGCCTTGTCGTACGTAGTCGGCGGGATCGTAGTGGATCCGGAGTGTCGAGATCTTGCCGTTGTCGAAGCGGAAGAACTCTGCGAGCCGGACAATCCCTGCCGGCATGCGGGCGTCGTAGAGTATCGCGGAGCCATCTGCGCCGTGGACCTCTTGGAGGATCTCGAGGTCCGACACCGTGGCGATGAAGCCTTTTACGCCTTGGCAGAATCCGGCGGCCCCTGTGCGCTTCCCTGCGATCGGACCTTCAAATTCGAGGTCGTCGACGAGCAAAGTGCGCAGCTCGCCGTCGGGGTCGAACGCATCTATGCCGGCGGCCAGGATCCGGTAGTAGCGCTGGAGTACGTCTGGCGCAGCCTTGCTCAGCGTGGACATCGGCAGCTCCTCCCTAAGATTGAAATCTTCAAGCTCTGCACATCCATGAGGCGGAGAACGCGGTTCAATGTGGACCGGATCGTCGCCGGTCAGGTTATAGCCGTTGAGTACAGAAGTCACGACGTCGAGGAGGACTGCCGCTGCGGCGTGGTGCTCGCCGTCGTCTGTCTGGGATGCACGAAGGCTGAGGCGGAGACGCAACAGCGTGGCGGGGCTACAGTCCCCGGAGTCGTTCAGGCGTTCTGCTGGTTCGCGGCCGTCAGCGTCTTGCCTAGAACTGGGTAGTGCCGCGCAGCCGGCGGGGGCGGCCGTCTGGGTCCAAGAGGAGGCGGTTCATCGGATCGGCCCAGAGGCGTTGGCGGGCCGACACCGGCTCTGGAGTGTGGTGGCGCGCGTGTCCGGCGGGTCGGGGGGAGCGGCGGCCGGCTTCATGCCATTGGTCGAGAGCGTCTGCGGTGGTGTTCCAAAGTTTGAGCCCGGCCGCCGGGTCGACGAGCTGGGGATCGTTCTGCTCCAGGCCCAGGTGTTCGGCCCAGAGTTGGAGCCGGAGCTCGTGGGCCAAAGGCCGGAATGTATCGCGGCTGTTGTATGTGCCGGGCGCCTCCCGGTTGTCGACAGTCGTGTCGAGTACGGCGCAGGTGAGCTCGCTGTCGTTGGTCCAGGACCGGCGGTTGAAGTTGTCTGAGCCGCAGGTGAACCAGGTGTCGTCGATGATGCAGATCTTGGCGTGGACATAGATCGGAGTTCCCGCGCGGTTCTCCAGGTCGAACACGCCGACCCTGTCGGGCGCGACCCGACGCAGCATGCTGATGGCACGCAGTTGCCCGATCCGGGCCGCCGGCCCTGCGAGAGGCCCGTCAGCGTCGGGGTAACGGGGCACGACGGCGATCACGTTCAGGTCGGGATTCCGGTCGAGGGCCTCCGCGATTCCGGCTGCGACCTCTTTCGACCACAGGTACTGATCCTCGACGTAGATCAGCGAGCGGGCGCGGGCGAAGGCTTTCGTGTAGGCGCGGGCAATGCTGCGTTCCCCGTCGGGCGCGAACGGGAACGGGGGACGTTTCACCCCGTAGGTGCGCAGCAGCTGCACGGCGTGCTTGCCCGCCGGTGGCGGTGGCGGTGCAGTGGCCGGGAGCGGTTCGGGGTGCCGGGGCATACGGGCCAGACGTTGCAGCAGCATCCGGTAGGGGGTGCGCCGGTCCAGAGGATGCGGGTCGTTCCACCGTTCAGCAAATACTGCCAGGACATCTGCGACCACGGGGCCACGCAGTTCGAGGGCGGCATCGTGCCATGGCGGTCGTTTCCCGTACCGGGAATCCATGCTCACGGCCTGCGGGTCTCCCGCGTGGTCGGCATCGTCCCGACGGCTGTGCGAAAGGTCGATCCCGCCAACGAACGCGACATCCCGCGACGGGTTGTCACGACGGCGGATGACGAAGATTTTTTGGTGATGGGAGCCAAACAGGCGTACACGCTGATCCAGCAGCACCTCTCCGCCCGCGTCGTTGACCTGACGGCTTAGGAGCTCATTGGATCGGCCGCTGATCGGGGCCGACACGCGCTCTCCATGGGATCTCCAGACAAGGCCCCGCACTTCCACTCCCTCACGGGCCAAGCCAGCGAGCACCTCACCGATCGACGGTCCGTCCGCCAGCAGCCGCTCGTCGGCGTCGCCACGCCAGTCGGTGAACCACACGCGGTCCCCGGCCTGCAGAGCCGTCAACTCCTCATGCAGCCGGGCGAAGTAGGTCGCGCCATGAATCAGGGGCCGCACAAGATTGCCCTCCGACCACGGCGGCGATCCGGCATCGCCCGCGTGTACGTCTGTGGCCAAATTCCCCCGCTCGGCGCGGCTCAGAAACCACGTACCAGCATCACTGTCCACTCAGTCCTTCTTTCGGCGCCCGAGCCCAGGGCACTAGTGTCCGGTCTTCAACGTAGCGACTGTGCTGCCTAATGTCACCGACCGGGTCAAAGGTGCACGGTATCAGCGGACCAGCGGAATGCCCGCTCGTGTTGGGCGCCCACTTGAACTGATACGAAGGGATTGCTTGTAAGGAAGGCGGCGCAGCACCGGATCAAAGCCGCTCTCCGGCCCTACCGGGATGACGCTGGACGGCCTATCGTGGTCCTGACATAGCCCGAGGGAAAGGAACGACGATGTTCACCCTGCAGATTAGCTATCCGGTCCGGGACTACGAGGCCTTTAAGAGTGTCTTCGACAGCGATCCCGCAGGCCGCGCCGCCTCCGGCGCCCGGTCTGTCCGCTTGTTCCGGGACACAGAGGACCAGAACAGCGTAGCCGTGCTCCTTGACTTCGACACCAGGGACGCCGCGACCGGCTTTCTGGCAAAGTTGCGCAGCCAGGTGTGGGACAAACCCGAGGTCATCGGGCAGCTGATGACGGCAGCGCCGACAGCCAGGATTCTGGAAGAAATGGCCCGTGAGGGCCAGGGCGCGGGCTGACCGCTGAGAATCATGCTGGACTCGCGGTGGCACAAGAAACCGCGACATCCCGTGGGTGCCAATGTTGGCTCTCGGGCAGGTTTGGGCGCTATGAGAGCGTCGAGTTCAAAGCCCACGTAATGCCCGCATGGAGCCCGCGTTATGCCTGCCGGGAGTATGAGGAACCCGAGGCCGTCCGTTCCAGTAGTCCGAAGTCGATCATGTAGCGGCGCAGCATGACGACGTCATCGGTATAACTGAGCAGTCGTTCATTAACCTGCTTTTCCGTTAGGTGTTCGCCCGGCTCAAAAGCTTCGCTGACGATCCAGGCCAGGAGCTCCCGCCGTTCCGTCATGTTGGCTGGATACCTCTCGATCCGCCCCAAGCGCATGAAGCGGGCCAATCCGGTCTGCGGCTGCCGCCGGGGTTGCTGTGTGAGGAGGTCGCGGAAGATCGCCTCGGGTGCCTCAAGGTCACTGGCGGCATTGCTTTCCACAAGTCCTGACTCAAGGAGGGCAGCGATGGCCCGGTTTCGCCGGTGGTCATTCAGGTCCGCAAGCACGTCGGGGAGCTTGGCGCCGAGCACTATTTGCGCGTAGGCGGTCCGAGCGTCCGTGTTAGCGAGGGCTGCCACTACACGCCGCCAGTGCGGTCCACTCACCATCGTCGTTCCGGTCACAGCGTTTTCCTCACTCTGCATTTGCCCCCGCGGGCAGGCCGGCTTCGGGATCCAGGTCCGGTTCAGCCGACCTTGAGGGTCAAAAACGAAAGTCGTCGCAGACTTATACCAACACGCTTGCTTCGACGACTTTTGCGGTGTCGACAAATTGTTCGAAGCGGACGATGAGCCCGCCGCGGACGATGAAATGGTGGGCCACCCGGACGTTCAGGGGGTTCCCGGTTGCCCGGTGCGTGGCGGTGTACCTGGCGAGGACAACTACGTTTTCACCCTCTACGATGTACGTGTCGTCGTGGGCTACCCAGCCGTCCCAGTCCCGGCCGAGAATTTCCATGACATTGGAAGTGACCCCGTCGGGGGTGCGGTAGGTCCCTGCGAGGGGGAAGCCGGCCATCTCAGTCCATTCAACATCCGGGGCCATCGTGGCGCGGAGCGCTTCGAGGTCACCGGCTGCTGAAGCCAGATACTGCCGGCGGACGACATCGCGCGGGGAGGTTGAGCGGGCAAGTTCGGTGATGTCACTCAGCCCCATGTCATTTCCCCCTTGGCGACCTTGGGTCCGATTTGCGCCGCGATCAACATCCCGGAATTCGGGTAGCTTTCGATCAGGGCAGCCGTAACGGCCGCGGCATTTGCTGAGCGGGCGAGGATCCGTTCGAATTCCTGGAGGTAGGACCGTGTGTAGTCGATGGCTGTGGAATCGTTGGCCGTTCCCGGCAGCCGGTGGCCTGCGATGACGAGATCCGGGTTCAGGGCCCGCATCTGGTCAAGTAGTTCGATCCAAGCCGAGCGCTGTTCGGGGGTGGCCGTGTCTGCTGTCCAGACGTGTTCTTCCTGGAAGACAAGGACTCCACCGACGACTGCATTCTGATCGACGTTGTAGAGGTAGTGCCTGTCCGGTAGCAGGTCAGAGCCGCCTCGGAGTTCGAAGCGGTACCCGTCGAGTTCGATCGCGTCTGCACTCAGGGGCGCGATCGTTGCCAAGCGGGTCGGAAGATTGGCACCCAGTGCTGCCCACGCCTGGAGTTTACCTTCGTAGGTTGCCTGGATGTGCTCGATGACGATCGGTGTCGCCAGGACTGTGGCATTTGGGAACGCATCGGCGATGACTTCCAGGCCGAAGTAGTAGTCAGGGTCAGCGTGGCTGATGAAAACGGTTTCCAGTTCTTTACCGGAGTCCAGGATGGCCGCGACGAGACGGTGACCGTCGGCCCGGGTGAAGCCGGCATCCACGAGGAGGGCCTTTGATGGGCCGGTGATCAATGTTGCTGACTTGTTGGGTGAACCTGCGGGGAAGTCGAGATCCAAGACTTCAAAATGCAGCGACATGCTGGTGAACCTTTCTCGGATGCCCCGGAGTGTCCGAAGCGAGTCGCGCAGATACGCTTACTCAAATCCAACAATAGCTGACTAGTCAGCTATTCCCTAGGGATAAGACCGTTCGATCATGGCATGATCGGCAGGTGCTGTGCAGCGTTTTTGCTGATCTTCTTCACGGCCGCTGAGAACACCTCGGCTTCTGCGGGTGAGAGCAGGTCGAGCATGTACCGTTCAATATTTTCCACGTGGCGGGTGCTTGCCCGGAGGAGGACGTCTTCGCCATGTGTGGTGAGGCGGATGAGCTGGACCCGGCCGTCGACAGCAGAGCTCTCGCGTTCAATAAGGCCCAGCGCTGACGCCCTCTGCACCAGTCGGGTGGCTCCGCCAGACGTCAATACCCGCGCCTGCGCGATGTCACGCACTGGAATTCCCTTGTTGCCGCCCCTTGCCACCAGGAGGAGAAGTTCAAAGAGTGAATGGCTGAGCCCGAACTCCTGTTCCAGGGCGCGGCCGAGGAGAAACTCCAGCCGGTTCGCCGCACCCAGTAGGCGCCCGAAGACCAAGATGCGATGATCGTTGGCAGCCTCTTGGCCTGATCCAAATTCCGTTGCATTGTTCACCGTCCAACAGTAAGCGGAACTAACGGAGTGTCGCTTGCCTCTTGTCTAATTCGGGGGGCGAGAATCAGGAACATCACGAATGTCTATATCAGCGATTTCCTGCGTGCGGGAAGTCCATGAGTAATTCTGGACCGGAGGCCCGACCCCTCGCAGGTCGTTCACCCCGGCACAAAACTGGCCGGTTTGGAGGCCTATCAGCGGGCCCGGCCGGAGGGGCGAATCGAGCCGGCGGGATCGTGGTGGACAGCTTGGCGGCCGACTTAGCGGGAAAGCCAGCCCCCGTCGACGTTAATGACGGTTCCCGATAGATAGGTGGACGCCGCGGACGCGAGGTAGACCGCGGCCCCGCCGATTTCGTCGGGTTGTCCCCAGCGGCCTATAGGCATGCGGCTGCGCATGGCCTGGTACCGCGCAGGGTCTTCGCGGTGGGCTGCGGTGAGCTCTGTTTCCATGTATCCGGGGGCTATACCGTTGACTCTGATTCCATGGGGGGCCCACTCGTTGGCGAGGGCACGGGTCACTCCCAGGAGTCCGTGTTTGGATGCCGCATAGGAGGGTACTTCGACGCCTCCTTGGAAGGCATTGATGGAGAGGATGTTAATGATGCTTCCGGGCCGGTCCTCGTCGATCAGGGAGCGCGTGAACGCTTGGGAGAGCACGAAAGGTGTAGTCAGGTTCAAACCGATCACGGATTCCCAGTCTTCGAGGGTGGTTGCGAGCGCAGGACCGCGCCGGATCAGTCCGGCGTTGTTGACGAGGATGTCGGGCCCGTTCCCGGTTTCCTTGGCCCAGGTGATGATTTCTGCGGCCTGGTCCGGCGAGAGATTGGCAAGGTTCTGCGACCGGATCCGGCACCTGACGCCTTGCCCTTCCAGTTCGTCCTTGAATTCGTTCAGAGGCGAGAGGTCCAGCGCCATGACTTCTGCTCCGGCAAGTCCTAGGGCAGTGGCTACCGCACGGCCCAGTCCTCTGCCGGCGCCTGTGACGAGGGCAGTTTTGCCGTGCAGGGAGAAGGGGTTCGCCACGAGTGGCTGTCCGGCCGCAAGGGTTGCAGTGTTCCCCATTGCTGAACCGGGTCCGGCGGGCTTCATTTCGTGGTCTCCGGTTCGAGTACGCGGTCGTGCCGCAGTGATGATTTGGCGGTTTCCTTTGCCACAAGTGCTGCAATAAAGGTGATTGTTGCCGCTGTGCCGAGGTAGATGCTGACACCGAGGGTGTTTTTCTGGTCCACGCTGCCGAGAATGGCGATGGAGATGAGAGGTGCCAGTCCGCCGGCGAAGACCGATGCCAGCTGGTAGCCGAGGGAGGCGCCGCTGTAGCGGACGCTGGTGCCGAACAGTTCAGAGAAGAACGCTGCCTGGGGAGCGTACATGAACGTGGTGCAGACGAGGCCGACGACAATGGCAAGGATAATAAGTCCGTCGTTACGGGTGTTGATGAGCGGGAAGAAGACAAAGCCCCAAAGACCCGTGCCTGCCGCTCCGGCCAGGTAAAGGGGCCGGCGGCCTACGCGGTCGGACAGGGATCCGATGATCGGAGTGAGCACGAACTGGGCCACAGAGCCGATCAGCACGCCGGCTATGGCGACATCCTTGCGCATGCCCAGATACGTGACCATGTAGGTGATGACGACAATGCTGAAAATGTAGTAGGCGATGTTTTCGGCCAGGCGCATGCCCATGGCGATGGCAACCTCACGCGGGTATTTGCGCAGGACCTCGAAGATTGGGGCCTTGGTCTTCTCGCGCATGGATGCTGCCTTCTTGGCTTCGGCAAAGACGGGGGACTCCTCGATACTCAGGCGAACCCAGAGCCCGACAAGCACCAGCAGGGCGCTCAGGAGGAAGGGGATGCGCCAACCCCAGGCCAGGAAATCGCTGTCTGACTGCACTGCGGCCAGCAGCCACAGCACGACTGCGGCGATCAGGTTGCCCAGGGGTACGCCGGCCTGGACCCAGGAGGACCAGAATCCACGGTGCCGGTCATCGCCGTGTTCGGCGGCCATGAGGACAGCTCCGCCCCATTCACCGCCCACTGCGAAGCCTTGGAGCAAGCGGCAGAAGACGAGAAGCAGTGGAGCGGCAACTCCGATCATGGCGTAGGTGGGCAGCAGGCCAATGGCGAAAGTGGCCGCACCCATGAGCACCAGGCTGATGACGAGCATCTTCTTGCGGCTTACGCGATCTCCGAAGTGACCGAAGATGATGCCGCCCAGCGGCCGCGCGACAAAGCCGACAGCGTAGGTGCCGAAGGCCAGAAGCACTCCGGTTGCCGGGTCCTGGCTGGGAAAGAATACCGCTCCGAAGACCAGCGCTGCGGCTGATCCGTAGAGAAAGAAGTCATACCATTCGATGGCCGTTCCGATAAGGCTGGCAAATACGACCTTGCGGATGGGCGTCCGTGCGACGGCGACGGACGTCTGGGTGTGTGCGTTAACCATTGGGGGTCTCCGTTGGATGTGTCACGATGCTTGATGATGGCTTCTGGTTACGGTCAGCGTTGACCTGCAGGCGCCTTAGGGAAGGAGCACGACCTTGACGGCTTCGGCGTCGGCTGCCGCTTGGAGTGCGCGAGTGCCCTCGGTCAGCGGGAAGGTAGTCACCAGTGACGCCCACATGTCAGGCGCTGCCTCCAGCGCTGCCAGCGCGTTACGGTAGTCGAGGGCGACTGAGCCGTAGCTCCCGACAAGTTGAATCTCGTTCCTGGCCAGCACATTGATGTCCACTGCCGGGATCGACGGGAACAGTCCGGCGACGACGATGGTTCCACCCGGGCCAATATTTGCCACCGCAGATGACAATGCCTGGGCCGCGCCCGATGCTTCCAGCCAACCGTGCAACCCTCCCGGGGTCACATCCTCTGCCAGGATGGTATCTAGACCAAGTAACCGGGCCAGGGGCAGGCGCTGCTCTTCGTCGCGTGCTGCGCCGAGAAGCGTAACCCGATGCCCGCGCTGGTTCAGGAGCAACGCGGCCATGAGGCCTATCGGCCCGGGACCGCTAACCATGACACGGGCCTGGGCCGGTATTGATTGCTCCAGGCGTGTCACCGCGCGCAGGGCCACGGACAGCGGCTCTGTGAGGGCGAGAACCGCAGCGGGCAGATCATTGTCCACCGGCACGGCGCGGTATTCAGGGATGGAGAAGAGATCTGCGGCGGCTCCGTCAAATGAAAGCCCCAGCACGGTTCGATCCAGGCAAAGTTGACGAGTTCCACGACGGCACAGATCGCAGGATCCGCAGCCGTCGATGGCAATGGGCACAATGCGTTGACCGATCCACTGGCTGTCCGTTCCCGCTCCGATACCTACAACGACGCCGACCGCTTCATGACCCAGTGTCACCGGGCAATGCACCCATTCGTAACCCGTATCCTGACGCCACGCATGCACATCGCTGCCGCAGAGGCCGCAGGCCAGTGTCTGGACAAGGAGCTCGCCGGGAGCCGGGTCGGGCTTGGGATGCTCCTGCACCTGCACGTCTTTCGGTGAGGTGCTTTGTTTTCTAAGGGCTTTCACGGTCAACCCTGTACGAATTTGTTCATCGGTTCTTCTCCTTCGAAGTTCCGCAGTCGGTGGTAACGGCTGGTCCGTCGGCGCCGAACAGCGCCGGGGCAGGTTGACAGCGTCATTGATGTATCTGGATGCCGCCCGGTGCCGCTCCTGGCTGAAGTGGCCGCAGGAGCAGCACCGGACTCGGCCCCGGGTTGCGGCCGGTTGGTGGCGATTCCGGGAATCGCGGTCCGGCCCCCGAGGGGAGAGGAGGCCTCTTAGCGGATGAATTGGTCGACGTAGTCGGCGCCAAGGCCTACTGCTTCGTAGTGTGCCCGGGCAAGGGCAATCTTGGTGAAGACATCCTCAATGCCCGTCGGGTTGCCGTCGGGATCCACGTAGATGTAGGTGCCTGTGACGTGGAACAGGGTGGCCATTTCCTCGACCCCGTCAGGAACGACGAGCGTGTGGATATCGCCCGGTGTTTCGAAGGCGTAGGTGCCTTCTTCGGCCCACCATTCGTGCTCCAGGTAGTGCCATCGACCCTTCAGGGTGATCGCGTGAACCGGCCCGGCGTGCCTGTGGCGGGAGAGGATCCCGGATTTGCGCACGCGCAGGATGTTCACGAAATATCCCTGGCTCGCCGAGAGAATCAGCGGGCGGAAGGACACGTCCCTGGACTGGGGCACCCACAGGCGCTCGTCCGCGTCCAGGTCGAGTGCACCGGGCACGATGACGTCATCGATGATGCCGTAGGGCTGCTCGCCGCGGTAAGGAACGGCAGCCTCATCCATGGTTGCTTCAGCAGCATTCGCAGTCATTCTTCTCCTTCGAAGTTTAGGAACCGATGTGGATGTCACATCACTTGCGGAACTGAATCGATTAAGTTCGAACATGGCTAAAACCCGTTTTGCTGAATCGATTAAGTTAAGTATTCATGCCATCGACCCGGTGCGCAAGAGCTCTCGAGGATTTTTCTTGCCGGCTCACATTCGAGTGTGACTTAGCGTGTTGTGTCCCTGACTTGAAGGACGTGGGGGAGCACTATGCGCTCGGGGGGCCCGTCGTATCCCTGGATTCTGCGGAGCAGCAGTTCGAAGCCGCGCCGGCCCATCATTTCGCGGGGGACCGTCACTGTGGTCAGCTGCAGCGGCCCGGCGCTGGAGAAGCTCATGTCGTCGAATCCGGCGACCGCCAAATCCTCCGGTACCCGGAGCCCCCGTTCCCGGCAGACGTCGAGGACACCCACCGCGATCATGTCGTTGCCGCACAACACGGCATCAACCTGATGCCCGGCGCTCAAGAGCGTCCGGGCCCGAGCGGCCCCGGATTCCCGGGTCAGCGCACCCCACAGCCCGTCCTCGTTCACAACGGTCGCTCCCGCCATCGCCAGGCCCTCCCGGAAGCCCCGCTCACGGTCTCGGGAAACACTAGACGCGCCGGCGCCGCCGAGCACCGCGACTCTTGTCCGGCCTGTCTCCGCCACATGTTGTGCCAGCTCCCGGGCCGCAGCCAGATTGTCGACCACCACCGAATCGGCGGCAGCTCCCTCGAGCACTCGATGCAACTGTACGAAGGGGACACCGCGTCGGGTGAGGCTTTCAAGCAAGTCGCGGTCCTGATCGGCTACAGAGGTGAAGAGCAGGCCGGCCGAATTCCTGTCAAGCTGGGCCATTGCCGCTTCGGTCTGGCGCTCCCCATTTATGCCGACGTTGGAGACGAATACCTCGAAGCCCTCCAGGGTGGCTGCGGCGATCACTCCGCTGGCAAGATCAGGGTAAAACGGGTTGGCTATGTCGGCGAAAAGCAGGCCGACGGCATCTGTCCGTCCGCGGCGCAATTGCTGGGCTACTTTGTTGGGGCGGTACCCCAGGTCTTCCGCAGCAGTGAGGACGCGATCGCGTAGATCATCACTAACCCCGGGCCGCCCGCTCATTGCATAGGACACTGACGCGGATGAGACACCCACCCGCTGTGCAACGTCGCGGATGGTAACGCGCACGCTCTTATCCGGGCCTGACCGTGCTTCCGTCACCATAGACATCAGCTTATCCGTTTAAGAAGATTTGCGAGATGCGCTTTCTCCTTCGGCGGCGCTTAGCCATTTGGGCGTTTCTCCTGAGGTGCGCGCCGATGCGGCTTTCCTCTCCACGGAAGCCGGCCACCTGCTAGCCCGATGCCGAGTTTAGGACTTCGGGATACAGCAACTCGTCGGCTTGCCATCTCATCAAAGGATCCCTACTGAGACGGAACAGTGGCCTCAGGAGGCTAAGCGGGCCTCGCACGGAAACGGACCACGTGCTGGCCGGCTCTCGAGCTTGGGCCTATATTCCTTCAGCCAGCTGTGGCATTAGCCGGTAGGGCGCGTGGGATTGCTGGGCCGCCGTCCGTCATGCTTCTTTCAGCCACGCCGCGGCCTCGGATGCCCAATACGTGAGCATCATGTCGGCCCCGGCGCGTTTAATCCCAAGCAGCGACTCAAGGACGGCGCCGCGGCGGTCGATCCAGCCGTTGGCGGCCGCAGCTTCGATCATCGCGTACTCGCCCGAGATCTGATATGCCGCGACCGGTACTGTGCTTGTTGCGGCGACGTCCGCCAGGATGTCAAGGTAGCTCATCGCGGGTTTGACGATCACGATGTCGGCGCCTTCTTCGACGTCGAGTCTGACCCCGGTCAGTGCTTCGCGGCGGTTACCGGCGTTCATCTGGTAGGTTCGCCTGTCCCCGGTCAGTTGTGAATCGACAGCCTCTCTGAAGGGGCCATAGAACGCTGACGCGTACTTCGCTGCGTAGGCCATCACGGCGGTGTTCGTATGGCCCGCGCTCTCCAGCGCCCGGCGAACGGCCCCGGTGCCGCCGTCCATCATGCCGGAGGGAGCCACGATGTGTGCCCCGGAGTCGGCCTGGGCGATGGCCATCCGGCCATAGAGTTCCAAGGTGGCGTCATTGTCCACGTATCCCGTGTCGTCCAGTACGCCGCAGTGTCCGTGGTCGGTGAACTCGTCCAGACACAGATCACTCATCACGACGAGGTCATCGCCCACCTCCGCCCGGACATCGCGGATAGCTGCGTTCAGGACACCCTCGGGGTCCAGGGCGGCCGAGCCAACAGGGTCCCGGTGTGCCGGAATCCCGAACAGCATGATGCCGCCCAGTTCCTGTTCGGCGGCTCGTGCGGCGGCTCGCTTGAGCGAGTCTGTGGTGTGCTGCACGACGCCGGGCATGGAGCCTATGGCTGCGGGTTCGGTAAGGTCCTCCCGGATGAAGGCCGGCAGGATCAGTTCAGAGGCAGTGAGGCGGTACTCGGCTACCAAGCGCCTGATGGCGGGCGAACGACGGAGGCGCCGGGGTCGTGTCCGGGGAAAGCTCATGTCCTGTCCTTTTCTCTTTTATTGGCGGGTGTAGGCCCGTGTGTGGGCTTCGGCGGTTGATTAGCCGAGCAATCTGGGGGAAGAGTTGTTCGAGGTGACCTCCACGTTGAGCGTGTGACGAGGAGGTCGATGTGTAAGGGCGCAGCCATTTTGGATCGGGCTGACGATCTGTTGTTGCCCATCTTGCAGGGCGCCTCAACGGCGCCCCGATGATGTACCTACCGGGCGGGCAGCGCCGCGAGCAGGAACCGGGCCGCGTCGTCGAGGGCCTTGCGCCCCTCGGGGAGCCGGTCCTGGTGCATGTGCCAGACGTGGAACATCTCGGGCCAGACGTCCAGGCTCACTCGCACGCGATTCTCGGCCAGGTGCCCGGCGAGCCGGACTGCGTCGCTGAGCATGAGTTCGTTCTCCCCGATTGTGACCAGGATCGGGGGCAGTCCGCGTACGTCGGCGAAGACCGGGGATGCGTCCGGGTCATTCGGCAGTGCCCCGCCTAGGAAACTGCGTGCCAGCAGGTCCAGGACGGCCTTGCTGTTCAGCGGGTCGAGGCCTTCCCGGCTGGTCATCGACGCGCCTGTGTGCTCCAGGTTCGCCCAGGGTGACAGGGCAACCCCGGCTGCCGGCAGCGGCAACCCCAGATTGCGTGCCTTGATCATCACCGTGACTGTCATGGCGCCGCCGGCCGAATCACCTGCGACCATCAGACGCTCCGGGTCCTGACCCTGCTCCAGCAGCCAACGGTACGCGTCGACGGTGTCATTGATCGGCGTGGGAAAGGGGTGTTCCGGAGCCAGCCGGTAGTGCGGCAGGAACACCCGGGCGTTTAGTCGAACTGCAAAGTTTCCGGCGAGGCCGTGGTAGCCCGCCGGGCTGCCGACGATGTAAGCACCTCCGTGGATGTAGAAAAGGGCCCGGTTGTCCTCCACGGTCTCGGGCGTCACCACGATTCCTGGGATCCCTCCCATGTCCACCTCTTCGACGGTGACCCCTTCTGGGGTGGGATGGGCGGCCAGCATCTCGTCGTATGCGGTGCGCAGTTCATCGAGGGTCGTGTCCGACGGTTCTCCGCGGAGCAACGGGGGAAGGGCGGCCAGGCTGGAGCTCCAGTTGTGAACAGCGGTGGAAACTTCTGTGGTGATAGGCATGTTCGTTCCTTTCGAGGGGGAGGTTTAAGTTTTAGCACGTTCATCGGTAAATTGCGATATGACGATTTTGAGGTAGTCTTATGGAGTGCCTACAGATGAGAACCCAGGGACCCAGCTCCAGCAGGATGAGCTGCTTGCAGCACTGCGCGCACTCTCCAACCCACACCGCCTGGCGATCCTGCAGTGGCTCCGCGACCCTGTGACGAATTTTGAAGAACAGAAAGTCGACGCCACACGCTACGGGGTGTGCGTCTCAAGCATCAGGAAGCGTTGCGAGGTCTCCCAGTCCACCGCCTCGCAGTTCATGGCTACCCTCGCAGACGCGGACCTCGTGCAGACCACCCGCATTGGACAGTGGACGTACTTCGCCCGCAATGAGGCGGCCATCGACCGTTTCCGGTCCTCCGTGGCCACGGCTCTCTAAGCCTTCACAACCACTTGTCGCGGGAAAAGTGAGTGAAGGCAATGAGCCTGCTCGGCATCCCGGTGGGGCGCGTGCCGGGGCACCGGCCATGCTGACAGCACTACGCCGTAACCACGGGCGCGTCCAGGAGGCGGTAGGCCGGCGCTTGATATTCCGGCGCGGGTGCCTGGGCAGGTGCAGGCGCGTACACCGGCGCCTAGTAGGGGTTGGGGTTCTGGAAGAATTGGGCTTGGGGTGGCGGGGCAGTCGTGCCGCCCGCGTTGAAGGTGCCGATTCCGCCGGTACCTCCGCCGCTGAAGACCGGAGCACAGAAGCCCGAGCCGCCGCCCATTTCGTTCCCGCCTTGGCCGGCCGGTCAGGTTCCGGCGCTGGCCGGCACGGACGTGAGCAGCGGGCCGGCCGCAGCCAGCAGGACAGCGGCAGCGGTACCTGAGGTCTTCAAAGTTTCTCCCCAAGGACGGGCCCTGATCGGCGGCCCCTGAGTGATTCTGGCCGATGACCGGCGCGGACTCGAGGCCAGCGCGCTGGCCTTCGCGAACCGTGGCAAGTACGTGGGTGACCCCGCTTTTGTCGGTGTCCCCACTGCCGCGCTCACTGACCCGATTTTCGGCCAGGAGCGCGCCTGTCAGATTGACCCGCTGCAGGAGGCGCTAGCCGGAATTCCTGCCCCACCAGCCGCAGTGGCCGTTCGCCCAACTGGACCGTGATTTCCTGACCCCAGGATGCGGTGAGGTGGTCGTCCTCCATGCCGTCGCCGAACACCACGAGCTGGTCGGATGCAACGGTGACGCGGAGTCTTTCGCCTGCCTCCAGCGCACCCTCGGTCAAGGATGTGCCGGTGATGGGGGAGGGCCATGCCTCCCGGACGAACCACGCCAGTCGGGGGTCTGTTGGCGCCGGCAGGGTGCGCCCGCCGCGTTCGAGGGCGATGGAGGCGCACCAGCCCGTGGCGCCCGTGCCCGTGGAGACGATCAGGCCCGAGGAAGAGTGACGTTCAGCCTGGCCGGCCGGGGTCGTGAGCTGGTATCGGGCCGACTGGTGCGAGGCGTGCCCGATGAAGACCTCGTTGAGCCCCGAGAGCTCCTGCCCGTCATCGAGCCGTGCTGTCACTGTGGCGAGGTCCTGGCACTGCAGCCGCTCAACGGCGCCGGCCACAGCGGCGTCGTGCAGGAGCCTTGCGGCCGCCTCGGGCGAGTGTCGAACCAGAACCCCCGGGTTTGCTCCCGGTTCCGGATCGATCCCGATGACGGGCTGGGCGTTGAGGTACTTCGCCATGTTGGCCACGAGCCCGTCCTGACCGACCACGGCGATGACGTCCTCCGGTGTAAGCAGGAACCTGCTGAGGTCCGCGCGTTCCACTTCGGCGTGCCGCCATTCGGCCGGAACTGCGACGCGGACCGTCGCCAGGGCCGTGGTGAGCCGGTCGTGGCGCTCCTGCGCGTCTTGGAGGGTGCGGCCACGGGTGCGGAGGAAGAATTCGGCCTGGCCGCGGGTGGCGTGCCTGTCCAGGAGTTCCTGGAGTTCGGTCCGGCGGTGGACGATGACGAGGCGGGGGTTTGCCATGTCGGGATCCTAGTGTTCGAAGCTGCCGGCGGTGCTTGCCGCCACGCCGGCGGCAGCAGCCGGAGCCGCGCCGCTCGCGGGCTCCCTGAACAGCCCGGCCAGTGCCCCGCTGAGAAGGTCCGGCGTGATGGTGAGGTTGCCAATGTTGGGCAGTGATCCGGCTGCGTCGCGCAGGGCCAGTGCCAGCAGGGTGGCCTGTTCCATGCCGCTGTAGACCTCCATGGTGGCGGCCTCACGCGCCGCGGTTGCTTCGCCGACAATCCGGACCTGGTTCGCTTCGGCGGTTGCGCTGATACCTTTGCGTTCGGCTGAAGCCTGCGCCTCGATGAGTCCCGCTGCGGCTTTTTCCTCGGCCTGACGCCGGGCGTTGGCGCCTTCTTGGGCAACCAGGTGTTCGCGTCTGGTGGCCAGCTCGATCTGGCTCGCCATCTCATTCTCGGAGATGGTTCGTTCGCGTTCGACGGCGACCGCCCGGCGTTCGTACAAGGCGCGGTCTGCCTCGGCCTGGAGCTGTTCCCGGACCGGCGTCTGCAAGGCCCGTTCGACGTCGGACTCCGGCCGGACCGCCAAGACCTGCACGCCCAGGATCTCGATGCCGGTGGACAGGAGCCGGGCGTCAGCGCTCAGGGCCCCGGTGAGGATGGTGCGGAGCTGGCTGACTCCGCGTTCCAGTGCCTCGGCCAACGTGGTGGTGGCGATCTGGTCGATGGCGTGGCTCTGGCACAGCTGGCCGATGATCGTGGCCACCTGCTCCTTCCCAGTCGCAGGCGCCGCAGCGGCCGTCTGGAGGCCGAAGTCCAGCCGGTTGGAAACGGCCACCGGGTCGATGAAGCGGTAGGTCACGTTGGCTTGGACGCTGACGTCTTGGTGGTCACGGGTGATGGCGTGGAAGAGGGTGGGCAGTTCCTGATCATCCACAGGAACCTCGCTGAGCACAGAGTTAGCCGGCCGGAACCAGAAGGCCTGGCCGACTCCCCGGTGCCGGACCTCGCCCTTCTGCAGGTGGACGACATAGCCGGTGGGGCTGCCCAGGAAGTGGCTGATCCAGGGGTAGCGCTTGATGCTGGCCATGTGATTCTCCTAAACCGTTCGATGTTGTCGTCAATCTGACGATAACTAACTTTAGGGCTGCTTTTGAATTATTGTCAAGATGACGATAAGTGCCTACGATGGGTTCATGCCTGAATCCCACCCGGCGCCAGCGCGCTTCCCGGTGACGGTCGACGTCGTCGCCCTCACCGTGACCGACGACGTCCTGAACGTCCTGCTCATCACCCGCCTCATCGAGCCCTTCCGCGGCAGGCTCGCCTTGCCGGGCGGTTTCGTGCTGGCGGGTGAGGACCTGGCGACCGCGGCGAGCCGCGAACTTACCGAGGAAACCGGCGTCGAAGAGGTCCCGGGCCATCTGGAACAACTGGGAAGCTACGGCCCGAAGGGGCGCGACCCGCGCGGGGATGTGCTCACGGTGGCCCACCTGCTGCTCGCACCCAACTTCCCCGTCCTCTCCGCCGGGAGCGACGCCGAGCATGCCGCGTGGTACCCGGTCAGCCAGGTCCCGGGCGGCGAATTGCGGCTCGCTTTCGACCACGAGCAGATCCTCGCCGACGCCTTGGAGCGGGCGAAGTCAAAGCTCGAATACTCCCCGTTGGGGGCCGCGTTCTGCGGCGATGAGTTCACCATTGCCCAGCTCCGGGCCGTGTACGAGGCCGTCTGGGGCACGCGGCTGGATCCCCGGAACTTCCACCGCAAGGCCACAGGAACGCCGGGTTTTCTGGAAGACACCGGGCGGATGACGACGGGCGAGGCGGGCCGCCCGGCGGCGCTCTTCCGGCTCGCCCAAGCAGCCCGGCCGACCGCTGGCCAGCCGGCCCGGGCCGTGCTCAACCCCCAGCTGATGCGCCCGCGCGACTGACGCTCCATGGAGTCAGGGCTGATGGTGCGGGCCCAGGGCGGGTGGGTGGCCCGCAGGGCCATCGAGTGGGTGCGGGCCGGAGGAGCCGCGATCCCGGAGACTCCCCCCGATGTTCCAGAAGGCCTCTGTTACCGGAGTGTGCTCCGCGGCGTGTTGTGGGAATGTATGGGCGCGGATCCCGCGATCACGTGAGTTTTCGCTCCCGCTTGCTGTGGCATCGCCGGGCGGTCGCCTTCGCGCAGCCAGTCGTCAAAGAACGCGTCGAGCTGCTGGCCGGAGGCCTTTTCCATCACGGCTTCGAAGTCTTCCGTCGTCGCCGTCGAGTCGGTGTAGCGGCTCAACCACGTCCGGGTGCCGCTGAGGAATGCCGCGTCGCCGATCTTCGCGCGCAGCGCGTAGAGGGCAGCCGCACCGCGGAGGTAGACCTGGCCCGCGAACAAGTTGTCACGGCCCGGGTCTGCGATGTTCAGCGCCCAGCGGTTGTTCGCGTCGAGGTATGCCACCGCGGCCCCGAACTGTTTCGGCATCGTGGCCGTGCCTTGGTGCTCGGCCCACAGCCACTCGATGTACGTCGCCCAGCCCTCGTTCAGCCAGATGTCCTGCCAGTCGGACGGGCTCACCGCGTCTCCGAACCACTGGTGCCCGAGTTCGTGCACCACCGTGTATTCGTCCGCAACCTCCGAGTAGACCGGCCGCGTCTGCGTTTCCAGCGCATAGTCGACCGTGTCGTCGTCGACAATCGCGCCGAAGGCCTCGAACGGGTACCGCCCGAACTGGCCCTCAAGGAATGCGATCATCTTGGGCTGCAACGCAAGCGACGCCTTCGTCTCGGCCAGTGCCGCTCCCGTCACGTCCGCGTCGATCGCATTGATGATGGGCAGCCCGTGCGGACCGACGTCGTACGACAGGGCAAAGTCGCCGACGTTCGCCGTCGACAGATAGCTGGCCATCGGGTCCGAGGCCTTCCACGTCCACGTGGTCCATCCCGCCTTCGTCGCCGGCCGGCCGACGGGCAGGCCGTTCGCCACGGCCGTCTTCCCCACCGGCACCGTGATGCGGAACGTATAGGTCGCCTTGTCTTCAGGGTCGTCATTCACGGGATACCAGGTCGCCGCACCCTCGGGCTCGCTGACGACCATCGCACCGTCAGCGGTGGTGACCCAACCGTAGAGCGCTCCGGTGGTGTCGAGCGGCCGGCCGGTGATTCCGCCGTACTCGATCACGATCGACGTCGTCTGTCCGGCCTTCAGTTTCGGCCGCAGCCCGACCGTGAGTTCCCAGATCCGGTTCGCGTCGTTCTGCACCTGGGACCACTTGGCGGCCTTGCCGTCGACCCGGACCGACGTGACGCCGAGGCCGCGCAGGTCGAAGTTGAGCGACTCCAGGTTCTGCTTCGCACGGAGGGTGACAGTCGCGACCCCGCTGAGGCGGCCTGCGAGCACCGCGGGATTGGTTGGTGGCGTATAGCGGAGGGCGAGGTCGTAGTGCAGGACGTCGTAGCCGCCGTTGCCGTCGAACGGGAAATACGCGTCCCCGCTGCCGGGAGCGCCCGCTGTGTAATGGGGGTTGTCGTGGCTGGGCGCGGCCTGTGCAGCCCCGCTGATTGCGCCGACGCCGGCCACGGCCAGCACGAGGATGACCGCTGTCCGACGCAGGAGCCCCCTGAAGTGCTGCCTCATCACCGATTTCCTCCATCCAGGCCTCGGGATGTCCATTTGGGTGAAACAGCACGCCCGTTGTCCCGAGCAGAAACGATCTCGGTCTGAGAAGTCATGACCGTGCCCCCAATGCAGTTGTGGAATGTCGCCCATGATCCCCACCGCAACTTTGGAAAACCTTGGTACCGGTCCCACGTGAGGCCGCCGGGCCCACGAAAGCCTGCCGATGCGCTGGACTCCGACTATACACTGAGTGTATAGATGGAGGTGTGAACAACTCTCTTGCCCTCCTCGGGCTGCTGAGCCGGGAGCCCAGCTATGGGTACGACCTGAAGCATTCCTATGACCGCTATTTCGGCACCCAGAAACCGTTGGCATTCGGGCAGGTGTATTCCACGCTGGCCCGTATGTTCCGTGACGAGCTGATCATCGCCTTGGGTGAGGAGAGCGGCGGCGGTCCGGACCGCAAGAAGTATGAGGCCACCGTTGCCGGCAGGGACAAGGTGCGGCAGTGGCTCTTCACCCCCGATGTGCCCTCCGAAACCCTGCAGAGCGAGCTGTTCGCCAAGACCGTGGTCGCCTTGCTGCTCGACGACGACGCCGACCGGTTGTTGGATGCGCAGCGCGCCGAGCACATGGCCCGGATGCGCGAGTTGACCCGCCTCAAGCGCGACGCCGACCTGCTGCAGGTGCTGATGTGCGACTACGGCCTCTTTCACATCGAGGCGGACCTGCGCTGGATCGAGCTGACCAGTGCCCGGCTGACCGCACTCAAGAAGGAGCTCCAGAGCGCATGAGCACGATCGAGACCACTGCACCCATCCTCAGCGCCCGCGGTGTCCGCCACGCGTTCGGACAGACCGAGGCGCTGCGCGGTATCGACGTCGACGTTCACGCCGGTGAGGTACTCGCGGTCATGGGCCCGTCGGGGTCGGGTAAGTCCACCCTGCTGCACTGCCTGGCCGGCATCCTTGCCCCGGACGGCGGCGCCGTGGCCTATGCGCCCCGCGGCCAGGAGCCCGTCAGCATCAGCGGACTGGGTGAGGCTGAAAGGTTCCGGCTGCGTTTGACCGACTTCGGCTTCGTTTTCCAGTTTGGCCAGCTGCTGCCCGAACTCACGGCGCTGGACAATGTCAGCCTTCCCCTGCTTCTGGGCGGTACCAAACGGGCCGAAGCACGCCGGCGCTCGCAGGAAGTGCTCGAACGGCTCGGGCTGGACGGATGCACTGCCAAGCTGCCGGGGGAGCTCTCGGGAGGCCAGGCCCAGCGGGTGGCCATCGCCCGCGCCCTGGTGACCTCTCCCGCAGTCTTGTTCGCCGATGAACCCACCGGGTCCCTGGATTCCCTGGCGGCCGAGAACGTCCTGACGCTGATGCTGGACCTTGTCCGGGAAACCGGCACCACCGTAGTGATGATCACCCACGACGCCCGGACCGCCGCATATGCCGACCGGGAAGTGATCGTGCGCGACGGAAGCGTCGCTGCCGGCCACCGGGTGCTGGCATGAACCCGGCACTTCTGAAAATAGCGCTGCTTGGCAGCAGGTCCTCCTGGGGCCGGATGGCCGGTGTAGGCGGCGGCGTGGCAATCGGCGTGTGCCTGGTGCTCTTGCTGTGGAGTGCGGCGAACGGTCTGGCCCAGCGCGACGCGCGGGGCGCCTGGCTCCGCGAGCTGGGCCAGCCCTCGGTCACCCTTGCGCTGGCAGCCGACGGGCTCACCGCCAGCGGCCGTCCCGAACCGATCCCGTTGACACCGGACAAGATTCTGCTGGGATTCCCGGCAGATATCTTCCGTGACCAGCTCATCAGTCATCGCGACGTCGCCGCGCTCCCCACAACCACCGTGAAAATTCCGGGCATCGAGGCCCCGCCGGCACCGGGAGAATACTACGCCTCGCCCGCCCTGCAGCGACTGATCGAATCGACTCCGGCTGAGGAGCTGGGGGACCGGTACGGCCAGTTTGCGGGCGTCATCGACGACGCCGCCCTCCCGGGCCCAGATGCCTTGGTGGTCATCACCGGCGTTACGGAGGCCCGGCTCCGGCAGGGTCCGGCGGCAATGTTCGTCACGGACTTCACCACCAATCCCTACGGCGAGAGCGCCAGCCTGTACCGCACGGCGCTGCTGGTCGGCGGAATCGCGGTGCTGTTCCCGGTGCTCCTGCTGGTCAGCATCGCGACAGGCCTGGGCGCGGCCCAGCGCCGGGAACGCTTTGCCACCCTTCGCCTCATCGGCGCGTCGCCGCGGCTGATTTCAGGAATGGCGGCCGTGGAGACCGCCATCCCCAGCCTGGCCGGTGCCCTGCTCGGCGTCGTCATGGCGGCTGTGTTCGGGCCGGCCGCAGCCCAGATCCCCGTCAACGGCACCAGAGTGTTCGTGGCGGATTTCACCTTCGGCGCGGAATCTGCGCTGGCCGCCGTCGTGCTCGTGGTGGCTGCGTGCGCGCTGGTGGCCGCGGGGCGCACTGCCCGGACGGGCATTGGCCCGCTGGGAGTTACACGGGCCGTGCATGAGAAAGCGCCCACGCTGTGGCGGGCCGTGCCGTTGCTGGCCGGCCTGGCGGGCATGGCCACAGGCGCCGTGCTGGCCAGGATCGACACGGACGGCAACCCGTGGACTTCTCCGCTGCTGCTCGGCGGCTTCGCGCTGACCGCCGTCGGCATCGTCACCATCGGCCCGTGGCTGACCCGGATTGCCAGCACCATCGGCCTGCACCGGGCGCGCAGCGCAGCCTCCGTCATCGCCGCCAGCCGCATCAGCAGAACGCCCGTTGCCACCTTCCGCTCCGTGTCCGGGCTGGTCATTGCCGTCTTCATGGTCTCCGTCTTCGCCGGAGGCGCCAGCGCAATTGAAACCGCTGAACCGCCTGAGGCCCGTCCGGGATTGCTCCTGCCCACCAGCGTCTACGCGCTCGTGGCGCCCGGACACGCTGCCGGCCAGGTGTCGGCCGCTGCCCAGAGGGCTGGGGAACGTGCCGGAATCCGCGACGTCACCATCGGCTACGCCCCTGCTGCCCCCGGCCCGACGGGCATCGATGACATATACATCGCGGCCGGGGATGCACCGTCACTCGGGTTCCCGGAGAGCCGGGCAGAGCACCTTGCGGCCTTCGATGCGTCGTTCTTGAATTCCTGGACCACCGCGCCGGTCCCGCTCACGGCCGCGCCCGTCCAGAGCCTGGCCGGCCTGGCTCCGGTGGTCATGGTAGCCGGTACCGACGGGACACCTGCGGCGATTGACCGGGCGCGCACGGCCTTGAATACGTCGGGGGTCACTGCCACGCCCGCCACCTCCCGAGCGGACACCGCAACGACGAGCAGCGCCCGGCTCATCCAGGGGCTGGCGGCCCTTGCCTACCTCGGCGCCTTCGTCGCCGTAGTCATCGCCGGCATTTCGCTGGCCGTGTCCACGGCTGCCGCGATCCTGGACCGAAAACGCGTGCTGGGCCTGATGCGGCTGATGGGCATGCCCGTTGAAGTTGTTCGCGGGGTCATCGCAAGAGAGGCGGCGGTTCCCCTTGTGGCAGTGCTTCTGCTGTCAGCCGGGCTCGGATTCTTCGTGGCCTGGCTGATGGTTATCTCATTTGGCGGGGGCCGGAACATCACCTGGCCCGGCCCCGGATATTACGCCGCCCTGTCCTTCAGCATCCTGCTCGCACTGGCCGCAGTGGCAGCTGCCTTCGGCCTGGTCCGTTCCAGCACCGCTATCCCGGCCACCCGATTCGAGTAAGAACACGGACCTGGCTTTGGGCCTTCCCCGCTTCTAGCCCTCGCAGTCCGTGCAGTAGATATCGGTGCCGGACCGTCGGGCGATCTGGGAACGGTGCCGGACCAGGAAACAGGAGCTGCAGGTGAACTCGTCGTCGGCCTGCGGGATGACCTGGACAATCAGCTCTTCGGCGATGAACTCGCCGCCGGGGACTCCGGCCCCGTCCAGCCCGTCGGCCTCGTCCAGTTCCTGGACGACGCTGCGGGCGTCCGGTGCGTTGGCGGACTGAAGTGCTTCCAGGGAGTTTTCCTGGGTTTCCTTAACGTCCGAGCGGACTTCGTCGTAATCGGTTGCCACGTGGCTTGTTCGCTTTCTCGAGTCTTAACTAGGCTAAGTGCAACGTACGGCACCCCGCGGTTGTTCCGCAGGCGAGGCCAGAATCCACGCCGTGCGGCGTTCGCCGGCCACACCATGGGCGCGGTGCCGGGCGCCGCCGCAGTTCGGGCCTAGGATCAACGGCATGATGCAGGGACCAATCGACGCCGCCGACGGGAAGAACTCGCTCAGCGTCGATGCTGGGATACTCGAGAGCGTCTGGCGCCCGGGTTCCTTTGTGGACGCCGAAGATGCCAGGGACGCCATGCTTGCCGTGGACCGGATCAGTGGCGGGACGCCGATGCCAATGCTCTCCGAGATGACCGACGTGGTGTTCAGCGCGGCGGCCAGATACCAATTCGCACAGAGCAGGGGCGTGGTGGCCATCGCGGTCCTCGGATCCAGCACAGTCGACAGGGTGATCGCTTCCGCCACGAGCCGGGAGACCAAGTACCCGCACGAGTTCTTTACATCCAGGACCGACGCAATCGCATGGCTGAAGGAAGTCATCCAGAGCCGCGATTAGGAATTGCCACAGGGCCTGGCACCGCAATCAAATCCGCTCCCGATCCGAGACAGACCGGTCTTTCCCGTTGTAAAGTGTCTTCACGGTCTTCCGCCCCGCTGGCTCCAGGAATGTATGCAGGGCTCTCGGGATCGTGGCCGGTTCCGGGCTCTGCCGGAACGGGAACAAAGGAATCGCCAATGTCCATTGACTTGTCGTCCCGTGCGGAACCCTCACACGGACACACGCCCACGGACGCGTCGGTCAATGGGCCGGAGGACAGCTGGGCGCGGGGGATACGCCTGCAGGCCACCGAGATCATCGCCGAAGTGCTGTCTGATTCTTCGCCGGGGCAGGCCCGTGCACGGGAGCAGCTGTGCCGTTTGCTGCAGGCCAACCCGGGCCGGCCGGAAGCAGCGCTGGCGGAACACCTGATCGCCCTCCGGGAAGAAACTGCCCGGGACCGCCGAACCAACCTGACACTCGTCAAGGACGAAGGGGCGGCGGAAACGCCCGCATAGCCCCCGTCATCAGGCGCCGGACGGGCGCCGTTCAGCCGCCCGCCAACCCCTGCTGCATCACCGTCCCATCGAGCGCGTGCGCTATGGCCGCGCGGATGCGGGCGTGCTCGGAGGCTTTTCCGGGGAGGGAGCCTAGACCGGGCGGCCAGCTCGACAGGCTCACGGTTCGCGTCGGTTCGCGGCAGCCCGGCTCCGCGGCAACAGGAATCCGACGGCAACAAGCCAGAGGAGGCCGCCGAACCGCCCGACGGGCAGCAGGAACTGGAGCGGCTCGATCACCATGGAGAGGAAACTTAGTTCGGACAGGGCGGCGATGACCAGGCCGGCCCAGGCCAGCCAGCGCGGCACGAAGCGCAGGATGAGGGCGGGGACGGCGATTCCGGCGATGAGGAGTCCCAAGCCGACGACATAGGCGACGCCGCCCGTGATGAATGCGAGAAACGACAATGCATGGGTCAGCGGCACATCCGTGGTGATTTCCGGGCGGCTCAGGACCCACCCCACGGCGGCCGAGAGCATGAGGAACACCGAGGCGGCAATGCCGCCAAAGAAGCCGATTGCAGGCCCGGGGACGCGCACGCCAAGCCGGAGCTGCCGGGCGTAAACGGTGGCCGCAAAGATGCCGAGCGGGACCGCTGAGCCGAATTGGAACAGGCTGGCGAGCCGCACGGCGTCGGTGCTCCCGTGAAAATATGCCGCGACCTGGCCGGCGGGGGAGAAGGGCGAGACGTAGGCCTGCCCGTTGGTGAGCATCGCGCTGCTGAGCAGGGCTGCGATCGTGAGTCCCAGACTCACGGCCGCCAGGATGCCCGGGTTGGGGCCGCCGGATCGCGTCGACGGAGCAGTGTGGTGGGAGGACAGGTCAGTCATGATCGCTTCTTTCCGATAATTACGTCACAACTAAAATGATTCACCTGTTGAATGATTCTGTCAATGGCGTAATATTGGGGCATGGACTCACCGGATCCGCCGCGGCCGAAGCGAACCGCTTTCCTGCTGTCCCAGCTCGGGGCGCTGGCATCGGCACGCTTCGCCGAGCGCACGCGCGAACTCGGCTTGACCCCAAGCGACGCGGGTGTCCTCCGCCTGCTCGGCCGCAGCCCCGGACTGAGCCAGCGGTCCCTGGCCGACCGCCTGGGCGCGGTGCCGAGCCGCGTTGTTCCCCTCATCGACTCGCTGGAAAGGCGAGGGCTGGTGGACCGCGTGCGCAGCAGCGCCGACCGGCGGAACTACGAGCTCCGGCTGACGGCCGAGGGAACGAAGGTTCTCGGAGCACTGCGCGGAATCGCCGAACGGCACGAGACCGAACTCCTGGCCCCCCTGACCAGCGAACAGTCTGCGCAGCTGGGGATCCTGCTGGCCAGGTTGGCCAGCGCCCATGCCCTCGACACGGACCTGCATCGGGACACGAGGCCGGAATGAACCCGGCGTGCCGGCCGGTTCTTCGAGGCGATAGCCGTCCTTTTCAGCCGGCGGGCAGTGTGGGATCATCCCGGTATGGGCGAAAATACTGAACCGCGGGTGACCTTGCCCTCCGGCCCCGAGCGCCTGAAGGGCACGCATCACCGCGACGTTGATGGCTACGGAAATCCGATTACGCAGCAGCTGCGCATCATCGGTCAGCGGCGCCGCGAAGCCGAAGAAAAGCTCGACCGGCACCTGCAGGACGCACGCAAGAGCCACTGAGCGCGGCATGGGCGATGGTAAAGGCAGGCACCCGTGGGGTGCCTGCCTTTCCTTTCCGTGCCCGTCTACTTGGCGGCCACTGCGAACGGCGACGCCTTCTCGGGCGCAGCCACGGGCCCTGCCGCGGCTCGGAACGGGTTGCAGATCCTTACAGCCAGGCGGGCGGACTTTTCCGCGGACCGGGTCCGGGATTTCAGTCGCCTGCGGGCCCAGCTGGTCGAACCCGACTCGGAACTCGCGCTACGCATTTCCGGAATTTCACCCGCAGCGGGTGAGGCCCATGCCGGACCTAATGCAAACAATGGTCATACCCTCCAAAGAGAGGGCTGAGGGACAGGCCGTCCCGGAAACGAGAACGCATCTTTGAGAGCAGGAAAAGCAAATGAGTTTCCGGGAAGACTATTGGGATATTTTGACGAAACCAAGAGCCGGGTGCTGGTCTGACGGCGTTCGCGCCTTGAAGTACGTTTAGGCAGCCGTGCGCGGATTCTTCCAGGACGCGGAAACGTTTGCCTTGCTCCTGCTGGCGGCCCACATATTACTCGTGACCGTCGCAGCTGTCCTGGTGTCGATGAATCGCCGTCCATCCTCTGCCATTGCCTGGGTGCTCGCCATAATTTTCATACCGATCCTTGGTGCCGTCGCATATTTCTTCGTTGGTTACTCGAAACTGCCCAAGGCGCGCAGGGACAAACAGCGCGAAGTCAACGCTCTGGTCCTGTCACGGACTGAAGGCAGCCCGTTCATTAGCCGCGGCCTTGATTGGCCGGAATGGCTGCATTCGGCGGTGGTGTTGAACAGCAACCTTGGGGCCCTCCCTATGGTCTCGGGCAACAGTGCGACCCTGTTGGGCGAGTACAACGGAGCTTTCGATGCCATGATCGCTGATATTGATTCGGCCACAAGTTATGTGCACGTGGAGTTTTACATCCTCGTGCTGGACGCAACGACAGAGCCGTATTTTCAGTCGCTGGCCCGGGCACGACGGCGCGGCGTTGACGTGCGGGTTCTGTCCGATCATCTGGCTGGCCTGAAGTTCCCCGGCCGGAAAGAAACCCTGGAGTTCCTCCAGGAGATAGGGGCGGAATATCGCCCCATGCTGCCGGTGCGGCCGTGGCGTGGCGAATGGCAGAGGCCGGACCTGCGCAATCACCGGAAGATCTGCGTCGTCGATGGCCGCGTGGGATTCACGGGGTCCCAGAACCTCATCGACGCGAGCTACGACACGAAGAGCAACCTGAAGCGCGGGCTTCAGTGGCACGAACTGATGATGCGCGTTGAAGGACCAGTGGTCCGGGAGCTGGATGCGGTCTTCGCGACAGATTGGTACAGCGAAACGGGTGTGATCCTGCCACTGGATTCCAGCGCCATAGGCGTCAGCCATCATTCTGCACTCATCGACGCACAAGTCCTGCCCAGTGGCCCCAGCTTCGACAACGACAACAATTTGAAGCTCTACGCGACGCTTATCCACAAAGCTGAGCGTCGCGTCAGCATCACCAGTCCATACTTTGTCCCGGACGAATCCATCCTGATGGCTATTGTCACGGCAGCTGCGCGGGGGCTGAGCGTCGAGCTCTTTGTTTCCGAGGTCGGCGACCAGAGCATGGTCTATCACGCGCAGCGTTCGTACTACGAAGCACTGCTTCGCGCCGGCGTCAGGATTTACCTTTACCGGGCGCCGAAGGTGCTGCACTCCAAGCACTTCACTATCGATGAGGAAGTTGCGGTGATTGGGTCCAGCAACATGGATGTGCGTTCCTTCAGCCTCAACATGGAGGTATCCGTACTTGTGCACGGGCGCGATTTTGTGGACGCAATTCGCGGGATCGAAGACGGGTACCGCGTGGAAAGCCGCGAGCTGCAGCTCGAGGACTGGATCCGGCGGCCCGTAGCCCAAAAGGTATTCGACAATCTGGCGCGCCTGACCGCGTCTCTTCAATAGGGAACAGGTTCAGAGCCGACGGCGCTGCAAACACCGAGGCCCTGGCCCGGAAACCCCTGGACGTGCTCAGGCTCAGTCGGTGCTACCCGGAGGGCCGGTATTCCTGGGCCGTAAGGTGCCAGGCGGCTCCGGTGGTGCTGACTATCAGCGCGTATGTCCCTGGAGCCAGGCTGATGCCGATCGCCCCGGCGCCGGCCTTGGCCAGGGACAGCACGGTGAGGGCCGGTCCTTTCACGGGTTGGAGATAGGCAATGGCGGCCCCGGTGAAGGTGTACTCGATGTGAAGCCTGCCGGTGAGGGTTACGAGTGGGCCCGGGGGTTTTGTGCCGGAGGCCTCCGCGACGGTGACCCATTCTTTCACCGGGGGCGGCGCGGCCGGATGCAGCAGTGCGTTCATCGCGGCAACTGTGGCGCTGACAGTCCTGGTGACGGGGGCGGCGCTGACGCAGACCACCGCACCGGCGAGGGTGACGACCAGGACAGTCGAGGCCAGGCGCAGGCCGCGTCGCAGGGAGTTGGTCCCGGCCAACGGCATGGATGCGCCGTCGGCGGCGTACTCATTGGTGATCCGGAATAGGTCAATGAGCCACCAGATGCCGGCGCCGCCCAGCGTCAACAGCTTCAGGGTGCCGGTAAACGGCTTGTGGAGGTAGAACCTGTCCGCGCCGCTGAAGCCCAGGAACAATGACAGCAGCCACGCCGTGCGCAGGGAACGCATCGGCGGCGGGTCACCGTCGAAGACAAGCCCGTACTGCTCGGTCGTGGGCACATTCCCGATTCTGGAACAGCCACGTCCGGATGTCCACGGTCATGTGGTGTGCGCTTGCGACATGCACCGTCACGGTCCGTCCTGCGACTCGCGTTCCGGAGGCATGGTCGCTGCGGTGGCCGCAGCCGGTTCCGCCGGACGTTTTCCGGTGGCACTCCAGCTGGTGAGGAAGTCGAGTCGGCAAAGAGGGCGCGGCCCGAATGCTTAAAGTTATGGCCCGGTTGCGGGCAGGACACTCAGTCCATCGATTAGGGTCGGGGCATGACCTTGAGCTTGGACGGCCCGCCGGACATTCGTGAGCAGGAATGCTCCTGTTGCGCATGTCTACCGGAGGGACACGTCGAAGAGCCCCTGGACCGGGCGGATGACACACGATGGCGCCAGTCCGGGTTTTTGGACAAAGGTCCGTAAACGCCTGGAAATACGCCGTTAGCCAGCGCCCGGTCAGTCTCTTAGGATCCCACCCGCGGAGAATGCGCCGAGCCGTCGGCTCTTCATGACCGGATATTCTCGGGTCGAAGCTTATGAAGGCCCGGTCACCATCAGAGCTTCAAGTGCGCTGGAAAGTTCGTCACGCAGTCCCGTCAGGTCCGGGCAAGTCCCGGGATCGGCGATTGTGGTGATGGTCAGCGTGCCGGCGTAGGAGAAGACTGCAAAGGCAACCGTTACGTTACCGCTGATCGCTCCGAGTGGAATGATCCCGGTTACCGGCCTGCCCGCGATCGCCAGGGCTCGTTCGGGCCCCCGCAGGTTCGTGACGAATGTATGGACAAGGTGTTGGTGGTCTATGACGAAGCGGTAGGCGCCAAGGTGCGCTGCGGCCCGGGATATGGGGCCGATGATTGCAGTGGAGGCCCCGGGAGGCCGCTGCTTGACGCTCCTCATCGTTGCGGCAACAGTTGCCACCCGTCCCTTGGCCGGACCGACCGCGGGAACGGTCACCGGGATGATGCCGCTCCGGTTCCCCAGATAGGTGATTGTCGTGTGGCGGCGTGCCGAAAACAGCACAGAGATGACGAACTCTTCGACATATTCGCCCCGTGCCAGGAGCAGGCGGTGCAGGGCGGTCGCGACGGCGGTGAGGATGAGATCGTTGACGGTCGCTCCCTGCATGTGCGCGGCGTCTCTGACGGCCTCCATGTCGCAGCGGAGGACGGCAAGCGTCCGTTGCGGACCTGTCGGGCGGTTGAGTGAGGTGCGGGCAGCCCGGGGTTTGCCCGTCTGCCGCAGTTCGGAGGCTCCGGCGGCTGCGGTCCGCAGTGAGGCCGGGAGCCGGGCCAGTGCGTTGAATCGGCTCCTTGCAGCATCAATGGCCAGGTAGAGCGCCGAGTATGGAATCTCTGGCTCCCGGCGACCGTCCCACCCGGCTTCCGCGGCTGCCAGGGCCTCCAGGACGGCGAGACCCCCAATTCCATCCGTGAGGACATGATGGAAAACGAAAACAAGCGCTGACCGGTCCTGGCTCACGCCGGTGATGAGCTTGGCTGACCAGAGAGGACGGTCGCGGGACAGCGGCGCAGCGAGCATTTCGGCTGCAATGTTGAGCACGGCTTCCTCACCACCGGGCGCCGGACAGGCGATCACGCCCAGATGGTGTGCCGGATCAAAGCCGGAATCATCCGCCCAAATGGGCCGCCCGCAGCCGAGGGGGACAGAGACCAGCCGCTGGCGCAGCCGGGGGACAGCGCCGAGCCGACGCGCCAGTGCTTCCAGGAGGGGTGCCGAATCTTCGCTGCCGTCCGTGCTGAGCATGAGGATGGCCCCGACTTGCATTGGCGCTGAGCCGATGTCCGCGTCCAGGGACATCATGTCCTCGGCGCTCACCCGGTCAACATGTTGTCTTGGCGTCATTTTCGGTCCCCGGAACCAGATCTCTGAATTCTCTGCACTCCTGGGAGGGAAGAAAACAGCAACCCACAAGTTGCTGAGCAGAGACAGCCTGCGACCCGACGTGGTCGTCATGTCCTCACTGTTGGGTCTTTGGGGCCTAGACGCTAGGGCAGAACGTCCCGCTTGCCCGCCATAGCCGAAGAGCCACCAGCGGCGCTGGATGATTTGGAGCAACGACGGCGGCAAGCCCCGCCGCTAGGACGCTTTCGCGCTTGTGGTACCGGGGCCGGCGTTGACTGCTGCCGCCACCAGGCGGTCGAAGCTGGCGGTTCCGTTCTCCGGAGGCACAACCGTGAACACCGCAACCCATTTCTCGGGGGCATGTTTCTCCAGCGTTGACGCCCGGGCCACATGCAGGTTCAGCCCGGGTACGCCGCTGACAAGGAGCGGAAGCTGCTCGCCGGTCTTGGTCATGTGCCGGAATTGGCTGACCGACAATTGGTCACCCGGGCTGCTCGTGACCTCTGCGAGGGTGTCATTGATCCTCTTGGTCAGCCCCCGCATGAAGCGCTGCTGGGCCATGACCGTGCGCACCGTCAGAAGCGCGGCGAAGAAGAGGGTGAACAAAACCAGCGCACCGAAACTTCTGAGGAAGGGCAGAAAGATCATCAGGAACAGGCACAGAATCAGCCCCAAAATACTCGACATGATGAACTTGAAGACGGGGTTTTCGCCCGGTTTCTTTGACCAGCGAACGAGGGCGACGATGTCCTTCCGGGGCTGATCGCGCCGTGAAATTTCCATGATTAGTACCCCTTCACTTCCATGAGCGCTTCGGCCAGGATGATTGCCTCGCGTGCTTCCTTGAGATCGCCCAGCAACCCCATATCGGGAATGGCTCCTTTGGCCGCGGTGGAGCCGGCGATTTCGGAAAAGATGCTGCTCAACTTTTCGCGGTCCTGTGACAGCATCCGGGACGACGTCAGCTTAATTCTGCTCAGCTCAAGCTCCAGCAGTGACTTGTCGATGGCCTCACGACGCCCTTGCATGACCGCCAGCTTCTCGGTGACACGCTGGACACGGCCGCGGAGCATTGATTCCATCTTTCCTGCCACGACGTGGAGCTCGCACAGCGCGGTGTACGACTGCGGGGACCCGGAGTGAACGGCGAGCTGCTCACCGACGTAATGGCGCCGTCGTTCCCATTTCCGGACGGCGGACTCAGATGGTCCCAAGAGGAGGGAAACGGCTGCCAGTGCTTTGTCCAGCGACGCGGCCCGGGTGCTCAGGCTGCTGGTGGCGGCGTCCAGCCTCGACAGGAACGCGTCGTAGTTGTCGTGGGGCTGGGCGCTATCGGGATTCATGAGCCACCCGCGCGCGGTGGCGCGATTCCCCTCGCCGGAAATTGGCCCCGTCTCCCATGGCAAGAGGATAGAGGCTCCGGCCCCGTTGGCATAGAGTGCGGATTTGGATCCGGAGCATTTCGGGCCAGTGTCAGCGACACAGCGCACCACTAACACCGGGGAAGCACGGCGTGCGGGTCGTCGGGGGCGTGCGGCTCGCGGAGGGCGTCCGGGTCATGGACTCCGGCGGCGCCGGGAAGGGGTCGGTGGGGTAGTAACGGGCGACCTGTCGCATGTAGTTCGCCCACTGCGGGCCGGCGAGCATGTAGCCGTCAATGGCCTTGTAGAACTTGCCGTTGATGGTGATGTTCTGCCCGGGCCTCTTCTGGCCCTCCAGGGCGTCGCCGAAGAAGGAAGCCGTAGCGAGGCCGCTTGTGTAGCCCACCACCCAGGTGGCGCCATTGGTATTGGACGTGCCTGTCTTGGCCGCGACCGGGAACCGCTCCTGGACCTTGGGCTTGATGTAAACGCCGGACCCGCGTTTCAGCACGTCCTGCAGCACGGCGTTCACTCCGCGGGCGACCTCGGGCTTGATCGCCTTGTGACAGGAGCTGGTCTCGGCCGGCAGTTTCTGTCCCGCCGCGTCGTTCACTGCCGAAATGGCAATCGGCGTGCAGTAGGTTCCGTCGTTGGCAAAGGTGGCAAACGCGTTGGCCAGATGGAGAGGCGCCACGCCAATGGCGCCCAGCAGATTGCCCAGCTGGTGCATGTTGATTTGGGCGTTGTCCACGCCGCTGTGGAGCCCGGCGGCATCGACCATCTTCTGGATGCCGCAGAAGTCGAGTTGCGCGGCCTCGGCGAAGGTGGCGGTGTTGATGGAGTTATACAGCCCGTAGTCCACGCGCATGCGGCGGTAGTACCCGGCGTCGTTGTTCTGGAGGTCGTCCGCCGCGCCGAGGCTCTTCTGGCTGGTGCTGTAGGCCCCGAGCACCCTGCCGCAGCTTGATCTCCAGCGGAACCCGAGCGGATAGGAGCGCCGGGACGCGTCCACCATGGCGGAAAGGGACTTGCCCTCGTTGAGCCATTCGGCAAACGTGAACGGTTTCATGGTGGAGCCGGGCTGGAACCCGCCGGCGCCGTTGAGGTCGTTGCCGTTGGCGTCCTTGGAATCGACGTTGAAGTTCAGTTGCGTGTCGAATTTGCCAGGTGCCGGGAGAAACACGGTGTTTTGCGCCATCGCCAGGATCTTGCCGGTGCCGGGTGCGATGGAGACCATCGCGGCGCCCCACTTGTCCGGGTTGGCCCCGGCCGTGGCATCGACCTGCGCCTGCGCGGCCACTTGGAGCCGGCTGTCCAGGGTGGTGGTGATGGTCAGGCCGCCGCGGAACAGCTTCCGCTCGCGTTCGGCAATATCCGCGCCGTAGGCCGGATTGTTGAGAATGAGGTGGGAGACGTAGTCGCAGAAGTACGGTGCCATTTCCGCGCCGGCGCATCCCTGCCTCCCGGGGGTGATCTTGAGATCCACCGGGGCGGCCACGGCCGCTTCGTGCTGCGCTTGGGTGATGGCGCCATAGCTGAGCATCTTGGCGAGAACCTGGTTGCGCCGCTGGACGGCGTTTTCCGGATGGACGTCAGGATTATAGAAGCTGGGGCTGTTCACGAGGCCGGCCAGCAGGGCAGCCTGCGGCAGGGTGAGGTCCTTGGCAGTGGTGTTGAAGAAGTAGCGGGACGCAGCTTCGATGCCGTAGGCGTCCCGGGCGAAAAACACGATGTTCAGGTACCCCTCCAGGATCTGGTCCTTGGTGTATTTCTTCTCCAGTTCGACGGCGAGCCTCATCTCGCGGATCTTGTCGGCCATGCTCTTTTGCCCGTTGAGGACAATCTGGTCGCCCTTGTCCGCCGACACGAGGGATTCATTGAGCACGTTGGTGACGTACTGCTGGGTCAGGGTGGAGGCACCCTGCCTTCCGCCGTTGGTCAGGTTGGACACCAGCGCCCGGAGAATCCCCTGGGGGTCAATGCCGGCATGTTCGTAGAATCGCCGGTCCTCGATCGCGACGATCGCGTCCTTGATGTACGGGGACATTTGGTCGAGCCGGACCTTCACGCGGTTTTCAGCATAGAAGGTGGCGATCGGTTTCCCGTCGGCGGTGAGCACCCTGGTCGATTCCGACGGCGGATCAACAGTCAGTTCCGAGGGGAGGCTGTTGAACAATTTGATCGAGTCGCTGACGGCGACGCCGGTCGCGGCCACGGTGGGCACCAGAAGGCTGGCGGCCAGGACGCCGCACACCGCGCTCGCCGTCAGGAACCCGAATAGCCTCCACAGGGTCGTGGCTACTAGGGATCCGGTGCTTTTCCTGGGCGACATGCTGCCTGGACAGGCTAGGTCAATGAGTCGATGGCGACGGTGATCGCCAGGAGGAGCGGGACGTCCTCGCCGCCCGCGACTTCGACGCCGTAGGACTCGCGCACGCGGAACCACTTCTTGGAGATCGTGGCGACCGTTTGGCCGTCGCGCTCGATCTCGTACTCGTGGTCGACGATGTTGCCGTGTGCCTTCATGTCGGGGCCGCCTTTTACGTCGATCGAGAAGCGGTCCCGGAGCCCAACCAGGGCCTTGTGGACTGTCGCGGCGGTGTCGCCGCCGCGTTCGATGGCCACCTTGTCCCGGACCGAGAGCTTGCGCTCCTGGATGCTCGCCACCTCGTTTCCCGAGGTGTCCTCCAACACGAACGTGTCCCGGATTCGGACCGCCTTGCCGTTGACCTTGTAGGCGCGTTGGCCGTGGCTGTCTTCGATCCAGAAGTCGTCCCCGATCGACAGCAGTTTCTCGCGCATCTGAAACCGCTCGCCTATGGGTTCGTCATGCCGGTGCCGCAATAGTCCCATGCCCTGACCATAGGACCGCTCCGCCGGCCGGCACCTCACCCGAACCGGATGGTCCGGGCGGCTGAACTGTCCCCGCTGGTAACCTGAACATCATTGTTTGAGTAGTTGAATGGGCTGGGAGGGCCGGTGCCGGAAGTGCAGAAAGAACGCACCAAGCGGGCGGACGCCGTCCGGAACAAAGATGCCATCATTGACGCCGCGTTGACACGCCTCAGTGACAATCCCGGGGCAAGCATGGCTGAAATTGCTCGGGTTGCGGGGGTGGGCAGGGTGACCCTCTACGGCCACTTCGCAGACCGGAAGGACCTGGTTGGCGCGGTGTTCGAGAGGGCCATGGACCGCGCCGAGGCCGAACTCGCCGCTGTAGACATCGAGCAAGACACCTGGAACTCCTTGCAGGAGATCGTCCAGTCATCCTGGCGGGTCCTCCATCAATTTAACGCGCTTTTGGCGGCGGCCGAACCATACCTCTCAGCCGACCAAATCAGGGCTCACCACGACAAGCCGCTGGCCAGGGTGATGTCGGTGCTGGAAAAGGGCAGGAGTGAGGGGATCTTCCGTACCGATCATTCCCTCACGTGGCAGGCCGCCTGCTTCTACGCCATCCTCCACAGCGCGGCGGCCGAAATCCGGGCGGAACGACTGGATGAGGTCGCGGCGGCAAAGATCCTTCCGTCAACGATCCGGGCCCTCCTGGTCCCGCCGGACCTGCCGACCGATAAGTCTCTCCACTAGATCTACCGGGTGCCGCCGTGGCGCAGGAACTCGGTGATCTTCGTTGCCATGGCCTTGGACTGCGTCCAGTGCAGGTAGTGCTCGCCCCCAAGGGCCACCAGCTCGTGGCGCCGTACGTTGGCCAGCTGCCGTTCGTGCGCGCCGTACCAGTCCGGCTGCTGGTTCATCGTGTCCTGTGAAAGGAAGTAGAGCACCGGAAGTGCGTCGGGGTAGCGGAGATCCCGGAGCTTGGCGGCATTCTCGCCCATCCGGAGAGTTTCATCAGTGACTGCCGGGTTGCCGAAGTTCCAGCTCGTTATCTGACGCATTTGTTGGCGTTCTGCTGCCGTGAAGCTGCCGCCGCCGGGTTCTCCAAAACCCAGCGCCGTGGCCCAGCGGACCAGGCCTGTGGTCGACGGTGCGTGCGCCCACCAGTAGTCCGATGCAGGAGCCTCGGCGGGGTCGGTGGTTCCGCCTACGGACATCCTGCTGGCCGGAACGGTGGGGTCGATGCCGATAACGGCGGACACCTCCGCTGGATACTTGTTCGCGTAGTACAGCGTGGAAAAGCCGGCGATCGAGTGGCCCATGAGAGTGTATGGCGCCCTGATGCCGAGCTGTGACAGCACTTCATGAAGTTCTTCGGCGATGTTTTCAACGGTCCTTGGCCGGGCAGTCATGTCGCTTAAGCCGTAGCCGAATCCCTCAACAACCACTGTTCGGAAGCCGCGCATTTCCCGGACCAGGGGGGCAAAATCGAGCCCCGGGGCCGGGGTCCCGAGTCCACTGAGCAGCACGACCGTCGGCCCGGTCTCGCCGGTGCGGGTGACATTGATGGTTCCCTCATTGAGGTGAACCTTTTCGCCGTATGCGACCGTGTGGGACTTTTCGATCTGTTCCAGGATGAGATTGGCCGACGTCGAGACGGCGAGCAAGCCGGCCATGCTCAGCGCCACCACCCCCGCCATCCGCAGGCCCCGCCTCCACCGACGCTTGCGGGGCGGATTGTCCAGGGCTGGGCGGGTAGGGCGCGGCATCATGGCAAGACTCCAGGACGAAGGAACTGAGGTAGGCGGTGCGACGTCTCCGCGCTGGGACCGGTCCGGTCAGGCACTTTTGTTGACCAAAATAAATTATACAGCGCTGTTTGAGATAAAGCTCTGGAAGATCATGCCCAAGCTTTTTACAACCCCCGCCCACTAGGGTCGGCGGATGACCTAAGCCCGCGTCTCGACTCATGGCCGCAGCCTGAGCGGACATACTCAAGATCGCGGAGCTCTCCTCCGCTGACCATCAAACCGCGAGGATCGCCATGAGAATTAACTCCGTTCGCGCTGCCGTAACCACCCTGATCCTCACGGCCGGCTGGTTGGCGGTGGGCCTCCCGGCGCCGGCCCAGTCCGCGGGCACTACGTACTTCGTCAGTGCCGCGGGGAGCGACACCAATCCGGGAACCTCCAGCGCTGCGCCTTGGAAGTCACTGTCGAAGGTCAACTCGATCGTCCTCAAACCCGGCGACACGGTCAGTTTCCGCAGGGGCGACACCTGGGCCGGAGGCATTGTGACCACCCAGAGCGGAACCGAGGCCGCACCCATCACCTTGACCGGCTACGGGACCGGCAATGCCCCGACGATTACCGGCGGCAAGTCTGGAAACTGCATCAGGATCAACGGCAACTTCACCACCGTTGACGGACTTCGGGGCGTCTCCTGCGGCTACGCGGGCATCAGCGTCACCGGCGACCGCAATACGGTCCGGAATTCCAGTGCCTCCAACAACGCTGTTGGCATCAAGGCGGGGACCGGGTCTGACTTCGGGAAATACACCGGCAACGTCCTGACCAACAACAACGTCATGAACGTCCTGACGCAGGGCGCGAACTGCGGGACACCCCAGGCCGTGAACTGCAATGACGACTCGGGCGCTTCCGGCGTCCTGATCAACGGCAACGACAACGAACTTTCCGGCAACACGGTCAGCGGCTCCACTGCGTTTTCCTACGATTACACCCGCGACGGGGGTTCTTTCGAAATCTACAACGGCAGCCGGAACTACATCCATCACAATGTGTCCTTGGACAACAACAACTTCTCCGAGATCGGAAGGTCCTCCGGGACGGCCGACGGCAACACCTACCGCTACAACCTGGTCCGGTCGACCTGTGGTGCCAACTGTGCCCAGGCCAAGGGCTTGATCGCCCGCGGTGCAGGGACGTCCTTCGGACCGACGAACGGCACAGTCTTCGAATTCAACACTGTGTATCTGAACGGGCCGCAGTCCCAGGCCGTTGTCTGCCATGCGGGCTGCCCTGCATCGACCGTGATCCGCGGCAACATCCTGGCGGGCGTCAGGAACTCCTTGTGGATCAACGGCTCCGGTTGGACCGAGAACCAGAACGTCCTCAATGGCCCGGTCAACTTCGTGCCGAACAGCACGTCCACCACTGCGTCTGCGCGCTTCGTGAACGCACCGGCCGATCTCCGCCTGACCGGCACCAGCCCGGCCATCGACCGCGCCGGAACGAGCCTGTCCGCCGTCGACCTCGCCGGAAGTCCGGTACCCCAGGACGGGGACTGCAACGGGACGGCCGCTGCCGATTCGGGGGCCTACGAGTTCGACTCGCCCAGCTGCTGACCTACGTTGCGCCCGCATCCGCTCAGCTGGTGCCGGCGTGGCTCCAGCGCTGCTCGATCCGGCCAAATTTCCAGACGGCGAGCGCGATCAGCCAGATGATGACGAAGAGTCCGACGACGATGTACCCGACGTTTTCGAGGTCCAGCGAACCGATGGCGGCCGCCGGCCCCGATTCGAGTCCCAGTTTGTCCGCCACGAGCCCAAGCAGCACGGTGACACCGACCACCAGCGCCACAATCACCGAGAGCACCGTGACTGTGAGGTTGTAGAAGACCTTGCGGACCGGCTTCAGGAACGCCCACCCATAAGCCCGGGACATGAACACGCCGTCGGCGGTGTCGAAAATGCTCATTCCGGCGGCAAACAGCACCGGGAGGACCAGGATGGCGTACCAGGGCAGGGAGAAGGCCGCGGAACCGGCGGCGAGCACGAGCAGGGCTACCTGGGAGGCGGTGTCGAATCCCAAGCCCATCAGCAGGCCGACGGGATAGATGTGCCATGGCTTGGTGATCCGCCGGATGGTTCCGCCGAGGAGCCTTGCCAGGAAGCCCCGGTTGTTGAGCTGGTGCTCAAGCTCAGCCTCGTCCAGTTCCCCGGTCCGCATCCCGCGGAACACCCGGGCGATGCCGACCACCGAGACGAGGTTCATCAGACCGATCAGGATCAGGAACGTTCCAGCCACGACGCTTCCCACCAGTCCCAGCGTCTGCACCAGCGCCGAGTCCCCGTCCTGCACGGTGCCGGCCATGGCCCTCGCGCCGAGGGCCAGGAGCAGCGCCGCGCCGAACACCACGGTGGAATGGCCCAGCGAGAACCAGAAGCCCACCCCCAGCGCGGCCTTTCCCTCGCCGACCAGCTTGCGGGTGGTGTTGTCGATGACGGCGATGTGGTCGGCGTCGAACGCGTGCCGCACCCCCAGCAGAAAGGCGGTAACGCCCAGCCCCACCCCGTACACGCCGGAGCGGCCCAGCGCGAAGTTCTGCGGAGCCACGGCCAGGGTCAGCACACTCCAGCCGACCACGTTGAGCAGGAGGACGAAGCCGGTGATGCCGGCGAGATGGAACTTGTCCCGGCGTTCCCAGCGACTGGACGTCGCCCGAACCGGCTGCGCTACAGGCAACAAGTTGCTCATAATCCGTAAGGGTAGGCGCGGGGGTCGCCGCTGCCAAGACCTCGCGGACTGCGGAACTGCGCGTGGCCGTGTTGCCCCGTCATCGTCTCCGCGTGCGCCGTTGACACGGCGACGCCCGGCCCTATCCGCCGGTGCGGCCTCCATGCAAGCATGGGGATCACCGATCATGCAAGCACTCCGATCATGCACAGGGAGGGGACTCGATGAAATCCAATGAACTGCTGCTGGATGCCTTCGGCCGGATCCGTGAGACGGTGGCCGCGGCCCTGGCCGGGGTTGATGATGCCACCCTGCTCCGACGGACCGGAGGCAACGGGAATTCAATGGCCTGGCTCATCTGGCACCTCAGCAGGGTCGAGGACGCGCAAGTCGCCTCCGCCGCGGGCCTGGACCAGGTGTGGACCTCGGAGGGGTTTGCCGCCCGCTTCGGCCTGCCGCTCTCCAAGCGGGACACCGGCTACGGCCATACGAGCGGCCAGGTGGACGCGGTGCAGGCACCGCCGGAACTGTTGCTCGAATACTACGAAGCCGTCCACCGGCAGACCGTGAATTTCCTGGAGCACCTCGGCGACGACGACTTCGACCGCATCGTCGATACCCGCTGGGACCCGCCCGTCACCCTCGGGGTGCGGCTGGTCAGCACGATTGCCGACTGCCTCCAGCACGTGGGGCAGGCGGCCTACGCAAAGGGCCTGGACTCCGCGCGCGGGCACGGCTAGGCGGTCCGTGCCATGCAGGCGGCCGAAATTCGCGGACTCTTCCCGGGGCTACAGGAAACCATCTATCTCAACACCGCCTCGATGAACGTCGGCTGTGCACCCGCCCGCGAGGCGTACGAGCTGGCCGTCAAGCGATGGTCCGCCGGCAGGTTCGACTGGATGGATGCCGAGCGGGCAGGGGAGGAGGCCCGCACCATGTTCGCGGAGATCGTCGGGGCGACGGCGGGGGAGATCGCGATCGTCCCGGCCGTGAGCTCCGCCGCCGGGATAGTGGCCGCCAACCTGCCGCCGGCGAAGCGCGGCGAGAACGTCGTGGTTGCCGGGAACGAATTCGCCTCGAACTACTACCCCTGGCTCCTGCTCCGGAACCGCGGTTACGAGGTCCGCGCCGTGGCACCGGGCGGGGACGGCGTGACGGCCGAGGAATTTGGCCAGGCGGCCGACGGCGGCACCCGCCTGATCGCCGTGAGTGCCGTCCATTCGGCCAACGGCTACCGGGCGGACCTGGCCGCGCTCAGCCGGGTCGCGGCCCGCTCCGGCGCCTGGTTCTTCGTCGACGCCTGCCAGGCCGCGGGCGCGGTGCCCCTGGATGTGGTGCGCGACGGCGTGGATTTCCTGGCCGCCGCGAGCCACAAGTTCCTGCTCGGGTCCCGGGGCATGGGCTACCTCTATGTCCGCAGCGGACTGCTTGACCGGATCCAGCCCGTCGGTCCCGGCTGGAAGGCCGCGCGCAACCCGGCCGGGAGCTTCTACGGACCGGCCATGGACCTCTCACCCACGGCCTCGAAGCTCGACACCTCCTTGGCCTGGTTTCCCGCCCTGGCCGAGCAGGCGGCGCTCGGCATCTTCCGCAGGTTTGGCATCGGGGCCTTGCTCGATCGCAACGCCCGGCTCGCCCTTCACCTTCAGCAGGCCCTGGCGGCGCAGGGCTCCGCGTTCCGGCCGTTCGCCGAGCAGCACCGCTCCACGATCTTCTCCGTGCCGGTGACAGACACTGAGGCGGTCCTGGCGCGGTTCCGCCAGGCCAACGTGGTGGCATCGGTCCGGGAGGGCAGAATCCGGCTGGCGGTACATTTCTACAATCTGGATGAAGAACTCGATCGCGTGGCCGGGCTGATCGGGCGAGGGTGAGCGTCGGCCGTGCCTCCTCACGGAAAACTGGGGCCGCCCCAGCACCGTGACTATTCGCGCCCGTGGTCCTTGTCGTCGCTGGCGTAGGCGAGGCCGATCTGGCGCCGAACTTCGTCCATGGCCTCCATGACCTGAACGCTCTGCCGGGGCGGCAGGATGTCGTTGGCAATGGAGCCGGCCGCAATGAGCCGCTCCATTTCCCGCGCCTGGTATTGCATGCCGCGGCCGGTGACGGGTTCATCGAATCGCTCGACGATGTTTCCGTCGGCGTCGTACCTGGTGAAGGCCGACGGCGTGTACCAGACTGACGGGATCTCGATCCGGCCTTCGGTTCCGATGATCGACGCCTGGTTTGGTCCTGCTGTGTCCAGCGCGCAGTGCAGCACGGCCTGCTGCCCGCCACTGTATTCGAAGATCATCGCGGTCTGCCGGTCAACTCCGGTTTCAGTCATGCTGGCCGCTGCCCGGATCCCGGTCGGCGCCCCGAAGACGTCGAAGGCGAAGGAGACGGGGTAGATGCCCAGGTCCAGGAGCGCTCCGCCGCCCAGCGCCGGGTCGTTGAGGCGGTGCGCCGGATCCTTGGGCAGATTCTGGTTGTGGTCAGCGATCACTGTGCGGACCTCGCCCAGGGCGCCGGACCGAATCAGCTCACGGATGCGGACCATGTGCGGAAGGTAGCGTGTCCACATGGCCTCAAGGGCGATCAGCCCCTTCCTCTCGGCGAGCTCCACAATCTCCCGGGCCTGCCAGGCGTTCATGGCGAAGGGCTTTTCGATCAGCACGTGTTTACCGGCGTCCAGGGCCAACAGCGCATTCTCGTGGTGGAACGGGTGCGGCGTAGAAACGTAGACAACGTCGACGTCCGGGTCGGCCACGAGATCCGCGTAGCTTCCATAGGACGTGGGGATCTGAAACCGGGCCGCGAAATCGGTCGCGGATGCCCTGGTCCTGGAGCCGACGGCCTGGATCACTGAGCCGTTGTCGATCAGGTCCGGCGTTTGCAGCCCGGCGATGAACCCGGTGCCGAGAATTCCCCATCTGGCCCGCGGCGTGGAGGGACCTGCGGTGCCGGGTGTGGCGTGCTCTGACATGCGTTTGAGTTCCCTTCGAACATGCGGTCACGAAAGCATCGGGCGGCTCGTGGAGCGTCCACGCCTTCGCGGGACGTGTTCGTATCCTAATCCCGATGCCGGAACTCATGGTGTGAGCGGACCCCGAAGCACACGCAGGGCCGCGGCGGCGTCACCTTCAATGACGGCGTTCTCTGCCAGGTTGGATCGACCCCAAAGACCCAGATACATCACCGGCAACGGGGCGGAAATCAAGGCCACGGCGGCACCAGGTCCCAGTGTCCAGCTGGCGGCCCCTGGCACCTGGAAGGTCACAGCTTTGTCCGGGCGCGGCATCCGGTCCAGTCGCAGCTGCCGCGGCGCGAACATCGCCAGGACCTCGTCGACACCGTCGAGCATGAAATTGTCCGCCAGCACGGGGATCTCCAGGCCAAGCGCCTGGCAGGCGTCGACCAGGTGGATGGCATGTTCGTGGGCCTGTCGCCGAAGCCAGAACCGGGCGGTGCGCGGAGGCGGCCCAAAGTTCCAGCATTCGCTCTCCGGATCAAGGCCCGTCATCGTCTCGAGGAAGGGTGCGGTGCCCGCGAGAAACCAGGCCGCGGCGCCCTCGGCCGGCGGTGCAGGTTCCTGGACAAAGGTGCCCGTCCGGACCACCCCGGCTGCCCACCTCTCGATTGAGCCGAGATGCCCGAAGAGCTGCTCGAGCGTCCAGGCGGGGCACGCCGGAACGGCGCCGGCAAGCGTGTCCCGCGGCTGCCGGGCGAGCGTGCCGAGGTGGTCCAGGGAGCTGGCCAGCTCGGCCAGGAATTGATCGGGCGACATGGGAGGAGCCTAACGCGACGCCGGGGCCGGCCGCGGCTATACCGCTTGCGGCTGTATAGTTGCGCTGCCATCGGACCATGGGTCCGGCGCGGCGGCACCGGCGCCGGCCCCGTCACAGTAGGATGCCTCGCATGTTTCCCACACCACAATCGCGGCAATGAGCGGAAACCCCGCGCCCCTGACCGGACGATTTGCTGCCCAGTCCGTGATCGGGGAACTGTTGGCAGTTCAGGAGCTCGCTTCGCCGCGTTCGCTGTTCAGGCGGATGTTCGGTGCCAGCCCGTTGAGCGAGGCCAGCTGGCCCTGGTACCGGGGTGCGCTGGGCGAGATCGCCGTGGGCCGGATTCTGGCAGGGCTCGGGCCCGAATGGCTCGTGCTGCATGCCATCCAAGTGGGCTGGGGCTGGGCGGACATCGATCATGTGTTAGTCGGTCCCGCCGGCGTGTTCACTCTCAACACGAAGAACCATGCGGGTCAATCGATCTGGGTGGCAGGGCAAACCCTGATGGTCTCAGAGAAGAAGCTCCAGGTCAGCTGGGTGCAGCAATCCTGCACGCATTGATGAACCCGTAGGGGAGGCCCTCCAGCGGATGGCGCGCACCGCCGTCGCGAATCAACCCTCGGGCCCGGAACGCTGAGACGTTCCCCCACGCCCTCTCGTCCCCATTGGGGTCGCCCGGATTTCCGAAGAAGCAAGTGGGCAATCGCGTTCGCCCCAGTAGTGGGCAAGTAGCGCCCAAAAATAAAACGCGAATTACCCCGGAGAAGTCGGGTAGCAACCACTCGCGCGCTCTTCAAACCCCGCTTCTAGTCTCCGAAGTACTGGGTTAATAAAGTCAATGTAGTGGTCAGAAACGGGTCTCAGCCATGTTTGATCAAACAGAATTTCGGGTGTTGTCCGGCCATTTTAATGGCCTTCTTCGCGGTGGACGTAAGGGTGGGGCACCGCATCTCCGGAAGCACCGCGCAGCCGAGATCCACGCAACTTCGCACCGACAACGACCATGGTCCCGGCATCGCGTGTGGTCCCAGGGCGCCTGGGCGTCCGTGCTGGCGGCCTCGCTCGCACTTGCCGGACTGTCCCTCAGCGGGCCCGCCGTCGCGGACGTGGGGACCATCGCCCACGATTCACTGCGGACGGGCTGGGATAAGAATGAACCCGGGCTCTCGCCGTCGGCGGTCGCATCATCGAACTTCGGCAAACTGTTCTCCGCAACCGTGGACGGGCAGGTCTACGCCCAGCCGCTCGTAGTAGGCAGTAACGTGATTGCCGCGACGGAAAACAATGCCGTCTACGGGCTGGACAGCGCCACGGGTGCGGCAAGGTGGACGCGCAAACTCGGGCCGGCGTGGCCGGCGTCGACGGTGGGCTGCGGCGACCTCACGCCCAACATCGGAATCACGTCCACTCCCGTCTACGACCCGGTCACGAAGAGCGTCTACCTGCTTGCGAAGACGAATGACGGTGCAAGTGCCCGGTTCCCGCACTGGTATATGCACGCCCTGGATGTGGCGACCGGTGCGGAGAAACCCGGTTTCCCCGTCACCATCGAAGGCGCCCCGACAAATGACCCCAGCCGCCCGTTCAACCCGATGACGGCGATGCAGCGCCCAGGGCTGCTGCTCATGAATGGCGTGGTTTACGCAGGATTCGCCAGCCACTGCGACTACACCCCCTTCGTTGGTTATGTCGTTGGCGTGTCCACTAGCGGCCGGCAGACGACTATGTGGGCCACGGAGTCCGGCAACGCCAACGCCGAGGGCGGGATCTGGCACTCCGGCGGGGGACTGGTGTCCGACGGTCCCGGTCAAATCCTGCTAACCACGGGGAACGGCATTTCCCCCAAGCCAGGCCCGGGAACAAAGCCACCCACCACCCTGGCGGAGGCGGTGGTCCGGCTCCAGGTCGGCAGTGACGGCAATCTGAAAGCCACCGACTTCTTCAGTCCGGCTGACAACGCGAAACTGAACCGGAACGACGCCGATCTGGGCTCCGGCGCGCCCGTCGCGATCCCGGACGGCTATGGCACCGCTGCGCACCCGCACCTGCTGGCCCAAATCGGTAAAGACGGCCACCTGTATCTGCTGGACCGGGACAACTTGGGCGGCATGGCGCAGGGGCCCGGCGGAACCGACGCCGTCCTGGACAAAGCCGGTCCGTACAGCGGAGTGTGGGGGCGGCCCGCGTTCCTCGGGACGGCCAGCGGCGGATACCTCTACGTCGTCGAGAACAACGGATTCCTGAGAGCCTTCAAACTCGTGCCCGGCGCCAATGGCGGGATCAGCTTGGCCGCCGTAGGGACATCCGCCGGAACGTTCGGGTTCAGCTCCGGTGCGCCAGCGGTGACGTCCTCCGGCACAGACGGGTCCTCGGCCCTGGTTTGGGTAGTTTACGTCAGCGGTGGTACAGGGGCCGGTGCGGAACTGCGCGCCTACCGGGCATTGCCAGACAATACCGGGAACCTCAAGGAAGTGTTCAGCTCCCCACTGGGCATCGGGGCCAAGTTCTCCTCGGTGGCCACTGACAACGGCCGCGTGTACGTCGGCACCCGGGACGGGCACGTCATGGGCTTCGGCGCCCCGACAACATCGGCGGTAGGGGCAAAGAACACCGACCTCGGCAACGCCAAGGTGGGTTCCACGGTGACCGGCAGCGTGACGATCACGGCGTCGCGGGCGGTGACGGTCAGCTCCATCACGGCCGGGGTCCCGTTCAAGATCGGAACCGGACTCACGTTGCCCCGGACGTTGGCCAAGGGCGGGAGCATGGCGGTCCCCGTGACGTTCTCGCCGACGGTCCCGGGCCAGGCCGATGGTACGCTGACGGTCAAAACGGCGGACGGCGAGACCGACCTCCTCGGCGTCCACGCCGTCGGCACGAAGGAGGGCCTGGGCGCGACTCCGGCCGTGGTTCAGTTCACCGACGTCCCCACAAAGACGGTCAGCCGGCAGACGGTCAACATCGTCAACACGGGCACAACAGTCGCCAAGATCACCGGTGTTACATTGCCGGCCAACGCACAGCTCAAGGTCGACCCGGCCACGGTGCCGGTGGTGGGCAAGACCATCCAGCCGCTCGCGTCGATAGCGGTGTCCATGACGTTCAGTCCCACTTCGGCGACTCCGGTGGCCGATACGCTCGTTGTCGCCAGCGACCGCGGACAGGTGACAGTCAAGGTTGCCGCGACCGCCGTCTCAGGCGCGGCGCACCTGCAGATGCCGCGCTCGCTGGACTTTGGTGACGTCCCCGTCGGGACGTCGGTTACCAGGGCCTTCGAGATAAAGAACACGGGCAACGTCCCAATGACCATCACTAAGGCGAAAGCGCCGCAGGGGGTCTTCTCTACGGACGGTCCAATTGCCGAGGGCTTGAAGATTCCCGCGGGTGAATCCGCGTACCAGACTGTGACGTTCAAGCCGACGGCCGTCGGGCAGGCCGGAACTTCCGAAACCTATTACCTCATCACTACGGACGACGGCCAGGGCGCGCTGAAGGTGATGCTGACAGGCAAAGGCACCGACGACCCCATCGCTGCGTACGCGTGGAAAGTCGGCGCGGGTGACCCCCGGTCGAAATTCGGTCGGTCGCTGACTCTGGAGTACGCCGTGGCGGGAGGGAAGTGCCAGGACTATGTGCGAGGGGTGATCTGCTGGTCCCCCGCGACCGGAGCCCATTCTGTAATCGGTGAGATCTACAAACGCTACAAGGCGGCGGGCGCTGCCGCGGGCGTGCTCGGCTTCCCGACGACCGACGAGAAGGGCTCGACGGACGGAGTGGGAAGGTACAACCACTTCTCCGGGGCGGGCGGGTCCTCGATTTACTGGACCCCGACGACCGGGGCCCACTTTGTCCTCGGTGCGATCCGGGCCAAATGGACGGCGCTGGGCGCGGAGACAGGGGCCCTGGGCTATCCGATCACGGATGAGAAGCGCAGTCCGGACGGGGTTGGGCGGTACAGCGACTTCTCCGGTTCGGGCGGGTCCTCGATTTACTGGTCGAAATCGACCCAGGCACACGCAATTGTAGGTGCGATCCGGGCCAAGTGGGCGGCCGTGGGCGCGGAGACGGGCCTGGGTTATCCGACCACAGACGAAAGAGGCTCCTCTGACGGCGTGGGGAGGTACCAGCACTTTTCCGGCGGAGGTGGAAACTCGATTTTCTGGTCGCCGAAGACCGGGGCGCACTATGTGCTCGGTGCGATCCGGGCCAAGTGGGCGGCCGTGGGCTGGGAGACGGGCCTGGGCTACCCGACCACAGACGAGAGGGGCGCCGCTGATGGCGTGGGGCAGTACCAGCACTTTTCCGGCGGAGGTGGAAACTCGATTTTCTGGTCGCCGAAGTCCGGGGCGCACTATGTGCTGGGTGCGATCCGGGCGAGGTGGGCCTCCCTCGGCTGGGAGAGGAGCCGGCTGGGCTATCCGACCCGGGACGAGTATGCGGTTTCTGTCGGCCGGGCCTCGGACTTTCAACGCGGCCGCCTGACATGGAATTCGAGCACCTACAAGGTTACTGGCTAGCGGTGCCCGCGTCAGTTCAGGAATTCCCGGACCGATTGGCGCCTGGACCTCACCGGTCTGGGGCCGATCGGTCCGGACCTGTGCGACCTGACCTAATTGGTCTGGAACCGGGCGACGGCGGCGGCGTAGATCGACGATGCGGGCTGGCCGGGTCCCGGCCCTAGTGGGCGCCCGTTAATGGGCCTGTGCATGCAACAGAGCACGAGCTCCGCCACACCGAGGAGTGATCACATGAGCCAATTTATCCACCGCCTGCTTGCTGCGTTCAATGACCACGACCTTGAGGCAGCGGCTGCGTTGTTCCATGAGTCGTACAAAAGCGTGCAGCCGGTCCACCCGGGCAGGGCATTTGTGGGACGGGCGCAGATGCATGCGAACTGGGCGGCGATGTTCGCTGGCGTTCCCGATTTTCACGCAGAAGTGCTCCGCTCCGTGGACGACGGTAATACCACGTGGAGTGAATGGACCTGGGCCGGCACCCGAACTGATGGGCGTCCCTTCGACATGCGCGGGGTGACGATCTTCGAGATCGAGGACGGCCTCATTACGAGCGGAAGACTGTACATGCAAGAGATCGAACGAGGGGATGTGGGCATCGCAGAGGCAGTCCAGACGCTGACGGGACGCCGGCCCGACCGGCCCTCGGCACCCGGGGACTGAAATCGCTGGCCTCAGGCGGCTGGGAGAAGGCTGCGCGCGCGTTTGAGCGTTGTGGCCTGGTGCCGGGGCTGCGTCGAGGCGTCGTCGTTGTTGGGAAGTGGCGACGTCGGGCCGGTCTGTGCAGGGCCCTTGCCGGAAATCTGACTTCGGAGGAGGATGATCGGCACACTGAGGAGGCCTGCCATGACCCAGCTTGGCAAGTTCGAGAAGTACCTGATTGAGGAATTCTTCGACGACTACCGCGCCGGCGCCATGAGCCAGCACACGTTCACGCGCCGGGTGGCGTTCATCACCGGCAGCATGGCGGCCGCCTCGGCAGCGATGCTCCTGGTGGGCTGCACGCCCGAGGAGGTTCCCCGCAGTACCGACCCCATGCCGACGCCGACGTCGTCCGCGCCAGGGTCCGGGACCGCGTCCGCGGGCGCGGTGTCGGGGGCCAAAAGCCCGTTGTCGGTCCCGGAGGGCGCGGCCGGACTCACGACGGCGACCGTGCAATTCGCCTCGGACGGCACCGACATCAGTGGCTATCTCGCACGGCCCGACCACGGGGCCGCCGGGCCGGCCGTTCTGGTCTGCCACGAGAACCGCGGGCTGACACCGCATATCCAGGATGTGGCGCGCCGCTTCGCCAAAGCCGGATACGCGGCTCTGGCCCTGGACCTGCTGAGCAGGGAAGGCGGTACCGCGGGCATGGACCCGGACGCTGTCCCGGGAGCACTGACCCAGGCCGGGGCGCAGCGTCACGTTTCCGACTTCACGGCCGGCTTTGACTACCTGAACGCCCAGGACTTCGTTGATCACGGGCGGATCGCCATGAACGGCTTCTGCTTCGGTGGCGGCATCACGTGGCAGTCGGCGACTGCGATCCCGGGCCTGTTGGCGACCTCGGCGTTCTACGGACCCGCGCCTGACCTGGATAAGGTCCCGGCCATCAAGGCGGCCGTCTTCGGCGTCTACGCCGAACTGGACCAGCGGATCACCGGCGCCATGCCGGCGCTCCGGGATGCCTTGGCCAAAACGCATGTCCGGAGCGAGCTCAAGATCTATCCAGGCGTGGACCACGCCTTCCACAATGACACCGGGCCGCGCTACAACCAGGAGCAGGCCACGGCCGCATGGAACGACACGCTCGCCTGGTTTGGCAAGTACGTGTGAAGGCAAGTTTGTCTGGAGCATGGCCCTGACATGTCCCGACCGGATGGAGACGCGATGTTCGCAAACCGCAGAACCGCGGCGTTGAGCGCTGCAGGCGCCTTGGCCCTTGCCGGGTGTGGTGCCGCACCAGTGTCCAGGGAACGGGCGCCGGCGATAGACCGTGCGGCCGCCGTGATGGCTGGGACGCAAGCCGCCGTCTCCGACGGGACGCAGGCCGCCGTCGTCCGCGGATGGGGCCCAGTGGTGGCGGGGGACGAATTCAGTTACGCCGGGCCGCCTGATCCCGCGAAATGGAAGCTCTTCAAGGGGCCGGGGCACGCGGGCAAGGGGATCCGGAGTCCGGATGCGCTGGTGGTAGGCGGCGGGGTCTTGACTGTCAGCGGCGACGCCGCGGGCACCACCGGCGGCATGTCCGCCAGGTTTGCCCAACAGCGGTACGGCCGCTGGGAGGCCAGGATGAAAATTGGCCAGCGGGATCTGCAATATCACCCCGTTCTGATCCTGTGGCCGAACAACAACATCTCGTCCACGTGCGCCGAGATCGACTACGCCGAGGGGAGCGCTAACACCGCCCAAATCAAGTTCTTCCTGCACTACGCCTGCGGTGGCCCGAACTTCCAGACCACCGCGGCCAAGACGATCGACACCACACAATGGCACAACTATGCAGTCGAGTGGACCGCCGCCGGAATTGTCGGATACCTCGATGGGTTCTTGTGGTTTGTGGACACGAACCCGGCGCATCAGCCCATGGTAGGCATGCACCAAACGGTGCAACTGGACTGGTTTCCCAACGGGACGCCCACCAAACCCAGCCAGATGCAGGTCGACTGGATCCGCGTTTACCAGTAAGCGTTGCGCTTACTCGCCCGAGGCAAATTCCGGCCGGAACGGGCCGCCAGCCTCCGACGTCCCTTCGCGGGGCCCATCAAAAGCCTTCAACGCCGCAAGGTGCTCCAGCAGGGCCCGTTCCGGATGTCCGGGATTTGCAGCCAGCTGCTGGCGCAGCAGCTCCCGTGCGCGGGCTTGTTCCGGGGCGCTGTCGTCGAGGACGGCGTCAATGATTCTGGCGGCCTGATGTCGGATTCCGGCGGCAGATGAGGCATGTTGCGCACCGGATACCAGGTTCTCGGGATCCTGTACTTCGAGGCGTACTGGAGTGGACGACGGCTCCACCGACATGGCTGTTCCTTTGGTCATCGTTCCGGCTGAGTCCGGAACCGGCCTGCCGTCTTCCCCCAATCCCGGGTACTGCACCCGGGTCCTTAGACGGGCCACCGTGACAAACCTACAATGACGCCGGGTCGCCAACCACACGCGGGAGCGAAGTTTTCGCCAAGTTTCATGCACAAGGCACGATGCCGCTGCCCGCGGAATGCTAACGGCCGCCGGCGCCACGGGGCGTTTCCGCTGCAGCGCTTGTGTTGGTCATCTGCCCGAAAAGGAGCGGAAATACCCGCCAGGTAGCCTCGCACCAACGAATCCGTTCGAAAGGTAGTACGCCATGCGTGTTGGACTGATCCGGGTGATGACGACGTCGGACCGACGCCTGCTCCACGCCCACGGGAAACTCCTCCAGGAAGCATTCGGATTTACCGTCACATCCCGCTGTATTCCGGACCAGCCGTCCGGCGTCTATGACCAGGCGTCGCTCGAATCTGCGGCACCCAAGGTTGTCCGGCTGGCGAGGGACATGGCGGGGGACGCTGACGCCCTGATTATCAGCTGCGCGTCAGATCCCGGGCTGGCCGCCACCCGGGCAGCGGTGGATATCCCGGTTATAGGGGCGGGCTCCGCAGCGGCGGCCGCGGCTCTGACCTTCGGCGGCCGGATTGGAGTCTTGGGACTCGGCGCACACGTACCGGGCCCGATCTCGGATGCACTGGGCGAACGCATGCTGCTCATTGACGGGCAGGGGCGGATCGAAACACCCGACGCGTTCCTCATGCCTGCCGGGATTTTCGACGCCCTCGCCGCGGCCCACATGCTGGTTGACGCCGGCGCCGACATGATCGTCCAGGCCAGCACGGGCCTGAGCAGCATCGGCATGGCGGACGTGCTCCGCCGCCGGCTCGGGGTTCCGGTGATCGACGCCGTGACGGCAGCCGGTTCAATGCTGGTCTCAGCGGTAGCCGCCCGGGAACTTCAAGGGGTTTGAGTCCTGCCGCCTTTAGCGGCGCGTCCCCGGTCAACACCGAAGCAGCCCCGCGCCGCAATGTGGCGCGGGGCTGTCTGGCACCGGACCGGTCCTATTTGTAGACCCGGACCCAGTCGACCTGCATCTGTGAAGTCTTGGTGGCCGATCCGTCAGGGAACCAGTCCAGCTGTAGCGTCTGGTGCATGCCCACGGAGGGAAGGTGCGCCGGATTCGTGTCGGAGAAAGTCTTGACGCCATCGATGTATCCAGTGATGCCGGCCGGAGTCCACTCTACGGCGTAGTTGTGCCACTGGGTGGTGTCGATCGACTTGGTCGCATAGGTCTGGAAGTTCGAGCCGCCGCAGGCGTAGTGGAGGAAGAACTGGATCTTGGCCGTGCTGGAGCTGCCCTCGGCGTAGTCGATCTCGGCGCAGTTGGGCGAGGTGGTGTTGGGCCACAGGAGCACAACGGGGTGGTACTCCGTGTCGCGGGCGTTGGTCTTCATACGCGTCTCCCACTTGCCGTACTTTTGGTTCGCAAACTTGGCAGACATGCCGCCCGTGGTGCCGGCTGAGTTGCCGGTGACCGTGGCCATGCCGTTGGCAACTGACCACGCCTGCGGGCTCCGCACACCCTTGCCGGCATGTCCGGCGCCACTGTAGAGACCCCATTTGGTGGAGTCGGGGGCACCAGCCTTGGAGAACTCGTCACCCGCGACAACCGCACCCCAGCCCCGTGCGGTCGCGGCCTGGGAACCGTCGCCGGTCGCGGCGACGGCGGCCTGGGCCGCGACGGGCGCCGTTACCGCCGTCGGCGCCGGAGTGGCTGCCGCTTGGGCCCCAGCTGCCGGAGCGGCCGGCGCGGCCGGTGCGGCGACGGGCGAGGCGGCCGGAGTTGCCACGTCCGTTCCGGGAGCTGCCGGAGCAGCGTCGGTGCCGCCGACAGGTTTGGGAGTCGAGGGCGCCGCCGGCTTTGAGGCTGCGGCCGCCGAGGCCGTGGCCTTCGCGGCAGGATGCGCGGCTTGGGTTGCCGCCGAGGGCGTGGAGGCCGCCGCGGAAGGCGCCGCCCCCGTGGCCGGGGAAACGGCTGCGGCGCCTGCCGTGGGAGCGGCGCTGCACCCGGTCAGGGACAGCGCGCCCAGGCTCAGGGCAATCGCTATTTTGTTGAGCTGTGGTGCCGTGAGGCGTGTCTTCGACTGTGCATCTTTGAAGGTTGATATCTTAAACAATTGACCCCTCCGGGCTTTCGTGGCTGGCACGCACAACCGACGCTGCCAGGGCGTCGGATAATGCGGGAAGTTTCATCCGGCCCCTGCCGCGAGGCATGGGCGAGCAGACGCCGAACGGCGCAACGGCGCCCTGGAAAAGGGCGGTCCGGGGCCCTGCATTCGGGCCGGGCCTCAAGGCCAGCCGCCAACGTTACCGGACCGTTACCTCAGCCCGCAAACCTCCCGGGAAGATCTCGGTGGCCTGCCGGGCACGGCCGACGGAGAACTTGCTGGGGTGGGGGATCGCAACCTCGTCGTCCGGCGTGGAGATCCTGCTGGTCACCTCACTCTCCGGGCGGAAAATCGTAGGAGGCCGGGATCGTCGCCGGCGCGGTGCCGTAGGACAGGACGATCTCGTCGTGCGCCTTGAACGGGAGGTCCCGGATCCCGGCGTCGAACTTCCGGCCGTTCACGTAAACGGTCCAGCCGTCCAGTGAACCCCCACCGGTGCCGGGGGCGCCGCTGCCACCGAGGACGCCCCACTCCGTCAGGAGCTGCCCGAGGGTGAAGACCTGGCCGGCGGTGGGGGACTCGATGTGGACCACGCCCGTGGTGTCGTGGGTGTGCAGGGCTGAGATGCCGTTGGCCCTGTGGTCAGCTCCGGTGGTGATGCCGATATTGGCCGGCACCGCGATGGGCTTGCCGTCCTTCAGCACGTCCAGATGTGCGTGATAGTGGTCCACGTTGCCCTCCGCCGTCAGCACCGTGAGGCCGGCTTGGGCGATCCGGCCGGGCGCCCCCGTGATGTCTAAAGCAAAATCAGGGGCCGGCGCCGCGGATGCCGCAGGTGATTCGGGCGACGGTGCGGTAGATGGCGCAGGGGCAGCGCACCCTGCCACCCCCAGCGTCATGGCGGAAAATACGATGGCGAGTGTCAGCTTGGTGTGCATGGTTGCGTAAACCGCTTTCGATCGGAGGCTTGCCAGTTCAGTCTAGGCAGATGGTCCGGGCCCACCGCCCAGGACACCTTGGCACCGCGTTTCCGCCGCGAGCCGCGAGGGGAAAGAATGGACAGGTGAGTGATGCCGGCGAATTCATCGACCTCTCGCTGCAGCGCGAAGCTTCCTGGCGCCGCGCTGAGCAGCTTCAGGCGCGGCTGGAAACGGAGCCGGCGGGCAGCGGCCTCCGGTTCTACGGCACGTCCGTGGGCGCAGTGCGCGGCACCGTCCGGGATGCCGGCCGCCGCTATCCCGGGCTGTCCCGCGATGACGTCACTGCGCTGAGTTCCGAACTGTGGGGCTCCGGGCTCGGAGGCTCCGGCCGGGGGGCCGCGCCGGTTTTCGAGCGCCGGCTGGCCGCCGTGGTCCTGCTGCAGGCCAACGTGAAGCTGCTGACCAACTCCGACCTCACCCGGCTGGAGGGCTTCATCCGGCAGGCGCGGGTGCGGGACCTTGTGGATCCGCTCGCCGTCGACGTCGTCGGGCCCCTGGTGGACGGACTCGATGTTCTGGCCAGGGTGCGGGCCGACAGCGTGCTGGACCGGTGGGTGCGCGAGCCCGATGCCTGGCTGCGCCGGGCCGCGCTTCTCTCTCCGTTGCTGGCGCTGCGCGCGGGCGCGGGGGACTGGGACAGGTTCCTCCGGCACGCCAACGAGGTGCTCGGCGAGCCGGGCGGGACGTTCGACGCCGACGGCACAGCTGTCCGGGATGCAGTCTCCCGGGTCCAGGCAGAGATGGCAAAGTGGAGGCCGGAGCTGCAATTCACGTCAATTGGAGAATGACCCTCCGAAATTTCGCCGCCGGCTCGGCTTTGGCCCAGGCATTTAGACATTCGGACTGTCAGGCCTTCGGACCCCCCGGATCGCCCTGCCCAACGGCGCTGCCGGAATTTCCGGACTTGCCGCCGGCATTTGCCGGGACCGCGAAAGTCCTCGCCGCCCGTGACCCGGCGACGGCGCCCGCGGCTATGGTGACCAGCGCTCCCACCAGCAGGGCCGCGGCCTCGCCCGGGAGCAGGACCTGAAGCTGCGTGCCGATGCTCGCCGCAGCCACCGGTACGCCAAGCTGGGCCGCCGACAACACCCCGAGCGACAGCGGGAGTCCCAGGAAAGCCAGGTCGGCGTGGGCCAGCAGGGCCCCGGCCCCCAGCAACAGGCCGAGGGCCATCATGTCCGGGTGCCCGGCCAGGTCCCTTAGCGTCAGCGATGCACCCAGCCACACGAAGAAGAGCGGACCCAGGAAGCCGTCGCTGAGCGCGAACAGTTGCCGGGCCAGCCGCCGCGGTTCGCCGACCGCAGCCATCACCAGGCCGAAAGAAAAGCCCGCCATCATCACAGACACATTGCTCCACGTCGCGACACCGGCCAGGGTGAAGAGCACGGCCAGCTGGATCCGTAGCTCCAGGGCAAACTTGCGGCTTTCCGAGAGCCGGTGCACGCGCCGACGGATTCCCTGGCGCTCCAGCCAGCGCAAGCCGACAAAGAGCACTACCGCGCACCCGGTCACCGCGAGGACACCCAGCGCCGCCTGGACTGCGTGGGGCGGATCCACCAGGAGCGGCAACGCCACAATGCAGGCTGTGTCGGCTATTGCCACCTGCGCTGTCATAGCGACGACATCTGGCCCGCCGAGGCGCAGGGAATCGACGATTGGAAGCACCAGGGCGGCCGACGAGGAGGCCAGCAGCACGACGTAGAGGGGAGCATGTCCAGTCCCGAACAGCAGTCCGATGCCGGTTCCGATCACCACCGCTGCCGCTGCGGCCACCATCGCCCGGCGGGAGCCTTTGCCGAGGGCGCCACGGATGTGCGGATCCCGCACGGGAACGTGGGTGCCTGCCACGAACATCATCAGCGCAAACCCGATATTGGCCAGCAGGGTGAACGTCGGGTCCGCGGGGTCCACCAGGGCCAGGCCTGAGCGCCCGATCGCGATGCCGGCCAGCAGCTCACCCAGCATGACAGGCAAGTGCCAGCGCGCCGGCAGGGCCAGCAGGGGGCCAGCCAAGGCGATGACGGCGATCAGCGCCAGCGACAGGAAGGTCACGGTTCGCGGCGGCCGGCCGGCGCCGGGCCTGACCGCCGTTCCACCACCGCATAGGCCTTGCCGTCCAGGAAAGCCCAGTCGTTGACAACCATGTACCCGAGCGCGTCCACCCGGTCATTAAGGATGTGCTCGTCGAAACCCCCGTCGCGCGGTTCCGCGTCCCATGTGCTCACGTGGACGTCCCCGCCGTCGAGGATCAGCAGCTCGGTGTTGACGTCGAAATCCTCTTGGGGCTGAGTGCTCAACTGGCAGATGGCGACACAATGGCTGTTCATTTTCGGGCCTCCGCTTCCGGTGGTGCTGATGGCATCATCCTATGTTCGGAAACGGCGCCGCCCTATGGGCAAATTGCGGCCCGGCATCACGGCGCCGTTACCTTAATGTGACTTTCGGGTGCGGTTCGCGCTACGGTTGATGAGTGCCTGTTGTCTCCGATACGGGCGCTCCCCAGCCGATTGCCTAACTCTGCCGCGGCCCGGGGGTAACTCGCATCAACGTCCGGCAGAGACGGGGAAACCACTTTTGATCTGCTGATATGCAGGTCTTGGGGTGAAGCCGCACAGTGCCCGCAACGACGGGCCCGGGAGTGCGGCCGGGTGCCTCCCATCCGAATCCGACAGCTCACCTCGCAGGCATTGGGAGAGGCTACATTTTTCATGACTTCAGTCAATACTTTTGCGCGCCATGCCGCCGTCCTCGCCGCCGCATCCGGCCTGGTCCTGACCAGCGGAATGGCCGCCAACGCCGCCACCGCCCCCGTGCAGCGTGACTCTGCTCCGGCGTCGAACGTCGACGTCACCGGACAGGTCAGTGCCCCCGTCAGCGCCGATTCAAGCGTCAAGATCAGCTTCGAGCGCCCCGCAGTGGATTCTGTTGCCGCGCCGGTCATCGAACAGCCCGTCGCACCGGCTCCGGCTCCCGCTGCAGCCCCGGCGGCAGCGCCCAAGGCTCCGGCCAAGCCGGTCATCCAGGTGCAGGCCGCTCCGGCAGCAGCTCCGGCAGCAGCGCCGGCCGCGGCGCCCGCGGGCGGACGCAACGCCATCATGCTCTCGGCCGCCTACAGCCAGGTGGGCATCACCCAGGACTGCACCGCCATGGTGGAAAAGGCCCTTGGCGCCGCGGGTAAGCCCGTTGGCGACATCGGTCCCCGCGCGTTCCTTGGCCTTGGAACCGTTGTGGCGACGCCGCAGCCCGGTGACATGGTGGTCCAGTCCGGCCACGTCGGCATCTACGCCGGCAACGGCCAGGTGGTCAGTGGCGGCATGAACGGCAAGAACCAGACCATGGTCCACCCGCTGTCCTGGCTCACCGCGACCGGCGGCGTGACGTTCGTCCGCGCCTAAGCCGCACGGCCCCGACCCGGGGCCAGACAGTCCGGAAAGACCGGCGCTCGAGTTCCCTTGGGGGCAACTCGACCGCCGGTCTTTCCTGTCTCCGCATTCGGGAGTCCGGGATCCCGATGGCAGATCTTTCCCCGGCGGATGGACCTCAGGGATTCCCGCTGCCCATGAGCGGAAGCGTCAACTTCATGACGGTTCCCTCGTCGCCCGTCGCGGCCACCTCGACGGTGCCCCCGGCCGCGACGGCAATCTCCCGGACCAGGGCCAGGCCGATGCCAAAGCTCCGCTGTCCCTGTGAGGTGCCGGTGCCGGCCGTCCGCACGAACCGGTCAAAGATCCGGGCCTGATCGACGCCGGTGATTCCGGTCCCGGAGTCCGCCACCGTGATCACGGCGCGCTTCTGCTCGATTGAGGTCGTGATGGACACGCGGCCGCCCGGAGGCGTGTGGGCCAGCGCGTTGTCCGCCAGGGCCAGCACGGCACGCCGCAGCGCATTCTTCTCGATCCGGGCCAGCGGCCGGGCAGCGGCGGAGAATTCCAGACGCACCTGGCGCTGCTCTGCCACCTGCTGGAGGCTGCCGGCGACGCTGGCGGCAGCGTCGGCGAGGTCGGCAGGGGGCGCGGAACGGTCCGGGGCCTCCGCGGTTGCCGCGAGGAGCAGTTCGTTGACAATCCCTGTCAGCGTCGCGGCGTCCTCCCGGATCCGGGCCAGGTCGTGGCTTTGCCTGGAGCCGGGCACAGTGTTGCGCTGGGCCAGCTGGATCCTGGTGTCCAGGATGGTCAATGGCGTGCGCAATTCGTGGCTGGCGTCCTGGACAAAACGCCGCTCCCTTGCCAGGGCATCACTGAGGGGACGAATCGCGCTGCGCGCACTGAGCCACCCGACGATTCCGGCCAGCAGGATTCCCGCCACCCCGGCGATGATCATGGCTTCGAGGACGTCCTTGGAATCCAGGTAGGTGTAGGCCGTCCCGGCCGCCGCCGAGCCCGGCACTTCAGGATGGGCCAGTTGGTTCGTGAGGTACAGCGCCGTGGCGGCGAGCAGCCCGAGAACCATGACCGCGCACGCAGCACTGATCCGCACCGCGACCTTGAGGGAAGCCTTGCGCAGGATGGAGTGGTCCGGATTTCCGCCGGCCGGCCGTCCGTCACTCATGGGCTTCACCGATCTGGTATCCGAGGCCGTGCACCGTGCGGATCACAGCTTTGGAGATCTTCCGGCGCAGGTGATGAACATAGGTATCGATCACGCCGGGCTGTTCCGAGGCGTGGAAGCACGCCGCGAGGAGCTCATCCCGGGTGAAGACGCGGTCCGGTTCCGCGGCCAGGGCAGCCAGCAGCTGGCCTTCCTTTGCGGTCAGTGACACCGTTTGCCCGTAGACGGAACGGACGGAGCGCTGCGTTGGATCCAGTTCCCAGTCCCCGATCGCCACCGGTGCCGGGGCCGGGGGAGTGAAAGTCCGCGTCAGTGCGCGCAGGCGTGCTGCCAGTTCGCCGGCGTCGAACGGCTTGGTCACGTAATCGTTGGCTCCGGCGTCCAGGCCCCTGACTTTTTCGTCGGCATCGCCCAGCGCGGTCAGGATCAGGATGGGCGTGGCAATGCCTTTCGACCGCAAAGCGGTAATGAGGGCGATGCCGTCCATGGCGGGCAGCCCGCGGTCCACCACCATGATGTCCCAGCTCCCGGTCAGCCCCTGGTGGAGGCCGTCGCGGCCGTTGGTGACCAACTGGACCCGGTAGTCCGGGTCCAGGAGCTCGGCGATGAGCGGTCCCAGGACGGCGTCGTCCTCGACGAGCAGCAGGGACGGAAGGTCAGCGGAGGTCATGTCAGCTATTCTTCCGCGGCCATTTCCTCAGTCCGCAGTCCGGCCCCGGGTTCTTCTGCCGTGTCGCCGGCGGCTTTGTCTGCGGTTGCGGCTGCGCCGCGGGAGTTCCGGCGGCGTTTGAGGAGCTGCACCACCCCCGGCACGACGGAGACGAGCACCATGGCCACGACGATGGCGTCGATGTTCCTGGCGATGATGTCAAAGTGCCCCAGCCAGGTGCCAAGCATCGTCACGGAGGCTGCCCACGCGACGGCGCCGGTGATATTCCACAGGGTGAAGGATTTGTAGTCATAGCGCGCGGTCCCGGCGGTCAGCGGAGCAAACGTCCGGACCATGGGGACGAAGCGGGCCAGCACGACGGCGGCCCCGCCGTGGCGGCGGAAGAAGTCCTCCGTGGTGGTCAGGTGCGCTGTCTTCAGGATCCGGGCGTCGTCCTTGAACCATCGCCGGCCAAATTTCCGTCCGAGCATGTAACCGACCTGGTCCCCGGCGACCGCGGCCGCGGTGACGATGCCGATCAGCACGGGCAACGTCAGTTGCAGCTGCTGGTGCAGAAGTCCTGCTGTGAACAACAGGGAGTCGCCGGGCAGGAAGGGAAAGAGCACGCCCGATTCGATGAAGACCATCACCGCGATCACACCCAGGGCGGCCGGGCCCAACCCGGCGAGCAGGCTTGCGGGATCCAGCAGGGACAGTGTTCCGGCGGCGTGGACGGCCGGAAGGGCGGCAAAAACGTCGATGGCGGGCATTCTCATTTCTCCTCACTGCCCAGCGGCCGGCTGCCCCAACGGGCCCGAATCCGCTCCGCTATCCGCGGCGCGAGAAGGTTCCACAGTCCCGCGAGCAGGACCACAGCCGCGCTCGAGGCCAGGAACGACGCCGCGACATCAGTGGGGTAGTGAACGCCGATGTACAGCCGTGACCAGGCTACGACGAGGGCCATCACGGCCGCCGCGAGGGCCGTGACCTTGGCCCAGCGGGTTCCACGGGCCAGGAAGTACACTGCGAATCCCAGTGCCACCGCAAATGACACGTGGCCGCTCGGGAAGCTGTTGGAACCCGTTTCCGGAGCCAGGGGATCGAACAGCAGGGCAGGGCTGGGCCGCTGGCGGGCCACGAGGAGCTTGAAGAATTCACTTGCCACCCAGCCGGATGATGCCACGAGGCCGAAGGCAATCGCCTTGGCCAGGCCGCCGCGGAAAAGCCAGATGTACAGCGCCGCGGCGCCGATCAGCGCGAGGCCCGCCACCGGGCCAAACACAACATTCAGCGCCATCGCGACGGCGGTCAGGGCGGCGGCGTGGTGCTGGCTCAGGTCCTGATCGACCCCGAGCTCGGCGGCACTGAAGCCGGGTGTCAGCTGCGCCGCCAGGCCCAATGCCACGACGGCGGCCGACAGCAGGACGCCCAGCACTAACCAGTGGCGGACCTGGGGGAGGGCCCACAGCCGGGGACCCGCGGCGGGGCGCACGGCGTCGGGACGGCTTGGTGCTCCACTTCGGCTGAGTGCTCCAGCACCGCCCAGCGGCGCATCGCTCTTAACAGGGGCAGGTCCAGTCATGGGTTCCTCCGGCTCGGGACAAGGGCGCCCGGACAGGCGACGACTCCCACTCTTCCGCCAGCCCGTTAAGAAACGCTTAAGAAAGTGACGCGGCGCCGGCCGCAGCGCCGTACGCAGCGCCGGCCGCAGCGGGGTGCCGCAGGCCCGGCTGCTCCGTGCCGGCTACGCGGCGTAGCGCAACAGCGCCACCCCGTTGCCGAAGGCGCGCGTCTCCAGCAGCCGGAGCTGGGCTTTGCTGTCCGCAGCCTTGAACATGGGCCGGCCCCGTCCGATCAGGACCGGATGGACGTACAGCCAGTATTCGTCGATCAGCCCGAGCCGCCGGAAGGTGTCGGCCAGGTCTGCCCCGCCGAGGGCCAGGTCCCCGCCCGGCCGCTCTTTCAGGGCCAGCACTTCTTCCGGCACCACATCCCGGACCACAGTGGTGTTCCAGGCGGCAGTTGTCAGCGTCCGCGAGTACACGATCTTGGGCATGTCCCGCCAGATCCGGGCGAACTCGGCCATCACTGCGCCGGCGGCCGGGTCCTGGTCCGCGGTGGGCCAGAACTCTTCCATCAGCTCGTAAGTGACGCGGCCGTCAAGGAAGGCACCCATGGTGCTGAGCTGTTGGTTGAAATGGCGGTGCAGCTCGTCGTCGACCATGTGCCAGCTGATGTCGCGGTCCGGGCCCTCGAAGAATCCGTCGAGGGACACCTGCATGGCCAGGATGATTTTGCGCATCGCCGCTCCTTACGTTTTCACCAGCGTACGCCGCTGCTTCGGATGGCAGACCCACTTTTTCCCGGAGACGTGCCCTTGCGCGGGAAGCCGCTTGCGGGAAGAATGCTGGAAGTCTATGGCCCCACCGCGGTCAGTCACCTTCGGGGAAGTATGATGCCTTCGAACGATTCGAACGACAGCACGGGGCCGGTCCCGAAGCCTGAGCCGGCGCCGCGGCACTACCGCTCCGGCGGGCACCGGGCCAACGACGGTTCCCGGCCCGGTCTGCGGTCCCGCGCCCGGCGTGATGGGAGGACCCGGCGACAGTATCTGACGGCGGCCGCCGTCGCACTGGCCCTTGTGGCTGCCGGTGTCTATGCAGGCGTCCAGGCGGCGCTACCCGTTGACCCGCCGGCCGCCGCAGCGACGCCGACGGCGCCGGTCACGGATGCCGGCCGGACCGTTCCGCCAGCATCTGACCTGCCCGCAACTGCTTCGCCAGCAACTGCTTCGCCCGCGGCCGGCGCCGTCCCGGCGGCCGCCGGGAAGCCCGCTGAGATCCCCGCCGTGCCTGCCGTCGCGGTCCCGGCCATTGACCCGGAACTGGACAGCCAGATCAACGGGATCATCGCGGCCAACAGTGCCTATGCCCTGGGGGTGTCCTTGATCGATGTCTCCGACGGCGTGGTCCACGGCTACGGGATCCAGGACAAGTTTGTGGCCGCCAGCACGGCAAAGATTCTGGCCGCGTCGGCGTATTACCACCTCGTTGAGACCGGCCGCGCCTCGCTGACCGCCCCCATGGGCAACTCGACTGCCGGCACCCAGATCCGCCGGATGGTCCAGCAGAGCAACAACGATTCGTGGGCGCTGATCCTGCGGGCGGTCGGTGCGCGGGGCATCACGGATTACGCCGCCTCGATCGGGATCACCTACGACCGCACGGTCAACCTGCTGACGCCCGCAGAAATGGCCAGGACCCTCCAGTTGCTCTACACGGGACAGCTGCTCAATGCCCGCAACACCGCCCAGCTCCTGTCCTATATGCAGAACACCAACTTTGAGACACTGATCCCGCCGGCGGTTCCGCCCGGGGTAGGGGTTCACCACAAGTACGGGCTGCTGTTCGGAAACCTGCATGACGCGGCCGTCCTGGACAAGGACGGCCGGGCCTTCGTGTTCGTCGTGTACACCCGCGGCAGGAATTACTCCGATATGGGCCCCCGCACCCAGGTCATTCAGCAGCTCACCCGGACCGTGACCGCCGCCCTGTTCTGATGGTTGGGGTTCTGGCGCCGGCCGCTGTTAGACGGACACCGGTCCGGCGGCAGCGCGTTCCTTCTCCCTGGTCTTCCTGGACTTGGCGAACCGGAGATAGAGCGAGGGCACGATGAACAGATTGAGCAAGGTGGAGGTGACCAGGCCGCCCAGGATAACCACGGCCATGGGGTGTTCAATTTCATGGCCCGGGATGTTGCCCATGACAACCAGGGGTACCAGGGCCAGCCCGGTGGCCAGGGTAGTCATGAGGATGGGCGAGAGCCGCTCCGCCGCCCCGCGCATCACCAGGTCGCGGCCGAAGGTTTGGCCTTCATAGGTTTCCAGATGCTGGCAGTGGTTGATCAGCAGGATGCCGTTGCGCGCGGCGATCCCCATCACCGTGAGGAAGCCAACGAGGGACCCGAGGGACAGGACGCCGCCGGTCATGTAGGCGGCTATGACCCCGCCCACCAGGGCTACCGGCAGCGTCAGCAGCGACAGGATGGCCAGCCGCCAGCTGCGGAAGGACGCCTGCAGCAGCAGGAGGATCAGGACAAGGGCCGCCGCGGAGTAGATCATCAGGCGGTTCGTTGCCGCCTCGCGCTCGGTGTATTCGCCGAGAAGCTGCACGCTGTATCCTGCTGGCAGATCCAAGTTCTCCAGCCGCGACTTCAGCTCGCCGGCTACGGTTCCCAAGTCCGCTCCCTGGGCCAGGAAGGATCCCACCTCGACGCGGCGGGATCCGTTGGTGCGATCAATCTGGTTCGGCGTCGCCTGCAGGCTCACGTCCGCGACGTCGGCGAGGCGAACCCGCGCTCCGCTGGGCGTATCGATGGGCAGATCCTCGATGGCGGTGACGGACGAGCGGGTGGCCGGGGTGCTCCAGACCTGGACGTCGTAGGCCCGGCCGTCCCGGAAGACGTCGCCGACTTCCTCGCCTGCCACGAGTGTCGCGGCCGCACGCCGGACATCTCCCGGTTTGAGGCCGTACTTCTGCGCCGCGGCCAGGTCAACCGTCACGGCGATCTGGGGGACTTCCACCTCGAGGGAGACGTGCGGGTTCTGGGTGCCCTGAATCGAGTCCATGATGGTCTTGACCCGTTGGGCCTGTTCCCGGAGCACGTTGAGGTCGTCTCCGTAGACCCGGACCAGGATGGGCTCGCTGGCGCCGGTGATGACCTCTTCAATCCGCTCCTTCAGATAGGTCTGGACGTCACGGTGCAGCCCCGGGTAACCTTTGACCACTTCCTCCACGGCGGCCACCGTCTCGTCGTAGTCGGCGTGGCGGTCGATGCTGATCCAGTGTTCGCCGGCATTGACACCGACGATTTCGTCCGCGGCGAATGCCTGCCCGATGTGCGTGCCGCAGTTCAGGACGCCGGGGACCTTGAGGAATTCCTCACAGCCGCGCTGGGAGATCCTGAACTCTTCCGCGGCAGAGGTTCCCGGTTCCGAGATCCAGTGCATCAGGAAGTCCCGTTCCTTGAACGTGGGGAACAGGGACGAGCCCATCAGGGGAGCGAGGAGCAAGCCCACGACGGCAAGCACGCCAAAGCCTGCGTAGCCGAACCGGGGCCGGTTCATGGCCTTGGACAGGGCGGCGTGGTAGCCGCGTTTGAGCACACGGACCAGCGGCGCATCGCGTTCTTTCAGTTTGGCGTTGCCCAGCAGAATCAGGGCAAGAGCCGGCGTCACTGTCAGCGCCACGAACATGGAGGCCAGGACAGCCAGGGTGTAGGAGACGGCCAACGGCCGGAAGAAGACGCCGGTCAGCCCGTCCAGGAAAAAGATCGGTACGGCGGCGACCACAATGATCAGGGTCGCGTAGACGATCGGGCTCCGCATCTCCAGGGAGGCTTTCAAAACCACCGATGCCGCAGATTCGTCACTGCCCCGGGCGCGTCGCTGCCGAAGCCGGCGCATGATGTTTTCGACGTCGATGATCGCATCATCGACCACGACGCCCACGGCTATGACCAGCCCCGCGAGGACCATCGTGTTGATCGCACTGGAGGTGAAATAGAGCACCAGTGCGGCGGTGAGCAGGGACAACGGAATGGCGACGATGCTGATCAGGGCCGTGCGCCACTGGAAGAGGAACGCCACGAGGATCATGACGACCAGCAGGCAGCCCAGCAGCAGCGCGATGCTGAGGTTGGAGATCGCCTCCTCGACGAAGCTGGCGGGCCGGAAGATCGTGGTGTCGAAGTTGATACCGCTCAGGCCCGGCTGCAGCTCGTGGAGGGCCTCCTCCACGCCTTTGGTCACGTCCAGTGTGTTGCCCCAGGGCAGCTTCTCGACGATCAGCATGAGCCCGTGACCGTTGTTGATCACGGCGTCACCAATCAGCGGCTGATGGTCCTCGACAACTTGGGCAACGTCGCCCAGGTGCAGTGCCACGCCGTCCTTTTCCCGGATCGTCACCTGGGCCAGATCCGCGGGCGTTTGGATCGGCTGGACGTGGCGGACGCCCATCCTTTGGGTCGGACTGTCAATGAAGCCGCCGGTGCCGATGAAGCGTCCTGGCGAGTACTTCAGCAGCCCGGCGTCGAGGGCGCCGGCGGTGACTTCCATGACCTGGTTGAGGGAGACGTTCTGGGCCTTGAGCTTGTCAGGCTCCACCTGGACCTGCAGCATCTGGAGCCGCTCGCCCCAGATGGCCACGTTGGCCACCCCGGGGACCCGCAGCAGACGGGCCCGGATGGTCCAGTAGGACAGCATGGACATTTCGATGAGCGAATGTTCCGACGACGTCATCCCGATCTTCATCACGCGGCTGGTCGCGGACAGCGGCTGCAGCATCACCGGCGGGGCCGCCCACGTCGGCAGCGCCGCGGTCACCGACGCCATCCGTTCCGAGACGAGCTGACGGGCGTTGAGCAGGTCAGTGCCCTGATGGAAGAGCAGCACGATCGAGGACAGCTGGGGCACGGACTTGGACCGTATCTCGTCCAGGCCCGGCATGCCGCTGACCGCGGCCTCGATCGGCACACTGACGAGCTCTTCGACTTCCTGGGCGGTCAACCCGAGGCATGCGGTCTGGATTTCGACGCGCGGCGGGGCGAACTCCGGGAAGACATCCACGGAAGCGGCACCCAACTGCAGGGAACCGAGCAGCATCACGGCGCACGCGAGGGCGACAACAACCGTCTTGAAACGGAGGCTGATCCCGATGAGCCAGCGCATGTCACTCGGCCGTATCGAATTCGGTGCCGAGAAGTTCCTCGGCCCCTGTCGTGACAACCACGGTCCCTGCCGGCGGCCCGTCCGTCAGGACGGCGACGTCGCCATTGATGCGCTGGACGGTGATGGACTGGCGGACGTAGACCTGGGGCTCGGGGTTGGTGTAGACCCATGCGTTGCCCGAGCTGTCGTAGAGTATGGCCCCGTAGGGGACGGTGAGCTTCCCGGTCTTGGGATCTACGGCAACCACAGCTGTCGCGATCCCGACCCGTTCAATGGCGTGCTCGGTGAGGGTGAGCCGGTGAAGGTCCGTGCCGGGGACTTCAGCGATAGCCGCCGGTTCGCCTTCGGACGGTGCGGCCTCCGGCGCCTGGGCGCAACCTGTGGCGGAGAGAGCGGTGAACGCCGTCACGAACAGCGCAAGGATGAAAACCGCGACCTTGTGGCCCCTCGGCGAAAGTGTGGAGTTCACGACGCATCCTGGCTTTCAGTTTGTGCTGCGGTGCCCTGACCGGTCCGCGCGCTGGGTGCTTGCTTCGGCTCGAACCGAAGCAGCACAGCGGGCACAACAAACAGGGTGAAGAAAGTTGTTGTCAGCAGGCCGCCCCAGATGATCACGGCTAGCGGCAGGATAATTTCCGTTCCGACGACGCCGCCCAGAAGGACCAGGGGCAAAAGCGCCAGGGCCGTGATCACGGTGGACATCAGGATGGGTCCCAGTCTCTCCTTGGTTCCGCGGACCACCAGCGCAGGCCAGGGCGCCGAAGCATCTGTTGCCCGTAAATCCCGGACCTGGCCCGTCAGCAGGAGTGTGCCGCGCACGGCGATCCCCAGCACAGCGGCGAAGGCGACCAGGGCCACCAGCGAGTTGACCCCGCCCGTGGCCTGGGCGGCCAGCACACCGCCGGACAGTGCCAGGATCAGGCCCAGGAAGAGCGGGCCGGCGAGCCGCCAGCTCCCCGTCGCCGTCTGCAGCAGCACCAGGATGCCGGCCGCGGCAACCGCCGCGAGCAGCCAGAGCCACTGGTAATTGTTCTGCTGCTGGGCGTATTGGGTGAGGATCTCGGCGTGATAGGAAATCGGGAACTGCATCTGCTGCAGGGCCGTGTTGATGTCTCCTTCGATGTCGCCCAGCGGACGGCCCTGGATGTCGGCCTTCACATCGATGCGCCGCGAGGTGTCGTCGTGCAGGATCACGGACTCGTTCCCGACCATGGTCACCTGCGCGACGTCGCCGAGTCGGGCGTGCCCGCCGTTAGGTGTGTCAATGATCAGGTTGCGGACGCTGTCCAGGCTGCTGCGGGTGGCTGCATTCCCCTTCACGATGACCGAGAAGACCTTCTGCTGTTCGTACAGGTTGCCGACTTCGATGCCTTGCAGCAGGGCGGCAGCCGCGCGCCGTACATCACCGGGGACGACGCCGGCTTTTTGGGCCGCGGCGAGGTCCACTTTGACCTCGGCGATCGGCTGTTCGGGGGGCAGGTCGACGTGGGGATTAACGACGCCGGCTGTGTGCTCCAGGATTGTTTGGACCTCCGCCGCCTTCTGCCGCAGGACTGTCGGGTCCAGGCCAAAGACCCGCACGGCAAAGCCGCTATCGGCTTCTTCGCGGATCCGGTCGATGCGTTGTTGCGGGTAGGTGGAAATTTTGCTGGTCAGGCCCGCGTAGCCGGCGATCACGCGGTCGACGGCGGCGGCCGTGTCCGGGTAGGACGCGTCCGGGGCCACGGTCACCCACAGCTCGCCGGAGCTGACGTCACCGACCTGATCCGAAGTGATCGCGCGCCCGACGTGTCCTCCGACATTGGCCACGCCCGGGACGGTGCGCAGTTCTACGGCAGCAGCCTCGGTGATCCGGCTCATTTCCTGGTCCGAGGTGCCTGCTATCGCGCTCCAGTGCACCACCAGGGTCTTGTCCGCCAGCACCGGCACCACAGGACGGGTCCCGGCCAGCTGGGGTGCGAGCGCCAGTCCGGCCACCGCCAGCACCGCCGCGGCTGCGAATACCCACCGCGTCTTTTGCGTCAGCCGCGTCACGGTCCGGCCGTAGGCGCCTTGCAGCCGCGCCAAGGAACGCCGTTCCGGCGCCTTGGAACCGACCGGAAGGACGAACGCCAGTGCCGCCGTGACCGTGAGCGCCACGATCATCGAGACAACCAGGGCCAGCAGATAGCTCTGGACCAGGGGTCCGAACAGGGCACCGTTCTCACCGGAAATAAAGAGCGCGGGCATGACGGCCAGCGCCATAATCAGCAGCGAATAGAGGATTGGCGTGCGGGCTGCCCGCAGGGCGCCCGGGATCACGGAGTCGCGTCGGCGCTGGTCCTGTGACTGGTCCAGGCCGGCCTCCGTCCCGCCGTCGGCAGTTTCGTGGCCGGACCTGGCCGCGGCGCTGCGTGCCCGCGCGATGCCGTTCAGGTCTTCCGCGACGTCGCCTACGATGACGGCCAGGGCAAGCACCATGCCGGCCAGGACCATGGTGTTCATCCCGGTGCCACGCAGATCGAGCACCAGCGCTGCCGCGGTCAGCGATACGGGAATCGTGATCAGGGTGATCAGGGCCGTGCGCCAGGAACGGAAGAAAGCGCCAAACAGGGCAACGATCAGCAGCAGCGCGATCAGCGCAGCGACGCCGAGCGTCCCGACCTCTTCGTCGATAAAGGAGGCCTGCCGGTAGACACTGGTATCGATCACGACTCCGGGCAAGCCGGGCTGGAGCTCCCGGAGGACCTCGTCAACGCCCCGAGTCACGTCCATCGTGTTGGTCTCCGGGAACTTTTCGATGACCAGCAGCAACTCGGCTTCATTGCTGAGCAGGGCGTCGCCGATCAGAGGCTGGTGGTCGGTTGCCACCGTTGCCACGTCTTTGAGCAGGAGATTGCCGGCCGGACCTTGGACAGGAACCTGGCCCAGGTCTTCCGGCGTGGTGATAGGCAGGACATGCTGGACGCCGATCCGCTGGTGGCCCGTCTCGAAGAAACCGCCGGTGCCCGGTGTGGATGCTTCCAGGTAGCTCAGTGGCGAAACCCACACGGAGTTGCCGGTCGTCTTGATGATTTCGTCCAGCGTGACGCCCTTGGCTTCGAGCTGTGCCGGGTCCACCAGGACTTGAAGCTGCTGGTCGCGCTGGCCCCAGATCGCCACGTTCGCGACGCCGGGAACGGCAAGGAGTCCGGGCTTCATGGTCCAGCGGGCCAGCACGGACATGTCGATGGCGGACATGTTTTTGGACGTTAGCCGGACCATCATGACCCGGCTGGTCGAGGACAGCGGCTGCATGAGCACTGGAGCCGCCGAAACATTCGGCAGTGCACGCGCCTGGGTCAGCCGTTCCGAGACGAGCTGGCGTGCCCGCAAAATGTCGGTCCCCGGCTTGAAAACCATCTGGATCGACGAAAGGCCGGGCACGGATTTGGACCGGATGGCTTCAACCCAGGCCACCCCGTTCAGCAGGTCGGCCTCCATGGGCGAGGTGACGAGTTGCTCAACCTCGGCGGCCGAGAGTCCCAGGGCTTCAGTCTGGATCTCTACCTGCGGCGGGGCGAATTCCGGAAAGGCGTCCACGGACATGCCCGGCAGATTGGTGAGCCCGAGGGCCAGGATTCCTGCCGCGGCGGCCAGGACCAAGAGCCGGAACTGCAGCGTCCAGCGCACGATTGCATTCATCATGGCCGGTACCCCGCTGGCTCCACCGTGGTGCAGGGGCTGGCGGGATTACGTCCGCGTCGGCTTCGTCGGCCGTCGGGGTGGGCGGAGGGAGGGGGCGGGTCGTGGAGCGGTCCTGCCGCGAAACCGATCACCGGGAAAACGGTGCTGACTGCTTTTCCTGCTTGGCCAACTGCACATTTACTATTCACGGCGCGGCTCCTCAACCTCAGGCCATAGCGCCCCCCAGCCGATAAGAGCCATAATGATCTTCGGGCACACAGGCGTCAATAGGGATACAGGTGACCGCCATGAAGGCAACCGCAGGGGACCGCATCATCATCCGGGGGACGACGGTCGAGTCCACGGACCGGCACGGTCTGATCCTTGAAGTGAAGGGTGCCGACGGTGCGCCGCCGTACCTGGTCCGGTTCGACGACGGCCACGAAACGATCATGTTCCCCGGTGGGGATTTCGCCGTCGAAAAGGCCGCGGGCGGGCCCTAGGTCCGTTAGCGCGCCCTAGAAACTCGACGAGCTCCCGGACCCGGAAAAGCTTCCGCCGCTGGACCCGTACCCGGTGGTGGTGCCGCCGCCGCGCGCGCTGCTGACGCTGCTGATGCCGCTGCTGAAGCCGGTGTTGAAGCTCGGGACCGAGAAGAAGTAGTAGGACGGGTACACCGTTCCGAGGATGCTCGGCTCGTACGTGCGGCCGTATTTTGCCTTCGTTCCCGCCTGCGCGCTGTCCATTTCCTCGCGCATGAGCCCGGCTTCCTTCTCATTGCGGGCAAAGGCCTGGATCAGGGTGTCGGCGTGATTTTTCAACAGCTCCGATAGGTGGGTCCGGGCGTCACGCAACCTGTCCAGCGCCGTTTCCGGTGTGATGGAGCCGTCCGCCAGCTCCGTCGACCAGCGCTCCATGTCGCGCCGGCTTTCATCGCGGAAGGACCGCAGTGCCAGCGACGTCCCCGAGGTTCCCTCGGCCCGGCGCTGGCTGAGCAGGTCTTCCACGCCGTCCAGATCGTTGCGGAACGGCGCGAGCTGGCGGTCCCAGGCGGCAGGCCAGGACGAGCCCCGGTTGAGCAGGGCATTGGTATCGGCGATCACGTCGTCCAGGGCGTCGAGTTCGGCCGCGGCGTCGGCGTAACTCCGGACCAGTTTGAGGTTGGGCCGGCGGCTCAGGTCCCTGCTGCTGAGGGCGTGTACCTGGGTGGAAAGTTCGGTGGCCGTACCGTAGCGGTTCACGAACGTGCGGTGCTTTTCCAGCACCGTGCTCCCGTACCGGGAGGACTCGGGAATGGTGCTGGCGTTGAGCTCGGTCACCTGCAGGTCCATGCTGACATTGGCGTAGCTGGCGTCGCCCCGGGCCAGTTCCTTCCGGCTGGACACCCGGGTCCGCCACCGCACGATCAGCCAGGCCGCGGCTCCGCAGACCGCGGCGACCACCGCCGCCCAGGCTGTGACGAGGAAGGCTGTGGAACGGTACCACGGCTGATTGATGAGTTCGGCGCCGCGGCGGATCCCGGCAATGGTGCCCTCGGTCCACTGCGCATCGCGAAGCAGCTCTTTGGCGGCGTTCTGGATGTCCTCGCGCTGTTCGGGCGAGACCTTCCGGTCCTCACCCATGTACGTCCCCACATGCCGGCCCACCGGATCCAGGGCGAAGATGAACAGTCCGTCTGCCCACTTCTGCCCGTCGGCACTGATCCATTCGGGATATTCGGTGCGGGCGAACCGCAGGACTTCTTCGTTCAGATTGTCGGCGGCAGTGCCGTTATAGGTGTAGACCGCAACTTTGGTGGGCTCATAAAAGTCGGTGGCCTGAACCGCCGGCAACAGCGTCCGCTGGTCCAACACCCCGGCGCGGTCTTCAATGACGACGGCGGTCGGCGTCGTGGCGAGCGCGGCCGGGGCCCCGACGAGAAGGCCGGCCATCAGCACAACAGCAGCGGCGAGGGCTTTGCGCATGATTCCCATTTTCCGAGCGTAGTGGCTGGCTTTGGCTGCGTCGACGCGGACGCCGCGGAAAGGGGACGAAAGACATCGTGACCGTGCGCTGGACGGCGTCCATACTTGCGCCATGAGGCCGCCGCCTGAAGGACTGCCGGAGGAACCCCGCCCGGAGGATCCCGGCCCGGAGGATCCCCGCCCGGAGGATCCCGGCCCGGAAAAGCCGGGGGAGGCGGGGGAGCCGCGCCGCACCAGGGCTGACCGGACCCTGCTGGCCATCATGGCCGCGATCGCGGTGATCGTCATCATCGCGCTGGCAGTGGTCTTCACCCGCGGGGAGCCCGCGCCCCTGGCCGAGTCAACGCCCGCCGGCGTCGCGCAGCGCTACGCCGCCGCCGTCATTGCCGGGGATGAGGCGGCCGCCTCCGCCTACCTGACGCCGGCCGCCCGGAGCAAGTGCACAACCGGGTCACGCCCCTCGGCCCGGAACCTGCGAGTCACGCTGGTGTCCACCACCGAGCGGCCGGAATCCGCGGACGTGAGGGTGCTCATCACCGTGTCCGAGCCGGGCGGTCCCTTCGGCAGCGCCGAATACCAGGTGGAGGACGCGTTTGACCTCGTTCGGGCGGGCAACGGCTGGCTGATCGACACCGTGCCCTGGCCCCTGGCAGTGTGCACCGGCGAGGCGAAGCAATGAGCGCCCAAGGGACAGTGCGCCGGCTCATCACCTACGCGTTGCTGTTCGCACTGGTGGTGACCACCGCCGTCGGGCTCAGCGGACTGCTGGGCCGCCTGCTGGTGGCGGGGACAGAGCTGGCCCCGGACGACGTCGCCGGGCTCGCGCGCTCGCTGGCGTTCGCCCTGATTGGCGGGCCGCTCGCGGCCCTCTTGTGGTGGGCGGTTTGGCGGCGGCTCGAGGACCCGGAGGAGCGGTCCGCCATCGGCTGGGGTCTCTACCTGGCAGGCGCCTACCTGCTCGCCCTGCTCATCGCGGCCACCAACGTGCTGAACACTCTGTCCTCGCTGATCGGCGGGCAGGGCCTTCAGTGGCGGCTGTCCCTGGCCACAGGTCTGGTGTGGGCTGCGGTCTGGGCCTGGCACCGGTGGATGTGGCGTGACCCCCGGAAGAATCCGACAGTCCTCTCCGGTGTCCCTACGGTGCTCGGCTCGGTGCTGGGGCTCGTGCTGGGCGTGGGCGGCGCCGTCGCAGCCTTATCCACCTTGCTGGATGCCGCCCTGCGGGGAGCCGCGACGGAGGTGTCGGTGGGCAAACCGTGGTGGGTGTCGGCGCTGCAATCCCTGGTCTGGGCCGTCGGCGGAACCATTATCTGGTGGTGGCATTGGAATCACGACGGCGGCCGGAGGCTGCGGACCGGGCTGGCCGACGTCGCGCTCATCACGGTCGGGGTGCTTGGCGCCGGCGTTCTGACCTTGGGCGGAGCCGGGGTGGCGCTCTTCGTGGTCCTTCGCCTGCTGTTTGACCGTTCCGAACCGCAGGAGCTCCTGCTGGAGCCCCTCGCGCCGGCTGTGTCTGCGGCCGCCATCGGCTGCCTCGTCTGGGTCTACCACCGCAACATCGCGCGCGGGCGCTCAGAGGCCACGCTTCAGGGCGGCAGGCTGGTGGCCTCCGGCGTCGCCCTGGTCGCGGCAGCGTCCGGGATAGGCGTGATCGTCAACTCGGTCCTCGCCATGACGGCGACGCCGCTGGCCGGCTCCGGGGCGCGGACGCTGCTGCTTGCGGGAATCAGCTCGCTCCTGGTTGGCGGGCCGGTCTGGTGGCTTGCGTGGCGGCGCGTGGAGCAGGCGGCGGCGACCGGCGCCGGCCTGAACGCGCGCCGGATCTACCTGGTGGCCGTGTTCGGCCTGAGCGCCGTGGTGGCGGTGGTCACGCTGCTGGTGATCGGGTTCCGGATCTTCGAGTTCGTCCTGGGCGAGGTCAGCGGGGGAAGCCTCGTGGACCGGATCCGCGCACCCCTGGGGCTCCTGGTCGCCACGGGACTCGTGTTCGGGTACCACTTTGCCGTGTGGCGGCAGGACCGCGCCGTGCTCGCCGCGGCCGGTCCGGTCCGTCCGCGAACCATCGGCCACGTGTTCCTCGTGGCGGGATCCGACCCCGCACCGCTGCGGCGCGTCATCGGCGAGGTCACCGGGGCCGGCGTCACGGTCTGGAAACGGGCCGACGGCGGTGCCGGCACTGCCGGCGCTGCCGGTGCTGGCGTTGCCGGTGGGGACGTCGCGGGCGATGCCGGGGCCGAGGAGAAGCGGTTGGCGGCCGCACTGGAGGGTGTGGCGGCGCCCCGGGTTCTGGTCGTTGCCGATCAGCACGGGGGAATTGAGGTCATCCCGCTGCAGGGCTGACCGGCCTGTCCTGAGCCTGGTCGGGCCGGGCAACCGAAGGACTCTGGTCAGCCGGTTGCGGCGGGGCTAATCTGATCCGTGCCGGCTCCCCGGCCGGCCACAACAACGGAGAAATCAGGGATGCAGCATGGCTGGCAAGTATGAGGTCTACAAAGACAAGTCCGGCGGATTCCGGTTCCGGCTTAAGGCCTCCAACGGCGAGGTGATCGCCTCCTCGGAGAGCTACAAGACCAAGGCGAGTGCCATGGGCGGGGTCGAGTCCGTCAAGAAGAACGCGGCCTCGCCGGTGGTCGATCTGACGGAGGCAGCCGCTGAGAAGGGGTGAACCCGCAGGGCACGCGCCCGGTTGGGCCGGTCACCGCCTAGGATTGCCGCATGTCTACTTATGAAGTTACCCGCAGCGCAGTCATTCCAGCCCCGGCGCAGGAGATCTTTCCGCTGGTCAACAGCTTCCACGAATGGACCAAATGGTCCCCTTGGGAGGCCGTTGATCCGGCCATGGAACGGAGCTACTCCGGCAGCGAATCCGGCGTCGGTGCCAAGTACACCTGGAGCGGAAACCGCAAGGCCGGCTCCGGCACCATGGAAATCGTGGACACGGCCGAGCCGCGCGACATCAAGATCCGTCTGGAATTCACCAAGCCCTTCAAAGCGGTCAACCCCACCTCCTTCACGTTCACGCCCTCCGGTGACGGCACTCAGGTCACCTGGACGATGACCGGGGAGAACAAGGGCATCGGCAAAGTGTTCGCCCTGTTCATGAACATGGACAAAATGGTCGGCGCCGACTTCGAAAAGGGCCTGGCCTCGCTGGCCGGCGCCGTGAAACAGCGACAGGCCTGAGTCGGGACGCCGCCGGGCCGCCCCGGCGGCCCGTCATTCCCGGCACGTTGGCCGGTGAACTGCTGCCGTTCAGGTCTGCCCGGCGCTCCGGACCAGTTCCGGGTGATGAATCCGGGCGACCTCGGGGTGGGCCCGCAGCCAGCCTTTGAGCACGTTTGCGCCGTAGGACGCGAGCATCGGATTGTCCGGATCATCGGTGACCCCCCGGGACCGGGCCGCGAGTGCGGGCGGCAGGGGCACTGGCTCAATGACGGCATCGAGCCGGGGCGAGAAGAAGAAGGGGACCGTGTAGCGGTCGACGCCGGCCGGGGGCGCCTCGACGCGGTGGATGGTGGCGGCCAGGTAACCCTGAGTCGCGACTTCGAGCATTTCGCCCAGGTTGATGACCAGGGCCCCCGGAATGGGTTCGACCGGAATCCAGCTGTCCGTGCCCGGCGGGAGTACCTGCAGGCCGCCGACCTGGTCCTGGAGCAACAAGGTGACAAAGCCGTAGTCCGCGTGCGCGCCGACACCCTGCGGACCGGCATCAGCGACGACGCCGCCGACGTAGTGGACCAACTTGGCCATCCAGGCCGGTGAGTCCCGGAAGGGTTCATCGAAGTATCCTTCGGGCAGTTCCAGCGACACGGCGATGGCGCTGAGCAATTCGGCCCCGACGCCGGACATCCGTTCCGCCCAGGCCATGCACACGGTGCGCAGCTCGGGCAGCGCCCGGTCCGGCAGCAGGTTCGGCCCTTGGACCAGCCAGTACGGCTGATCCGGCGGGTAGTCCTCCACGGCGGGACGCTCCGGTCCAAAATCCAGCTGCTCCCGCGCGTCCGGCCGCCCCTGGGTGATTTCGTGGCCCAGCCGCGTGTAACCGCGGAAATGCGGCGAGAGCCGGTTGTCCAGTTCCAGCCGTGATGCAAGCGGAAGCTCGAAGAAGCGCCGCGTGACGTCGAAGAGCTCATCCACCTCGGCGGCAGAGGCCCCGTAACCGGTCAGCTGGAAGAAGCCCACCCGGTGCGTGGCGTCGCGCAGTGCATCAATAAACGCCGGGTCAAACCTGCCGTCGCGCCCCCTGGCGGTACTCAGGTCCAGGAGCGGAATGGAATCCGATGGTGCGCCCATGAGTGCAAACTACCACCACAGCATTCACTACTGAACTCATTCCCAGCAACCGTGCAGGGTCCTCGCGGGTTTTCTTGACCGCGGTGTGAAAGAGTGCAGACACTGAAGCCGCCAAATCCACGCTGACAGGTCAATCAGAAAGCCGGAATCCATGAGCCGGACTGCCACGAAAAATCATCGACGAATCGCCGCGCGGCTGCTTGTTGCAGCAGTCCTGGTGGCGTCGGCAGCGGCGTGCGAGCCGGGGCCGCCGGGCGCCAGCCCGGGTCCCACTGCCGGGGGCACCGCCACCGCGGGGGCGGCGTCGAAGCCCGGGCACGTGTTCGTCATCAATCTCGAGAACAAGGGCTACAACAAGGTGTGGGGCGCAAGCTCGGAGGCCCCCTACCTGTCGCAGACGCTCCGCAGCCAGGGCGTCCTGCTTTCCAAGTACTACGGGATCGCCCACAATTCGAACCCGAACTACCTGGCCCAGATCTCCGGCCAGCCGTCCAATGCCATGACGAGGGAGGACTGCCCCACCTACGCCGCGTTTGAGCTGACGGGGACGGGCGCGCTCGGCCTGGCGGAGGGCGCCGGCTGCGTCTATCCGGCCTCGGTCCCCACGGTCGCCGGGCAGCTCAGCGCCGCAGGCAAGACCTGGAAGGGTTACATGGAAGACATGGGCACGCCGTGCCGTCATCCCGAACTCGGCGGGCAGGACACCAGCCAGGGCGCCAAGGTGGGTGACCAGTACGCAACGCGGCACAACCCGTTCGTGTATTTCCAGGCCATCACCTCGTCACCGGACTGCCAGAGCAACGTGGTGGACTTCAGCGAACTCCGCGGCGACCTCCAGTCCGTAGCCACCACCCCGAACCTGTCCTACATTTCGCCCAATCTTTGCAATGACGGCCACGACAACCCCTGCGTCGACGGCAGCCCAGGCGGACTGGCCGCCGCCGACACTTGGCTGAGCCAGCAGGTCCCGGCCATCCTGGATTCCCCGGCCTTCCGGCAGGACGGGATGCTGGTGATCACCTTCGACGAGTCCGAGGGCAAGACCGTTGGGCCCTCAGGGCTGCTGCCCGGAGGGACGGCCGGCGGCAGGATTGGTGCGCTGGTCCTCTCGCCGCTCACCAAGGGCGGCACGACGTCGGACCGGCCCTACAACCACTTCAGCCTCCTGGCCAGCATCGAAGACGCCTTCTCGCTCCCGCGCCTCGGGTACGCCGGGGCGCCGGGACTGGACAGTTTCGGCGGAGACGTATTTAACGCCGGGTCCTAGCGCGCGTCACCCCTGGACGCCTGCGTTGTAGACGTCGAGTCCGAAGCGGTTCAGTCCAGGGGCTCCCGCGTAGCCCAGGTACGGCAGGCCGAAGGTGTCTTCGATGCTGGCCAGCAGGCTGTAGTGGTTATAGGGAGTAGTGGACCAGGTTCCGCCCCTGGTAAAGGGTGAGATCACGAGCGCGCCGACGCGGCCGCCGCCCGGGCCGGTGATGCCCGGCTCGGGTGAGTTGGGTCCGGCGGTTTCGCCGCAGCAGGCGGCGGCATCCGACTGCGGGCCGTCGGATTCGTCGAAGGTGACCACCAGGACGCCGTCCTGTTTGAACGCCGGGGAGGAGGTGATGGCCGGCACCCATTGCCTGAGCCACTCGTCGGCGCTGGCCAGGCCACCCGGCTGTCCGTCCACGCACGGGGCGTCGTGGCCGTCGTGGCAGAGGTTCGGCGTAATCATGGACAGATTGGGGGTCGTGGCGGTCGACGCGAGGTCTGTCTTCAAGGCGCTGAGGTCGACGTCGTTCTTGGCACAGTCCGGGGAGCCGGTGATCCCGGCGAAGTAGACGAAAGGGTTGTGACGCGTCGCGTACTGGTCCCCGACCTTGGCCTTCTGAGTGTCGTCCACCGCGCCGAGGGCCGGATGCCGGCAGGGCGTTCCCATGTCTTCCATGTAGCCCTTCCACGTCTTGCCTGCGGCCGTCAGTTGCCCGGCCACCGTTGGCACGCTGGCCGGGAAGACACAGCCGTCTCCGACCGCCTGGCCGGGACTGGCCGTGCCACTTCCGACAAACGGTGAGTAGGTCTGGCAGTCGGCCTGCATTTGGGGGTTGGGGCCTTGGCCGGAAATCTGGGCGACGTAGTTCGGCTGAGAATTGTGGGCCGTGCCGAAGTACTGGTTCAGCAGCACCCCCTGGCCCCTGAGCGTCTGGGACAGGTACGGGGCGGCCGACGCCGGGCCCCACGTCCCGTCGTAACCCTTGTTTTCCAGGTTGATGATGAAGACATGTTTGGCACCGGGCAGGTAACCCTGGCCCGAGGTGGCTGTCGGAGCGCTGGCTGTGGCAGCCGGCTGGGCCGGTCCGCAGCCGATCGCCGCCGCCGCCAGCAGGACAAGGGCCGCGGCGGAGGCCCGCAGAGCTGGCCTGCGGACCCGCCGGAGGGGCCCGGGGGCCGCAGTCGTGGTTTCTGTGGTGGTGGGGTTCACGGGAGTTTCCATCCGTCGGCGAGTGCTTTCTGTTTGAGTCCGGACCATTCCTCGGCCGGCGGCGGCCCCACGGGGGTGCAGGCCGGGCCGGCCACGAAGGGCGGGACCAGGTAGGTGGGAGCGGTCAGGTTTGCCGGTGCGCCGAAGTCCAGGACTTCGGCGATGTTGCGGGCCGCGCTGTCCCGGGGCGTCAGCGGAGGCAGGTTCCACCGCCATTCGATGGCCTTCAGTACGGACGTGTGATCGTAGATGTCGTGGGCGACGTACCGGCGTCGGGCGCGCGGGGAGATGACCACGGACGGCACCCGGAAGCCCCTCAGCGCCGTCGCGGCGCTCATGTCCGGGGCCGTACCGGGGGCGACGTGGTCGTAGAAGCCGCCCCACTCGTCATAGTTGATCACCAGCAGCGTCTTGGCCCACCCCGGGCCGGTGGTGACGGCGTTGTAGACCTCGGCGAGAAATGTCTCCCCGGAGCGGATGTCCGCGTGCGGGTGGTCATCGCCGGATGTTCCCGATCCCTCGTCGGTGAACCGCGGATCCACGAAGGACACCGCGGGCAGGCTGCCGGCGCCGGCGTCAGAGAGGAATTCGGAGTAGTGGTGCGAGATCCCGAGGTACTTCGTGCCCCAGAGCGCGGTGAACGGGATATCGCCGTAGTAGTACTTTCCGTCCACCCCGGCGGCGGCCAGCCGGTCCCAGATGGTCGGGAGCGTGGATGTCACGGTGGAGTTGTGCAGCCGGTCGGTGGCCGCCGCGTGCTGGTAGAACCTGTTCGGGTAGGTTTCGGCCATCGTGGCGGCAAAGTACCGGTCGCAGACCGTCCAGTCCGGGCCGGCCTGGCGCCAGAAATCGAGGTCGGCCGCGTCGTAATAGCCGACGGCGAACTCGTCGTTTTCCCCGGCCAGGAGCCAACCGTTGTTCTTGCCGCCGTTGTACTGGATCCGGCCGCCCTCGTACGAGTGGTCCGGGTCCGGGTGGCCGCAGCCCTGGAAGTCCGTCAGGTGGTGCGTGGTGTGCGGAGTCCCATAGCGGTCCGTGAAGCTCAGGCCGGCCTGCTGGCCGTCTGAACCGGGCAGCCAGCCCAGGAAGTGGTCGAAGGAACGGTTTTCCATCATCAACACGATGATGTGGTCAATGCCGGATGCGGCGGCCGGGGGCAGGGCGGCAGTGGCGGCCTCCGCTGCCCGCCAGCTGTTGCCGGCGGCCAGCGCTGTGGCTGCGGCCGTTCCGGCGGCGGTCAGGAACGTGCGTCTTGAGAAGTTCACGCCCAGCAGTAGATCACAGGCAGATTACGAGAAGCCTGCCTTCGATGCCCGGTTCACCGGGTGTTCACCGGGTGTTCGTACCCCCGGACCGGCCGCTAAGGCTCCGCGGGTCCTGAACCGTTGGGGGGCGCCTCCTGGCCGTATTCGGCCGTGATCAGGATGGGAAGGTGGTCCGACGCGCCTCGGGCCAGGGTTTCCACGCTTTCGATCTCCAGCCCCTGGGAAGTGGCAAAATCGAAATGGCCCTTGAAGACCTTGTACCGGGTGTAGGTGCGTCGGTCACTCATCGTGAGGTCGTAGCCGGCGTCCTTCATCTGCGCTGTCAGGGACTTGGTGAAGAACGGATAGTTGAAGTCGCCCACCATCAGGGACATCAGCCCACCGCCCATGCTGAGCAGCTCGGCGTGGGCGGCATGGATCTGGTTCCGGCGCAGTGAGTTCGATGCCGTCAGCGGTGCCGCGTGGAAGGACGCGATGACGAGTTCGTGGTCGGTCTCGTTGTCGGTCACACGCGTACCGATGAGCCGCTCGTGCGCGGGGGAGAGGACACGGTCGTGCATGGACTTCTTAAGGGCGAAGGTCTTGGTCTCGTAGGCCGTGAAACGGCTCATGCGGTAATAGATCGCCAGGCCCAGCCGGTTGCCCTTGGTGGAATCGGCCAGGTGCAGATCCCCGATGGTCTCCGGCAGATCGTCCGTATCGCACTCCTGGAGGCACAAAGCATCAATCTCGAAATCACGTGCCAGATCGACCAGCTCGCCGCTGGCCGCGTGCTTGCGGAGGTTGTAGCTGATGACTCTAAGCAGGGGGAGCACCTCTTCGGTGAATAGTCGTTAAAACCTCACCCGAGTCTACCCAGTCCGAGCGGATCGGTTGGGAACAAGCGCAACGCGCGTCCGGGGTCCGCGCCGGATCGGAGCCGGAAACACAGCGGCCGGGAACACTGAAAGCGCAGCAGGATAGTGTGTTCTGGAATCACCAGCCATGCGAAAGGGCGGACGTTGACTGCTGCACTACCGGAACTTGCCGAGGGCGATTTCTACTACGAGGTCCTGGGGGACGGGCGGTTCCGCTCCACCATCCACGCCCAAGGCGCCTGGAACGAACACGAGCAGCACATGGCCCCCGCGTCCGGCATCATGGCCGACCGCCTGGCCCGGCATGAGCCCCGCGAAGACATGCGCATGGCGCGGCTCAGCTACGAAATCCTCGGGCTGATCCCCGGCGGTGAGTTCGAGATCGTGACCTCCACCCTGCGCCCGGGACGGACCATCGAACTGGTGCAGGCCGAGCTCGTTTCCGGCGGGCGCACGGCCATTCGCGCCACGGCCTGGCGGATGATCACCTCTGACACGTCCGCCATCGCGGCCTTCGAGGATCCCAGGATTCCGGCGCCGGAGGACTGCGAGCCGTACGACGCCGCGGCCGTCTGGCCCGGCGGCTACATCGCCTCACTGCACATGCGGATCGCCGAGGGCCACCGGGCGGGCTCGGGAACCGTCTGGCTCCGCACCGACTACCCGCTGACAGACCGGGCGGACAGCGGCGACCTCGCCCGGCTGGTCGGCCTCGTGGACACGGCGAACGGCATTGCCGCCCGGGTCCCGCCGGGCAAGGGCAGCTACGCCTTCCCCAACCTGGACCTGCAGATCCACATGTACCGGCAGCCGGAGGGGGAGTGGCTGGGGCTGGACAACGAAGTCACGTTCGGTACGGACGGGATCGGGCTCACCTCCACGGTGCTGCATGACCTCACAGGCCCGTTCGGACGCGCGGAACAGATCCTGACGCTGCGCAGGTCCTAGTTCGAGTGGAAGACGAGCCAGCCGGCCAACGTGGCCAGCGCCGTCAACACGGCACCCCAAAGGATGTCCACGACGATCAGCTGCCACGGCCACGTCTTGAGCGTGGCGGCATTTGTCAGATCGTAGGTGGCGTAGCCAAACACGCCCAGCGCGGCACCGTAGCCCACAGCGCTGAGCCAGCTGCCGCCGTCGAGCGCTGGCGTCAGGGCAAAGAACACGATCCCGGCAATGTAGATCACGTAGAACACCACCGCGTAACCTAGATTGGGCTTGTCGGCCATCAGGTCACCGATCTGGCGGCGGTAGAACGGGTTCATCGTCTTGAGCCAGATGGCGTCGATGATGGCGAATGCGGCGGCTACGACGAGGAATTGCAGAATGACCATAAGGGAGCATAACAACATGCCGCAGGCGCCAGCCGGGTCCCGGACACTTACGGTGGTGCGGCAGCAGGAATCACTTGGCGCCGCGGCCGACCTCGACTTCGCGCTCGGGCTCCTCCAGAAGGTCAAAACCGGCTCGCTGGGTCCCACCCTGCGGCTGTACCGGCCGGTTCCCACGGTCGCCTTCGGCCAGCGCGACACGCACCTGCCCGGCTTCGAGGCCGCCGCCAACGTCTGCCGGCAGCTGGGCTTCGAGCCGCTGGTCCGCAAGGCCGGAGGCCGCGCGGCGGCGTACCACGAGCGAACCCTCGTCATCGACCACCTGGAACCCGATGCGGACGCGATTGCCGGGGCCAAGGGGAGGTTTTCGCGTTTCGGCGAACTGCTCGCCGGGGCACTGCGCGACGCCGGGGTGGATGCCGGCGTCGGTGAGATCCCGGGGGAGTACTGCCCCGGGGAGTTCAGCGTGCACGGCAGCGACCCGGAGGTCCCCGAGCACCGGATCAAGCTGGTCGGCACCGCCCAGCGGGTGGTCGCCGGCGGCTGGCTCTTCAGCTCCGTGATCGTGGTGGCGGACTCCGCCCCGATCCGCGCGGTCCTGGAGGCCAGCTACGCCGCCCTCGGCCTCGAATGGGACCCCGCGACGGCGGGCGCGGCCGATGACCTGGTGCCGGGCCTGGACGTCGAGGCGGTCGAGGCCGCGGTGATCGCCGCCTACGGACGCTACGCCCCGCTCAGCCACGCGGAGTTCTCGAGCCTGCTCTGAGCCTCATCTAGCGGTGACCCCGCCGGGCGGCGTCCCTCCGCCGGCGCAAGGACGCTGCCCAGGTTGCGGTACTTCGCCAGGCGCCGGGGGAGCAGTTCGTCGACTCCTGCCTTGGAGAGCGTGGCGAGTTCGTATTCAATGGCGCGGCCGAGGCGACTGCAGAAGGCCAGGGCCTCGTCGGCGGCGTTGGGGCGTTCGTCCACGATGTGTTCCACAAGTCCGTTGGCGTGCAGCGACGCGACGTTGACGCCCTGGGCCTCGGACATGGCCGCGGCGAAGCCGGTGCTCCGATGGACGATCGCGCTCGCGCCTTCCGGCGGCAACGGCGACAGCCAGGCGTGCTGCGCGGCGATGGTGCGGTCCGCGGGCAGGAGGGCCAGTGCCCCGCCGCCGGCCCCCTGGCCGAGCAGCACGGACACCGTGGGTGCGTTAATCCCGATGAGGTCGTGCAGAGAGCGGGCGATCTCGCCGGCCAGGCCGCCTTCCTCGGCTTCCTGGGACAGGGCGGCGCCGGCGGTGTCGATGACGGTGACCAGCGGCAGCCCGAGCTCCTCGGCTAGGCGCATGCCGCGCCGGGCCTCCCGGAGGGACGCCGGCCCCATCGCCGTCTGTCCCAATGCCGTCTGTCCCATGCCTGTCGGCCGCGTCGCCCGGGGCCGGGTGTGGCCGATCACGACGCAGGATTCCCGGCCGAAACGGGCCAGGGCCAGCTGGAGGCCGGGGTCCTTTTCGCCCTGGCCGGTGCCGTTGAGCGGAAGCACGTCCCGGGCCCCGTGCGCCAGCAGCTGCCGGACATCCGGCCGGCGGGGGTCGCGGGAAATACCGATGGACTCCCAGGCGCCGGCGCCGGACGGCTTCACGGACAGTGTGGCGGGCGCGGCGACCGGCGGGCGGGGGCCGGTGACCAGGATGCCCAACGCGCGGTCGACGACGTCGGACAGCTGCCAGGGCGGGACCACCGCGTCAATCAGCCCTTTGTCGAAGAGGTTCTCCGCCGTCTGGACGTTCTCCGGGAACGGGGTGGCGTGGAGGGCCTCGTAGACCCGGGGTCCGAGGAAGCCGAGCAGGGCGCCGGGCTCGGCGGCGGTGATATGGCCGAGGGACCCCCATGAGGCCATGACGCCTCCCGTAGTGGGATGACGCAGGTAGACCAGATAGGGCAGCCCGGCCTTGCGGTGGGTGCGGACGGCGGCGCTGATCTTGACCATGGAGAGGAACGCGACGGTCCCTTCCTGCATGCGGGTCCCGCCCGACGCCGGACCGGCCAGGAGGGGCAGGCCCTCGCGGGTGGCCCGTTCGACGGCGGTGACGATCCGTTCCGCGGCGGCCTGGCCGATGGAGCCGGCGAGGAACCGGAACTCGCTGACGATCACGGCCACCCGGCGGCCGCGGATCAGGCCTTCGCCGGTAAGGACGGATTCGTCCACGCCGGTCCTGGCCCGGGCGGCGGCCAGTTCCTGCCGGTACTCGGGGCCGGGATCGGGGTCCAGCACGGGCGCGTCCCAGCTGCGGTAGGACCCGGGATCGAGGACCGCGGTGATGAGTTCGGTGGCGTCCAGGTGCCGGACCTTCTGCCGGGTCAGCATGCCCGGGGGCCTTCCTGGCCGGTGACTGTGGCCGCGCCCGCTGGGGTGCCGGGTGTCAGCCCCAGCCACCGCCGGATCTGCTCCCCGTCCTGGTCCAGCAGCGGCGGCGCGGTGTGGGATTTCAACGTGGTTTCGGTGGTGCCGGCGGCGCTGAAGAACCGCAGCGGCGGGCCGGGCAGGCTCACGGTGCCGAGGATTTTGTGCTCGACGTCGACCACCAGACCCTGCGAGTGGACCTGTTCCCATTCGTAGACTTCGTCCAGGGTTCTGACCTTGCCGGCCGGAATGCCGGCGTCGTTGAGTTTGGTGAGCAGCGGCTCCGCCTCGAAATCGGAGAACACCCGCTCCACTTCTTCGATGACTTTCTCGCGGTTGCGCACGCGGTCCGCATTGGTGGCGAACTCCGGCCGCGCGGCGTCGATCCCGAACGTCGAGGCGAACGTTTTCCAGAGCTTTTCGCTTCCCACGCTGATCTGCACCCTGCCCTGCCGGCAGTGGAACAGTCCGTAGGGGGCAATGGACGGGTGCTGGTTGCCCTGGGCCTTCGGCACTTCGCCCGCAACCGTGGCCCGGGTGCCCTGGAAGGCATGGACCCCGATCAGGGCCGCGAGCAATGAGGTGCGGACGATCTGGCCCTGGCCGGTCCGCTCACGCTGGAGCAGCGCCGCGAGGGTCCCGAACGCCCCGTACATGCCGGAGAGGAGGTCGGCGATGGGAACCCCGACCCGCTGCGGATCGTCCGGCCCGGATCCGGTCAGGGACATCAGCCCGGCCTCGCCCTGGAGGATCTGGTCGTAGCCGCTGCGCTGGGATTCGGGCCCGTCGTGCCCGAATCCTGTGATGGAGAGGACCACCAGCGCCGGATTCAGGGCGTGCATCTGCGCGGCGGAGAATCCGAGCCGGTCCAGGACGCCGGGACGGAAGTTCTCGATGACCACGTCGGCGCGTTCCAGCAGCTCACGCAGCACTGCCCGCCCGTCGTCGCTCTTCAAGTCCAGGGCAATCGATTCCTTGTTGCGGTTGCAGGAGAGGAAATACGTGGCCTGCGGATCATCCTCGGGGCCCACGAACGGCGGTCCCCAGCCGCGGGTGTCGTCGCCGGTACCGGGGTTCTCCACCTTGATCACCCGCGCGCCGAGGTCAGCCAGCATCATCCCGGCATGCGGGCCGGCGAGCGCGCGGCTCAGGTCCACTACGAGATAGCCGGTGAGGGGGCCTTCGGCGTCGGGCATGGGTTCGGTGCTCATGGACGTGTTCCTTCTTTGGTCGGTCGTGGCGGGCGCGCGGTGGGCTTGCGCGGTTGGTTGATTTGTCGGCTGCATCCAGCGGTCACATCCAGCCCGGGACTACCATGACCAGCCAGGCGACGGCCGGTCCGACGGCGACGACGATGCCGCTGTAGGCCAGGATCTGCTTGTAGAACCTGTCCTTGTCCACGTCCTCGGGCGCGTTGGCCAGGACCAGGGCGCCGTTGGTGGAGAACGGGGACACATCCACGATCGTGGAGGCCACGGCCAGGGCGGCGATCACGCCTACGGCGCCGACCTCGCCGGTGGCCAGGAACGGCACCGCCAGTGGAATGAGGGCCGCGAGGATGGCAGTGGAGGAGGCGAAGGCCGAGACGATTGCACCGATGTAGCAGATCAGCAGCGCGGCGAGCAGGGGCATGCCGAGATCCGCCACTCCGCCGGACACGAATGCGATGGTGCCGGCTTCTTCGAGGACGCCCACGAACGTGAGCATGCCGCAGATGAGCAGGACCGTGGACCAGCTGATCTTGTTGACGGCGCCCTTCTGCGCGGCGGGAGACACGAGGGCGAGGACGATCGCGATGGTGATTGAAACAAAGCCGACGTCCACCTTGAATCCGAGCGAGATGACGGCCAGGGCGATCAGGCCAAGGATGGTGATGAGCTGGGGCATGGATGCACGGGCGCCGCCGGCCGGAGGTGCGACGGCCGGGGCGGGACCGGCAGCCGAGGATGTGCCGGAGCCTGAGGTGCCCTTGGCCGAGACGCCGGCGGCGGAGATGTCGGATCCGGACCCCTGCAGCGTGACGCCGGCCGCGCGCGCACCCACGCTGACGGACAGGCGCTTTTCTGCGGCCTGTTCCACCAGCCGCCCGCCCGGGGTGGACAGCAGTTTGCCGCCGCCGAGGACGACAAACAGCACCAGCGCGATGGCCAGGTTGAAGAGGAAACTCGCCAGGAAAATCGCCATCGGGTTGGCGTCCAGCTCCGTCCTGGCAATGATGCTGTTGACGGTGACGCCATAAACGGCGATGGGGGAGAAGCCGCCGGCCTGCGCGCCGTGGATCACCATCATGCCCATCATGAGCGGATTGATTTTGTGTTTGGCGGCGAAGCTGAGGGCGATCGGCGCGATGATGGCCACGGCGGCCGGGGAGAGGGCGCCGACGGTGGTAATCACCGCGGTGATGGCGAACATGACCCACGGGATCAGGGCAACCTTGCTGCCGACCAGCCGAACGGCGCCCCGGACCAGCAGGTCGATGGTGCCGTTGTTTTGCGCGATGGCGAACAGGTAGGTAACCCCGACGATGGTCAGGAACAGGCCGCCGGGGAAGTTGGCAAGGATCTCGTTGGTGGACATCCCCAGCACCACGGAGCCCAGCAGGAAGGCGCCGACGAAGGCCAAGGCACCCATGTTGAGCGGCAGCACCGTGGCCAGAAGGAACATCACCGCCAGGATGATGATGGACAGGACGGGAGCGGACATCGTTGTTCCTCCGGATCGAAGTGGTTCGTGACTGGCTTAGTGGCCTAGCCTCCTAGACACTAGGTGTCTTTGTCAATAGTTCTCCGGTAGTCTTAGGGGTCAGGACAGGCTGGAAGGACGCGCATGGCAAAGCAGGCGGCAACGCATCAGATTTCCCGCGTTTCGCGGCCCCGGCTTTACGAGCAGCTGGTGGAGCAGATCATGGACTTCATCGAGACCGCCGAGCTGGGCCCCGGGGACACGTTGCCGGCCGAGCGGGAACTTGCCGAGCGGTTGGGGGTTTCCCGTGCCACCCTGGCGCAGGCCCTGGTGGCCCTCGAGGTGCTTGGCGTGATCGACGTCCAGCACGGCACCGGAGCGGTGCTGGTCTACCGGCCGAACGTTCCCTCCGTGATCAAAGGCCTCCGCGAACACCGGAGCCGTCTGCCCGAGATCGTTGAGGCGCGGAGCACGCTGGAGGTCAAGCTGGCCGAACTGGCCGCGGCCCGCCGCACGGAGCAGGACATGGACGCGATCGATCACGCCCTCGAAGCCATGGCGTTAGAGGTCGCCTCGGGAGACCGCGGCGCACGCGGCGACGAGCTGTTCCACCAGGCCGTCACCGCCGCGGCCCACTCGGCAGTCCTCGCCCAGCTCATGACCTTCATTGCCGGCATGGTCCTGGAAACGCGCCTCGAATCGCTCGCACAGCCCGGCCGGCCGGAGCAGTCGCTCGCCTCCCACCGCAAGATCGCCGACGCGATCAGGTCCCGGGACTCGGCGGCCGCCGCGGCGGCGATGCTGGAGCACATTGATCTTGTCTCCGACGTTGCCCTCCTGAAGAACAGCTAGACCGGAATGAACGTGAACCTTTCCTTCGATCCGCCGTGTGGCCCGATCACCGGATGGCGCGACGGCGCCGTCGTGCGTGCCGCCGGCATTCCCTACGCCACCGCGGAACGCTTTCAGCCGCCCGCGCCGGCACCCGACTGGGCCGAGACGCTCGAGGCGACATCCCTGTCTCCGGCGTGCCCGCAGGCGCCGGTGCCCTTCCTGGATCACGTGCTCGGCACCCGCTACGGCGAACTTCCGGGCAGCGAGGATTGCCAGCGCCTGACCATCACCCTGCCTGCCGATCTCCACGACGGTGAACGGCTGCCGGTAATGGTGTGGCTGCACGGCGGGTCCTACACGTCCGGTTCCGGGGATCTGGCGATCTTCGACCCCGCAGCGCTGGTTGCCGAAACCCGGGTGATCGTCGTTTCGGTGACCTACCGGCTGGGCCTCTTCGGATATTTGTCCACCAGCACCGGCCGTCCCGCCAATCTGGGCCTGCTCGACCAGATCGAGGCGTTCCGGTGGGTGCAGCGCAACATCGCATCCTTCGGCGGCGATCCGGGCCGCGTCACCGCGTTCGGGCAATCCGCAGGGGGCGACGCCGTCGCGCACCTCATGGCGACCCCTGACGCGGCGTCGCTCTTCCAGCGCGCCATCATTCAAAGTGCGCCGCTGGGCATTACCCGGGGGCGGGAAAGGATGACCGCCGCCATGGGGGTGGCCGCGGAGGCGGTTACCGCCGCGACTCCGGCGATGGACGTCGTCGCTATTGAAGAGGACGTGGCGCGGGCGGCGAGGAAGTTCGGTCTGATGGCTGCCATGCCGTTCGGGATCCAGTACGGGCATTCACCCCTGCCCGAGGAATCCGGGCTTGACCGGGCCTGGAATGCCGCTGCCCCGGCGATCGACATCCTGATCGGCTACACGGCGGAGGAAGCCCGGCTGTTTCTGCCGCGCAGCCCGCGCCTGGGCCGGGTGGCGAGGATTCCCGTGGTCGGCAGCGCAGTGCTCAAGGCAGTCACCTGTGTGGTTACGGAAGTGGTGTACGGCAAAGCGGCCAGGCAGTTTGCCAGGCGGCATGTACGTGCGGGCGGCCGGGCCCACAGCTACGTGCTGTCCTGGCGCGCACCCGGAAATCTCTATGGCGCCGCGCACACAGTCGACCTGCCCCTGCTCTTCGGCCACCAGCGCACGTGGGAAGGCGCCGGACTCCTGGCGGGGGCGACGTGGGACGAGATCAATGCCCATGGCCGGGCGATGCGGGCGCTGTGGGCACAGTTCGCCTACGGGGAAGGCCTCGGGTCCCGGGGAGAGATTCCCGGCTCGCTCCGGTACCGCTCGGTCTGAACTCCCGAGGCATTGCCCGGCGTGCGCTGTCACCCCCGCTGGATCAGGACCGCAGCGATCACCCAGAGGAGCGCCGCGACGCCGGTGGCGAGAACCGGGCGGTTCCACGTCGTGGTCACTGTTCCACCGGAGGAGTGGAGTCCAGCGGCGCGGGCGTCGTGCCACGCCTGGGCGATCCTGTCGCGGCCGGTGACTACCTCCGGCTGCCGGATGCGCTCATTGCCGGGGAGCATGCTGTGCGGCCGGCTCTTCAGATCGCTGACATGCTGAAAGCCGGAGTCGAACGAGCCCGGCGGGGTCGGAGCGCCCCAGCTGACGTACTTCTTGCCCGCGGCCCTGACGGCGACGGCATAGCGGACCTCGATGTCCTCAACCGTATCGAACGGTATCCGGTGGTCGCGCAGTCCGTTGATCAACACAAACCCGCCGCTCTCAACGCGGAGGCACGGGCGCCACTGGGCTGCATAGACGAACCAGGACACCAGAACCAGCCAGGGTGCGGCGTCCATCACGGCGCTGGGTTCTCCGCTGGCCGCCAGCCAGTACAGTGTGCCGGCAGCACCGGCCCATACGGTTGCGGCAACGGGCCGGCCCGACGCCGAGCGGTGCGTCCGGGCTCGCCGCGCGGACCGCTGAGTGGACGCTGGGCAGTCCGTCCGCGGCAGGTGCACGTTCTCTTTTGACGCTTTCAATGGTCCCCCTCCATCGCCCGGGCCGTCGCCGGGTTGAGAGCAATGTAGCGCACGCCGTGTCCGGATCGGTGGTCAAGGGTGAAACCCGGATACTCGGGAAAGTCGCCCACACGATCGGGGGTGAAGCCGAGTGCCTCGTAAAAGCCGATGGCGGAGGGACTTGCCTGCCAGTCCAGGATCATTGGCTGTGGCCTGGCCCGTGACCAGTCGAAGATGAAGTTCATGAGGGCCCGGCCGGTGCCGGCCAGACGCGTGTCGGGGTCTACAAAGACGTCATGGACCCGGCCCGTCGTGAAGTCAGCCCGCAGGCCCGGCCCGAAATCCTGAGCGAGGCCGTAGCCGAGCAGCCTGGTGCGTGCCGGAGCCACAGGGAGGCACCATGAGGCGTCGGCAAGGAACCGGGCGAAACGGCTATGGAAAACCTCGGGCGGAACCTCCTGTGCGGCTGGAGTGAAGGCGATGGACAACCGGCGCACCTCCGCCGCGTCTTCCGGCCTCGCTGCGCGCACCACCAGCTCTTTCGGCGTCACGTGGGCACTTTCCCTTGAATCATCGCCGACATTCGATCAATCCTGTGGACGGAATAGTTGATGCCGCGTTTGCGGCTCAGCGCAGCATAGATGCTGCAGCGACTATTGACATAGTCAATTTCAGCTGCGGTGACCCGGCCGAAAGACGGGAGTGCTTACTCAGTGAGCTCGGCCAGAACTTCGGCCGCGTCCGTATTGCCGGCGGATGCCAGACGCCGAAGCTCGTCCAGATCTTCCTTCTCAGTGGCGAGTTCAACCAGCTGATCCTCAGCGTCGCGGCTGCCGCCGTCGGCAAGTTGCCGCAGCTCCTCGAAATCTTCCCGCTCCGCGGCCAGCTCGATGAGCTCGCCGATGGCGTCGTTGTCACCGCGGGCAGCCCGCTCACGGAGAATGGAAAGTTCAGAATCTGACATGGCGTGGCCTTCCAAGAAAACGGTTCTGCTGGACTCTTCTGGCCCGAGGAGGGATTTGACCTCATCGCGATCGGGGGAGAGGCATACAGGGTGTGAGTGCAGGCTACCGCGCCAAAGGAATCGGCCGAAAGCCTCTGTTCCTGTTTCCAACCGGTCGCTGGGTGGGATAGCACCTGTTTCCTTGTTCGAAGATGCCGTCCGGAAGCCGCAGCTTTGAAACGAATAGACTGCCAGGATGCTGACCGGACAAGCAAAAAATCTGGCGATCAATCCGGCGACAGCCGCTGATGCGGATCACTTCGCAGCCGACGCGCCATGGGCCAGAGCCGATGAATGGCGTCCCGGGGGATCATCGCTGGTGGCAAAGTTCGGTGCAGAGCCAGTGGGGATCGCTGTCTCAGCCACCAACCGCGTCCATCCAACTCGGGACACGGTCAACGTTTTCGTGCGTGAGCAATACCGGCGGCAGGGTATCGGTTCGGCACTGGTGAAATCCATTCAAAGGCGTCGTTGGATGCCACTGTCCGTCAAAGCCCATCCGGGCACGATTGCGCACGAGTTTTACAGATCGCTGGGAGCTGTGCGCTATCAAATGTGTCCGCCCGAGCAGATCGATACCGCGAGTATTGAAGTGCTCCGATGGGCAAACGAAAACCGCTGTGGCGGCATCCTCACAGGAGATCGAATAGCTCTGGATCAACTGAATGAAGCATGGACGGAAATGTATGAAATCGTGCACGCGCCATGGTCACCTACTGGGTCGCGCGCGACACTCCTCGCTGAATTCCGCCCCATGATCCAGAAAGAACTGGACCGGTCCCGAAGCGTATTCGTCGTCAGGAATGACCGGATTGCTGCGGCGTGCTTTGTCTTCGGTACTGACAGGGATCCGGAAGTGGAGGCAATATGCGAATCCCTGGACCAGGCCAACCGCTTGGCGCGTCTCGACGTCGCCGCATGCATGGCAGAAGTTCTGGTGAGCGCCGGCGGTACCCCAGTCCTGTTTGACGGACACATCACCGACCCACACTTCTTTCCGATTCTCCAACTAATTCCGGGTGTTTCGGGCCGGGCACTGGAACTCCTCGAAATTCCAAGGAATCGGGTCTCACCGCAGGAGTCGATTCGTGCTGTGATGTCTGCGTGGCTCCTCGCCGCAGCCAGCGTCCTCGTCATCTGCTACCTTGCCCGCCGCCTCGCGCGCGCCGCCCGGCACCGGTGACCGCAGTTGATAGATTCTGGACCATGACCACTCCGGACATCAGTGTCAGGGCAGCAACCGTGCACGACGCCGCACGGCTGGCCGAGATCCACATCGCGGCCTGGCGGGCCACTTACCGCGGCGTCATGACCGATGAGTACCTGGACGGTCTCGACGTCGACCGCGCGGCATCCGCCTGGCGCCGAAACATCCTTGAACCCAGGCAAGGGACCATTCACCTCGTCGTCCAAAGCGCCGATGCGGTTGCCGGGTTCGCCATCCTCGGCCCTGCTGCCGGCGACCCGGACCCGGGAACCGGTCAGCTCCACGCGATCAACGTGCATCCGGACTGCTGGGCGCAGGGCGTAGGTTCCGTCCTGTTCGCGGCCGCGGAACAACAGCTGATCGAACTCGGCTATGACCGGGCATTTCTCTGGGTTGAGAAAGGCAACGATCGGGCTATCAGCTTCTACACCAACCGCCGTTGGCTCGACGACGGAGGGACCCTGGAAGATACGAGATTCGATCCGGCTGTGGCCGAGAAGCGCCACAGCCGGGTCCTCCCGCCCGGAACGGTCCCGTCTGCCACGCAGTGAGCTCTTCGGCTCCCGGGCGGCTGCCCGCAGCGGTGACTGCCGCCGTCATGCGAAGAGACCTTCGCCGATGAAGCCTCCCGCCCGGATGCCCGGCGGAACCGCGAACAGGCCCGAGCCGGTGTGCTTGAGGTATTCCAGGGCCAGTGTGTCCTCCTTCGCCATGGCCAGCTGCATGGGCACATAGTGGGTCCTGGGGTCCGTGACGAACGCGATGAAGAACAGTCCGGCGTCGAGGTGCCCCAGGCCGTCCGAGCCGTCGGTGTAGTTGTAGCCGCGCCGGAGCATCTTGACGCCGTCGTTCTGGCTCGAGTGCGCGAGCCTGACGTGGGCGTCCAGCGGGATCAGTGGTTCCCCGCCGCGCCCCTGGAGCTCGAAGTCGGGGGCGGTGAATTCCTCGCCGCCGGAGAGCGGGGCCCCGGCGCCCTTGGTGCGCCCGATCAGCGCTTCCTGTTCCCGCAGTGAGGTGCGGTCCCAGATTTCGATGTGCATCCGGATCCGGCGCGCCACGAGGTACGTGCCGCCGGCCATCCAGCCCTCTTCCGGGCGCGTTCCCTGGCCTGCCCACACGTGCTCCCCAATCAGGGCGGTGTCCTCGGCTTTGAGATTGTTGGTGCCGTCCTTGAAGCCGAAGAGGTTCCGCGGGGTGGCCTGTGACCTCGACGTGGAGGACGTCCGCCCGAAGCCGAGTTGGGACCAGCGGACGCGCGACTGCCCGAAGCCGATGCGGGCAAGGTTGCGGATCGCGTGGACGGCCACCTGGGGGTCGTCGGCGCAGGCCTGCACCACGATGTCGCCGCCGGTGCGTCCCGGCTGGAGGTCGTCGCCTGGGAAGTGCGGCAGGTCGATCAGTGCGTCCGGGCGGCGCCCCTCGAGTCCGAAGCGGGCCTTGCCGTCCTTCTCGAACAGGCCGGGGCCGAACCCGAAGGTGAGGGTGAGTCTGCCGGCGCCGAGGTCCAGGGCCTCACCCGTGTCCTCGGGCGGGGCGTCGTAGGGGCCATCGACGGCGCCGCTGCTGCCCGTGCTGCGCCCCTCGGTCATCGCCACGGCGGCGGCCGTCCAGTTTTTCAGAAGCCGGATGAGCTCTGCACGGTCCTCCGTGACGAGGTCGAAGGCTGCAATGTGAAGGCGGTCCTGGGCCGGCGTGACGATGCCGGCCTGCCGGTCACCGTGGAAGGCGATGATGTCGCCGGGCTCTGCCGCTGGGGCGGCCGCGGCCTCGACGGCGTCGTGACTGAGGAAGCCAACCGCCAGGCCGGCGACGGCGCCCGCGCCGCCGGCTCCTGCCAGGGACAGGAGCCCGCGGCGGGACAGCCGGCCCTTTCCCGAACCGGGGGCTGCGGGCGGCGCGGGCATGGCGGCGGCTCCCGGTGGCTTGGCTGGTTCCGGTGCGCTAGCTGATTCGGGGGCGCCGCCGTCGGGGGTCTGGCGGGGGCTGCCGCCGAAGGGGCAGCCGGTCACGGGGCTATTGCCGAAGCGAGCTTGGCCAGGGGCTCGCCCAGGGCATCAACCAGGGAGGCGAGTTGCTGCACCTGGGCCTGGCTGAGGTCGTTGTAGTAGACGAAGCCTGCGCCGGTGGAATGCTGCTTGAGCCCGGCCTGCAAGGCGGCGAACTTGGCCTCGAGCGCTTCGGCCAGGGCCGGGTCCTTCTGCTGCAGCGCAGGCAACAGGCTCTCGAAAGCGGTCCGGGCTCCGTCAACGTTGGCCTGGAAGTCCCAGAGATCGGTGTGGGACCAGATTTCTTCCTCCCCGGTAACTTTGCCGGTGGCCACCTCGTCCAGGAGTTCCTTGGCGCCGTTGCCGATCTTGTCCGCGGAGAGTTCCACGGTGCGGGTCCGCTGGGCCAGGTCCTCGGTGTCGGCAACAAGCTGCGTGGCGATGGCGGCACGCTCCGCCGGTGCGAGGGGAGTGTAGCCGGCCGGCGGGAACAAGTCCTTCTCGGCCCGGTGCCAGCCGGTCCATTCCTGGCCGGGTGCGAGGTCGGCTTCACGGGCGTCGAGCTTGGGGTCCAGGTCCCCGAACGACTCGGCGACCGGCTCGATACGCTCCCAGTGCATGCGCGTGGCGGCATAGAGTCCGCGGGCCTTCGTCGCATCCCCGGCGGCGTAAGCCGCCGCGAATGACCTCGTGCCGGTAACCAGCTGATCGGTCTGATCCACGACGAAAGCGGAGTATTGCCGGGTGCCGGTGTCCAACAGGCCCTGAAGATGGGCGTCGACGCCGGTACTGCTCGTGACCTGGATGGGTCCGGCGGCGCCCGGGTCCTTTGGGTTGCCCATACAGCCGGCCAGGGCCAACGGAACTGCGGTTGCCGCGGCCAACAGGGCAAGCGTCTTCCGGAACCGGGGGGCATTTTTGGGCAGGGGGATGCTGGGCATGGTGTTTCCTTGGATCGGTGGGGTGGAGCAGTGCGGTGCGGTGCGGTGCGGGGGAGGGGAGGCAGGGGTACGGGACCGAGTGGGCTTCCCCGGCAACATTGCCGATGCAATCCCGACTTAGGTACACCTAAGTAAGGAGGATACCGATTCGCGGCGATTACGCAAACCTTTCGTACCCTAATTTGGATTAGGTAAGCCTAATCTAATAACATCGTCCGGGTGACCACGCAGCTTGACTTCATGCGGGTGCCCTTTGCCGCCGATCTTGCGAGCTACGGGGACAGCCCAGCCATCCTTACCGACACCCTGGCAATGACGTACCGGGAGCTGGCGGAGCGGGTCGATGCCTTCGCCCTCCGGCTTGGCACCACACGGCGCCTCGTGGCGCTCGCCGCAGCCAACGACCTCGACTCTCTGGTGGTCTATCTGGCGGCCCTGGCCGGCGGCCACCCGCTGATCCTCCTGCCGGAGGACAAGCCGGCCGCCCTGGAATCCCTCGTCGCGGCCTACGACCCCGACGTCGTTGTCCAACCCGGCAACGGGCAGCTCCTGCTGGACGAACGCCGGACCGGCACCCGCCACGAGCTTCACCCGGACCTCGCGCTCCTGCTCAGCACCTCCGGATCCACCGGCTCGCCCAAGCTCGTGCGGCTCTCGCATGCGAACCTGCAGTCCAACGCCGAGTCGATTTCCGAGTACCTGAACATCGGGCCCGACGACCGCGCGGCCACGACGCTGCCCATGTCCTACTGCTATGGGCTGTCCGTGATCAACAGCCACCTGCTCCGCGGCGCCGGACTGGTCCTGACCGGCCTTTCCGTGGTCGATCCGTGCTTCTGGGACCTCTTCCGAGGCCGCGGGGCGACGTCTTTCGCGGCCGTTCCGTACACCTTTGAACTGCTGGAACGGACCGGGTTTGCGGACATGGATCTGCCCGGCCTGCGCTGCGTCACCCAGGCCGGGGGCCGGCTGGCGCCGGATTCGGTGCGGAACTACGCCGAACTGGGCCGCCGAAATGGCTGGGAATTTTTCGTGATGTACGGCCAGACCGAGGCGACGGCCCGGATGGCGTACCTGCCTCCGGAGCTGGCGGCCGAGGTGCCGGGCGCGGTGGGCGTCCCGGTGCCCGGCGGCTCGTTCCGGATCGACCCCGTGCCGGGGCTGGAACACGGCGAACTGGTCTACAGCGGCGCCAACGTCATGCTTGGCTACGCCGAATGCCCGGCGGACCTTGCCGCAGGCCGGACCGTTGCGGAGCTCCGCACCGGCGACCTCGCCAGGCTGCACCCGGCGGGCGTCTACGAAGTGGTGGGCCGGCGCAGCCGGTTCGTCAAGATCGTGGGGCTGCGCGTGGATCTGGGACAGGTGGAGCAGCTCCTGGCGGATCTCGGTGTGCGGGCGGCCAGCGCCGGGACGGACGACGGAGTCGTCGTCGCCGTTGAAGGCGACCACGACGCGCACCTGCTGGGCAAGGTCCTCGCCCAGGGCATGGGGCTGCCGCGAGCCGCCCTTGAGGTGCACGCCGTCGACCATCTCCCGCGCCTGGCAACGGGCAAGCTCGACTACAGGGGCGTCCTGGCCCTGTCCCGGCCGAAACCCGGGCCGGCACCCGCCCCCGCAGCGGAAACCGGCGCGCCGGACAATAGTCCTCCGGACAGCGTCCGGGGGATCTTGCAGGACGTGCTGGAGTGCGCCGACATCGCGGACAGCGACACGTTCGTGTCCCTGGGCGGGGACTCGCTCTCTTATGTGGCCGCGTCGGTGCGGCTGGAACAGGCGCTGGGCCATCTCCCGCGGGACTGGCACGTGACGCCGGTCCGGGATCTGGAGCCCCGGCCGCGCACTGCACCGGGCCGGACGCGTCGTCGCTTCTTTGCGCCGGTCGAGACGAGCATTGTGCTGCGGGCCGTCGGGATCGTCCTGATCGTGAGCACACATGTCGGTCTGTTCAGCTGGCAGGGTGCGGCCCACGTGCTCATGGCCGTGGCCGGTTGCAACTTCGCCCGCTTCCAGCTCTCCGGGAAGCGGGTCCCGCGGCTGCGGCGGCAGCTGTCCAGCGTGGCAAGAATCGTCGTGCCGAGCATGGCGTTCATCGCGGTGGCGTACCTGATCACCGACAACTACTCTCCCACCAATATCGTGCTGCTCAATGCCGTCCTCGGGCCGGAGGGGGTGAGCACCCAGTGGCATTTCTGGTTCATCGAAGTTCTTGTTTACCTGCTTGTGGGGTCCGTGGCACTGCTTGCCGTTCCGTGGGCGGACCGCGCCGAGCGGCGCTTCCCCCTGCTCTTTCCGCTGGCGCTGACCGGCGTGGGGCTCCTGACCCGGTATGAGCTGGTGAACCCCGGGGTGCCGCACACGGCGCCTGCTCTCTGGCTCTTCGCGCTGGGTTGGGCTATCGCACGGTCCCGGACCTTCGCCCAGCGTTGCCTGGTCTCTGTCGTTGCAGCAGTGACCGTTCCGGGATTCTTCGAGAACCCCGGCCGGGAGGCCACGCTACTCGCCGGGATCCTGCTGCTCATCTGGCTGCCCAGCATTCCGGTGCCGAAGGTCCTCCGCCGCCTCTTGGTGGTGCTCGCCAGCGCCTCCCTCTACGCGTACCTGGTCCACTGGGTGGTCTATCCGCCGCTGGCCGGGATCAGCCCTGCCTTGGCCGTGGCAGGCTCGCTGGCCGCGGGCGTGGCCTACTGGGCGCTCTGCCTGCGCTTGATGGGGGCGGTCAACCGCCGGCGGGCAGGCGCAGGCAACGATCCGGGTACGAATTCAGCACAACAGTAGGCGCCGACTGCTGTACCAGCGACACTGACGGCATGGTTTTCTGTCTGAAAGACAGCGGGCGGCGCTCCGCGATCCGTGCCACGGTTGGCGCATTGGTGCTGGCTGCCTCGATCTCGGGGTGCTCGTCCTCCACCGGTGGGGAACCGCCGTGTTTCCCGCCCGCCTATTCGCTGACCCCGTCGGAAGCCAAACCGGGGCAGAGCGTGACGGTGGCAGCGCCGGACGCTGACTGCAATCCCCGCTACGGCAAGAACGCCCGTATCCAGGTGAGCGTCACCGACGCCACAGGCGTGGAGGTTGTCAACACCACCACCGCCATGAACGACGCCGGGGGGTTCACCTATACGTTTGTCGTTCCCGCCCGGACAGCTGTGGGGGATGCCGCCGTAACCGCGGTGCCCTACAACATTGACTGGTGCGATGACACCGGCAGGAACAACCGCGTGGCGGGCGCTGGCGACCTACGACTGGAACGGGTGTCCTGTGTGTTGCCCATGAAACCTCTAACCGTCACCCGCTGAAGTGCATTTTCCGGGCGACTGCCGGCAAGGGCTTACCCGGGGCGAGGACGCCGTCGATGTCTACCGGGAGGTGGGAGGGGCCGCGCAGGAACGGGCTCGGCCGGTACGGCGGTGGGTCCGAGACCAGCCGCGGGTTCTCCAGCCTGGTGGCGAATTCAGTGAGTGCGATCTGCGCTTCCAGCCGGGCCAGGGGCGCCCCGAAGCACAGATGAACCCCGCCCCCAAAACCGAGGTGCTGGTTGTTGGCCCGGTCAGGGATGAAGAGCCCGGGGTCAGCCACGTGGGCGGGGTCGCGGTTGCCCGCAGCAAGGACCAGGGTGAGGGAGGCGCCGGCCGGGATGGTGGTGCCGGCGATGTCGATGTCGTCGAGGGCGGTGCGGAACGGGACGAAATGCACGGGCGGCTCGTAGCGGAGCAGTTCCTCGACCATCGGGATGGCCAGGCCGGGGTCAGCGCGCAGCCTCTGGAGCTCGGCCGGGTGGCGGAGTAACGTCAGTACGCCGTTGGAGATGAGGTTCACGGTGGTTTCATGTCCGGCGATGAGCAGGAGAAGCCCGGTGCTCACCAGTTGTTCGTCCGGCATGCGGCCCTCCGGGCCATCGTCGGTGGCCATCGCTGAAAGCAGGTCAGTCCCCGGGGCCTGCCGGTGGGCGTCGACCAGCTCTTGCATGAACGCTCGCAGTTCCGTGCCGGCTTCAATCCTCTTCTTTTGCTGGGTTTCGGGATCGAGTCCGGGATCGGTCGATTGCAGGGCCAGGTCCACCCAGACCCGGAAGCGCTGTTCATCTCCCGGGGGCACACCGAGAAGTTCGCAGATCACCGTGACGGGCAGGGGATACGCCAGATCATCGACGACGTCGATCCGGCCGCGGTCCGACATATTGTCGACCAGATCGGTGACAATTTCCGCCATCCGCGCCTCCATCCCGGCCACCCTGCCAGGCGTCGTGGGCGGCCCGAAATGCCGCATGGTGATCCGCCGGAACTTGTCGTGATCAGGGGGATCCATGCTGAGGAAAGTCGGCGTCATGCCGGCGCCGTCCCCGTCCCCGTCCTCACCGACGGCGGCGCCCGCCGCGGCGGCAGCCGGGTTGCGGGTTATGTCGGAGCTGACCCGTGGATCGTGCAACAGGGCGGCGATCTCCGCGTAGGTGCTCACGAGATAGCTGCCGTCCGGAAGTCGTCTCACGGGGGTTTTGCGGAGTTCGTCGTAGAACGGGTAGGGGTTAGCCCGGTTGGTGTAGTCGAGGATCTGCTCCCAGGTGCTGGGCTCGGCCATGGCGAAGGCTCCTTGGGTCGTGGGCCGGTGGCTGCCGGTCTCCGGTGCGGCGCTTTACGGGAGGCGGCGGTCAGTCAATCTGGCGCGCCGCTCATTGGGATAGTGACCGGTCACGACGACGGTCGCATCCTGGGTGGGGCTGGCGGCGGGCTGGAACCCGGCCGGTACGGGCTGCGCATCCTCGGGCTCGTCAATATGGTGGAACGACGGCGGGAAGGGCGCCGCCTGGTCAATCAGCGGTTCATAGAAGTCAAGCCATTTGTTCTGGTTGAACGCCACTGCAGCCACGATCCGGCCCTTGTAGCCGTAAACGGCCAGGAACCGCCGAGATCCGACCGATCCTTGCACGATGGCGACCTCATCGGCGACCGAGGGCACACCCACGCTCTTGATTTCGGTGCCGAACTGGACCGACCAGAATTTGGGCACAGCCAGGTGCGGCCACCGTTCGGTTTCGCCGCTGACCATATTGTGCGCTGCAACCTCGGCCTGGGAGATCGCGTTGCCCCAGTGTTCGACGGCGAGGAACTGGTAGCCGAACATCGGCTGCGGGGCGCGGGATACGTCGCCGGCGACGAAGACGTCATCGGTGACCAGCCCGTTGACGTCGAAAGCCCGGCAGCCGGCGTCGCACGCGACACCCCACACGCCGCTCGCCAATCCGGAGCCTGCGAGCCAATCACCGTTACGAACGGTCCCCAGCGCGGCGACCGCGATGTCCACGTCAAGTGTTGTGCCATCGGAGAGGCGGGCGCGGCGCAGCTGTCCGCCGGCATCGCCTTCCAGTGCAACGACCCTGACGCCGCAGCGCAGATCCACGCCGTTCTCGATCTGAAGCTCCCCGGCAATTGCACCGATCACGCTGCCGAGCGCCGCGCCGAGCGGTGCCGGGCCCGCCTCGGCCACGGTGACCGGCAGGCCAAGTTCGCGGCACACCGAAGCGACTTCGCAGCCGATGAACCCGGCGCCAATGACCAGGACCCGGCGAGGGCGCGCGGCCAGGAGCTGCCGAAGCGTTGCCGCGTCCTCGCGGGTCCGCAAGGTCAGCACGCCTGCCAGCGCCGCCTCCGCCGCGTTTGGCCAGGACCGGGCCCGCACCCCAGTGGCGATCAACAACTTGTCGAATCCGATCCGGCCACCGTCGGCGAGATGCACCTGCCTGGCGGCGAGATCCAGACCCGTGGCCGCGACGCCCAGACGCCAGTCGGCGTCGATTGCCCGGCGGCGCGGCAGCGACGTGTCATCGGACGGCACCGACCCGGCCAGGACCTGTTTCGACAGCGGCGGCCGGTCATACGGCTCGTGCGCTTCCTCACCAATGAGAGTCAGCGAGCCCGTGAACCCTTCCTCGCGCAGCCGCTCCGCCGCACGGAGCCCGGTCAGTGACGTGCCCACGATGACAATCCTGCCGGATCGAAGGAACGTGCCCCCGTTGCCCCCCGCGGCAGCGGCCGTTCCCGGGGCGTCTTCGGGAGGCCGCGGCCTGTGCGGCTCCTCAAGCTGGTCGAGCCGGATGGCCTGGACGGGGCAGGCCGCGGCTGCCCGCCGGATCCTCGTGCGCTGCGCCTCGTCAGGGTCCGGGTCGTAGGTAAGTGCCTCGTCCCCCTGGATCGTGAAGACCTCCGGGGCGAGGAAGGCGCATTGTGCGTAACCCTGACACTTAGTGAGATCGACGACGAGCCTCATGCCGAACTTCTCCCTGTTTGCTCAAGCCAATCGAGTCTAAGCCTCGCGGGCTGGCCGCGGAAGAGGCCTGCGGCCGGGTACGACGAGGCTGCGGAGGCCCTCCAGAGCGGAGCGTGGGGGATCTTGCGGCGGGGGCGGACCTTGGCCACGTGGCCGCGCTGGGGGCGGCGGCAGGAGTGCAGGTGACACCTAGCCATCGCTCCGGCCGGGTTGCCCTCAGTGAGGGAACTTGAGCGCCGGGTGTCCTATGTCCTGTATCCGGCGTCCGGCGTGGCTGTAGGGTGGACGCCGATGACTCTTTCTGAAGAACTTCTTGTGGCGTACGACCAGCAACTCCGGACAGCTGCAGAGACGCCCGGTGCCAGCGGCGTGGAACGGCTGGGTCCGCTGCGGCTGGTGACCTTCGCAGGCGGCAGGGGCTTCGTGACCTATCAGAACCTCGATGGGGCCAACACCCTGACGATCGCGCAGTGGGTAGCCGAAGCGCTCGCGTTTTACCGCAGCGATCCCGCAATCGTGCGGGTCGAGTGGAAAACCCGTGGTCACGATCATGCGCCCGGACTCCACGGGGCACTGCTCGACAACGGATTTGAGCCTGATGAGACCGAGTCGATCATGATCGGACCGGCAAACGCCTTGACGGTGGACGTCCAGCTCCCGCCCGGCGTCAGCCTGCGGCCGGTGAGCGCAGAACGGGACATCCGCGCCATGAGCGCGATGCAGGACGAGGTTTTCGGCGTTGACGTCTCCGACGGCAACGCCGACGCAATCCTGAAACGCATGGCGCGCGACGACGGCATGGAACTGTGGGTAGCCGAACACGAAGGACTGATCGTGAGCGCTGGCCGCCTCGAGCCGGTGCCGGATACGGAATTCGCGGGCATCTGGGGCGGGGCGACGCGACCAGAATGGCGTGGTCAGGGTATCTACCGGGCCCTCACCGCCGCCCGGGCCCGGGCCGCGCTGACGCTCGGCAAGAGACTCATCCACAGTGACTCGACTGAATATTCGCGACCGATCCTGGAACGCTATGGATTGCTGCGAGTCTCAACGACCACCCCGTACCGCTGGCGGCGCTGAGGGCCCAAGCGCAGTGGCGCGGTACGTCCTAGCCCCCGGGATGGAAGGCCGCCGGCGGTCCGGGGAACGGTCCGCCCATGCCCTCAGAGCCGTCTCCGGTGCCGCTGCCGAGAAGGCTTCGGGTGAGCGCGGCGCTGTCGGCCATCAGGTCATCCACAGCCTTCTGAAGATGATGGTCCGCCACCGGCACGCCGTCCAATGCGCCGGCAACGACCGCACGGCGGACGAGTTCGCGTGCGAACGAAGCGGTGGTTCCTTCGGTGCGGGCGGCGGCGTCTTCAATCGAGTTCGGACTGAGGGGAATACCGCGGGCATACAGTTTGATCAGTGCAACCCGCTCCGCCTGGGCAGGCATGGGAATTTCCACGGCCAGGTCCACACGGCCGGGACGCTGCGCCAGGGCGCGTTCCAGCATGTCCACGCGGTTGGTGGTGAGGACGAACGCCACGTCGGCATCGCTGGCCAAACCGTCCATGGCGTCCAGCACCTCGAATAGCAGCGGCTGGGGTCCGTGCCCGAAGCTGCGGTCCTCGGCGATGAGGTCGCAGTCCTCAAGGACCACGATGGAGGGCTGCAGCGCCCTGGCCATGGTGGCGGCTTCTGAGATCCTGGCGAGCGATCCTCCCGAAAGAAGGATTGCTGTGACACCTTCGCTCCGGCTCAACAAATACCGCACCGTATGGGTCTTGCCCGTCCCCGGCCTGCCGTAGAGCAGGACGCCGCGTTTGAGGTGCTGGCCGTACCTGATCAGAGACTCGCGGTGCTCGGCGATACCTAAGGCGTGGTCCGACACTTTCTCCAGCAGGCCATCCGGCAGGATGACATCCGACGCGGCAAGGACTGGCCGTGCATGGAACGTCACCCCGGCCGCGCTGGGACCATACTCACCCATCACCAGGGAAATGACCTGTCCCTTGAGCACGCTGCGGTGCTGCATCCGACGGCGGAACTCCGAGAGGAAGCGTGCGGCCTTATCTGTAGCGCCGGCCAAAACCTCAAGGGACGCTGACTGCCGGCCATACCGGGGGTTGGCGTCCCGCTGCAGCACGGCGATGGGACTGCCTCCATGGCTGAACAGCCAGAGCCCCAGTGCCACGGCCTGCCGTTGTTCGTCCGGCCCGACAGCTAAGTTGGCGTAGTCCGGCTGGGACAGGGGGAACTGCGGATATAGCTGGGACTGCTGCAGCATGTCGCTCAGCGAGTGATGGTGGCGTTGGTCGCCGCCGCCGATGCCCACGAGCCGGAACTCAGGATCCTCGGCGGCGAGCTCTTCCATGAGGATGTCTGCGTCCACGAATCGGTGCGGCGGAATCTCCTCAACCACTACCGACACTGATTCGGCCCGGACCGCCAAATGCTCGGTGAGCGTAGTCAGCAGCTGGGTTCCCGGTTGCCCCCGACGCTGCCCGGACTGCGCAAGCTCCACGAGCCGCGCGAAATCGTCGATGAACTTCCCCAAAATTTCATCCATGGGCTGACCCTACCAGCGCCGCCAATCGGTGTGGCGCTCATGCTCTCCAGCAAGCGTCAGCCGGTGGTTGCGCTGACCGCGACGGTGCCGCCCTGGGGGTCCCTGATCACGGCGCTGCGATATCCCGGCGTGTCCATGGGTGCCATCAAGATGCTGCCACCCAGGGCTACGGCCTGCCGGGCAATGACGTCCGCGTCGCGGACGGCGAAATTGACGCTCCAATGCGGCGGGACCGCGACGCCGTCCGTGGCTGCCACCACCGCCACTACCCGGCCGGAGCGGAGCCACCGCGAGAAGGGGGCGTCCGGGACGGGTTCGAGTTCCCAGCCGAACATTGCACCGTAGAACGCCTGGGCCCGCCCGACATCTGTGGTGTGCAGCGAGCTCATGGCCCAGGAATTCGGCTCGTTGGCCAGCTGGGCGCCGTCGTTCCCTCCTGCCTGCCGCAGGCAGAACGGGACGCCGGTGGCATCGGCGAGCACAGCAATACGGTCATCCGGGCCGGCACCAAACGGCGCCAGGCGCTTGCCCCCCGCCCGCTCGGCACGAGCCAAGGCTTCCCCGACGTTTACGACACGCACGTGGGTGATCCACCCCGGCGGCGATTGCGGCGGCGCCTGTCCGATTCCGGCAACCAGCTGACCGCGGAGGCGCGCAGCGTAGTAGAAGCCGTCGAGCCCGGGCGGCATCGGAATGGGGTCGTCGAAAGTCCACCCGAAGAGCGGACCGTAGAAGTCCTTGGCCGCCTGGGGGTCGGGCTGCCAGGTGTCGACCCAGCACGGAGCGCCGACTGAGGAGGTATCCCGCGCTGTCATTGAAACCCTTTCTCCGGGGCCCGTTACGCCGCGAACATTGTTTCCCAAGACCGCGGAGTGGATCAAGACCCAACTGCGATTCCGGCGAGGCAAACTGCCGAATCCTCCATGACCGAGGGGAAAACACCGTCGCTCGGAAAACCTGGCACCTGTGCGGTAGGCTCGCCAACATATTTCTGGCCAATTGGGGGAACCATGAATAAAGGAATGAAAACTGGAATTGCAGCCGTGGCGCTCACGCCACTTCTCGCGCTGGGGCTGTCCGCCGCATTCGGAGCATCGAAATCCGGTCCTGCTGGCACGGCAGTTGATGCCTCGGATCATCCCGAGTGCTACAACGAGGCCAGGCTGAACGATCCGAATGACTTCTGCTACCGAACGATGGGACCGTGGAACAGCACCCGATCCTCGGACGAGGAAGTCCGGAGCATGATGTCCGTTGAGCGAATGGTGAGGGCCGGCAAGACCGTTCAAGAGATCCAGCGTTACTACCCGGAATACGCCCCGTCCACGAAATGACGGCCAGCGCATCGGCCGGTTGACCTCAACCGCATCCCACATCTTTCCGGACTGTAGAGACGGTGAGCAGCGGATTACGGGGATGCCGGCCCAAAAAGCCGCAGGTTAATTGTTACTCTCTTTTCCTTTTGTGCGGCAAATGCAATTGATATTCTGATTTTGGTCATGCAGAGGCTGCTAACTTCGTTGCGGGAGTTCCTATCTCATGGCCACCAAAGTCTTTGTCGCCGGCAATGCCGTCGCCCCGTTCACGGCGTTCGCCTTGAGATCGGACACGACATCCGGCCGGCCCGGTTCCTTGCGCGCCCCCGCTTTGCTGTCTGAGCTGGCCGGGGCGCGATTACGCCCCCGGCACGCGGAACCAGAGCCGGAACCCGGCCTTCCCTAGACCAGCGCGGATGCGGCCCTGTGAAAACCAATCGGGGGTGGCCGCATCCGCGCTCACCCGCACCCATGGTGCAATGCGGGTCTTCCGGTTTAGAACCTTGACCCGGGCGGCCGGTGCCGTCAGGTGCGCGCAGCGAGGATCTGCTCGCGCAGAATATCCGCGTGGCCGCAGTGCTGGGCGAGTTCCCTGAGCATGTGCAGGTAGACCCACCGCAGCGGCAGCGGGCCGCGCCGGTTGCCTCTGACAAGGTCGTCAAGGCCGAGCGAAGCGGCCCGACGCCGTGAGTCCCCGCAGGCCTGGAGATAGGCGGCCTGGAGGCCCGCGATGGTGTCGTCGTCCGCCAGAATGAACGATTCGTCGGGGGCGGCCGGAATGCCGATCACCGCCCGGGGCCGGCACGTGATGGCCTCGTCAAACCAGACCTTCTCCACGAAGGCGGCGTGCTTGACCAGCCCCAGAAGGGTGGTCCGCGACGGCACCAGCGAGGCCCGGGCCTCCTCTTCGGTGAGTCCGTCCAGGCAGGCGTGCAGGTCCGCACGATGCTCGTCGAGGAATGCATCGAACTGGGTACGCAGGTCCGCGGCCAGTGTTGCCGGATCCATGCTGGGGTGAGAGGTCATGGCCCCACATCCTATGGCGGAAAAGCCCGGTCCGGAAGGGCGAATTCTAGGAGTCGTTGCAACACCTGCTGGTTAGGTGGTTTGTAGTAAATCACGCAGACGCTCGGCTGGGGTATCCCAGCCGAGCGTTTTACGTGGGCGGCCGTTGAGCTCCTGGGCGACGTGTTCGAGGTCTTCCGGCCCGTA
>NZ_JBFTSL010000007.1:0-276520 GCF_056400005.1 Arthrobacter sp. 01L42 | reverse complement strand
CCTTCCAGGCCGGCGGGGCCCACGGGATTCCGGCGAAGGTTTCCGCCGTGACCTTCAACCTCACCGTCACCGAGCCACGGTTGATCGGGTTTATCACCGCCTACGCCTCCGGGACACAGCGGCCCGGTTCGTCCAACGTGAACTTCCTCCCCGGCCAGACAGTCGCGAACTCCGTCACCGTACCGGTCGGCGCCGACGGCAAGGTCACCTTGTTCAACCGCTCTTACGGCACCACGCATCTCATTGCCGACGTCTCCGGCTATTACCTGCCCGGGGCATCCAGAAACTCGGCTCTCACCTGGGGCGACAACCGCTTCAGCCAGCTCGGCAACGGCACGACGCCCTACCGTTCCACCCCGGCTGCCGTGAGCGGGCTGAGGGGAGTCAAAGCCCTTGCAGGGGCCGGGGGTACGAGTTACGCGCTGCTGTCCGACGGGACCCTGCGTGCGTGGGGCTCGAACGAGTACGGCCAGCTCGGCAACGGCACCACCAGCAGCAGCACAACGCCTGTCCAGGTCAGCGGCCTCACCGGCGTAACGTCCATCGCCGCCGACTGGTCCACGGCCTATGCGCTTCTGAAGGACGGGACCGTTCGATCCTGGGGTTCCAACACGAGTGGCGAGCTCGGCAACGGCTCGGTCTACGCGAGCAGCAGTCCCGTCCAGGTCAAGGGCCTCACCGGCGTTACCGCCCTCACCGCAGGCTCCGGCGCCGCCTACGCGCTGCTAAAGGACGGGACCGTCCGGTCCTGGGGCTACAACTGGGGCGGCCAGCTCGGCAACGGCACCACCGCCAACAGCTACGTGCCCGTCCAGGTCAAAGGGCTCACCGGTGTAAGGTCCATCGCTGTCGGGTCGTCCACGGCCTACGCGCTGCTGAACGACGGAACCGTTCGCGCCTGGGGGTTCGACAACGGGGGCCAGCTCGGCAACGGCGGCGGCGCAGACGACGGCCGCACTCCGGTCCAGGTCCAGGGCCTCACCGGGGTCACGACGCTCACGGCTGACGGTGGAGTCACCTACGCGCTGCTGAAAGACGGGACCGTCCGTGCCTGGGGCTATGGCTCGAGCGGCCAGCTCGGCAACGGCACCACCGGCAACAGCAACGTTCCCGTCCAAGTCAAAGGACTCAACGCGGTCGCTTCCATCACGGCCGGAGGAGGTACTGCCTACGCGCGGCTGTTGGACGGGACGGTCCGTGCCTGGGGCGGCAACTGGTACAGCCAGCTCGGCAACGGCACCACCGGCGACAGCAACGTGCCAGTCGAGGTCGACGGGCTCACCGGCGTTAGCGCCGTCACTGCCGCCATCGGCACCGCATACGCGCTGCTAAACGACGGGACAATCCGCGCCTGGGGCGGTAACCGAGTCGGCCAGCTCGGCAACGGCACCCACGCCGACCGCAACATCCCCGGCCCGGTCAAGACGATCTCCGGCGCCACCTCCATCACCGCCACTGCGTTCTCGGTCTTCACTCTGCTCGCGGACGGGACTGTCCGTGCCTGGGGCGACAACTACGACCGGCAGCTCGGCGTCAGTGGCACAGCGCCGTTTAGCAGCTTGCCTGTGGGCATTTCGGGGTTGTCGGGTGTGGCCATGGCCGCACAGGGCGCCGCTACCAAATATGCACTGCTGGCTGACGGCACAGTCTGGGCGTGGGGCAGCAACTCGTACGGCCAGCTCGGCAGCGGCATGGCCATCTACGACTCGAGCGTTCCGGTCCGGGTCCGGGGCATCACGGGAGCCGTGTCGGTCATGGCGGACGGCGGCACTGCCTATGCGCTGCTGGCGGACGGGACCGTCCTGGCGTGGGGAGAGAACTCCAGGGGCCAGCTCGGCAACGGCACAACGACCGACAGCAGCACGCCCGTCCCGGTCCAGGGCCTGGCCGGCGTCAGCTCCATCACGGCGAGCAACGGCAGCGCCTACGCGCGGCTGTTGGACGGAACCGTCCGCGCGTGGGGCGGCAATCAATTCGGCCAGCTCGGCGACGGCACGACGGAGCGCCGCAGCATCCCCGTCCAGGCCAAGGGTCTCAGCGGGGTGACGTCGTTGAAGGTCAGCCTGTCAGAGTATGTGGTGGTCTATGCGGTGCTGGGCGACGGCACCGTCCGCGCCTGGGGTAACGGCACTTCCGGTGAGCTCGGCAACGGCACAACGACCGACAGCACAGTGCCGGTCCAGGTCACCGGCCTCGCCGGCGTGGCCTCCATCGCGACGGGCAAAGGCACCGCCTACGCACTGCTGAAGGACGGAACGGTCCGCGTCTGGGGCAGCGGCGGGTACGGCCAGCTCGGCAACGGCACCAACGACGACGCCGGCACGCCCATCCCGGTCAAGGGCATTATTGGGGCCACCTCCATCGCGGCAGGAGAGTCCGCCGCCTACGCGCTGCTGCGCGACGGCACCGTCCGCGCCTGGGGCAACAATAGGCTCGGCGAGCTCGGTGACGGCACCACCGGCTACACCGGTGCCCCCGTCCAGGTCAAAGGACTTACGGGCGTCACATCCATCACGGTCAACGGACGCGCAATATTCGCTTTGATGAGCGACAAATCGGTCCGGGCCTGGGGTGCCGGCCCCCATGGGCAGCTCGGCAACGGCACCACTGCCGGCACGAGCACCCCCGTCGAGGTCCCCGGTCTCGCTGGTGTCACGAGCCTCTGGCCCTAGGTGAAGCCCGCGACGGACGTTGTCAACGGCCGGCACGCCATAGGCGGTCTGGTCGCCGATTCGCGCAGAGCCTAGAATCGGGCTAGGCGCACCGGGCCAAGGCACCGGCCGGACACGCCCGCCGGAGATCACGTCCATGTTCCAGCGGTGCCGATAGGGGAGGCCCGCCATGGCAGTCATCAACAGGACCATCAGTTCGCTGCCGCGGGAACGCGCGTCCCGCGGGGAGTCCTGACCGCCATGGACACCATGGGAAAACTTGAAACGGAACAAAAGTACGACGCCGGGACCTCTGCGGCGCTGCCGGATCTGCAGGAAATCGAGGGTGTGGACCACGTCGCGGAGCCTGTGACGGATCAGCTAGAGGCTGTGTACTTCGATACTCCGGCCCTGGTCCTCGCGGCACGGCGCATTACCCTGCGGCGCCGCACGGGCGGGGCGGACGAGGGCTGGCACCTCAAGCTTCCCGCCGGGGCGGACCAGCGGGAGGAGATCCATGCGCCGCTGGGGCAGCCGGAGACCGTTCCGGAAGAACTGTCCGACCATCTGCAGGTCCTCATTCGGGGCGACGAACTCGTGCCCGTCGCCCGGCTGAGTACGCGGCGCACCACCTACCGGCTTTACGGGCCGGGCGGTGAGCATTTGGCCGACTTCGCCGACGACCACGTTCACGCCGAGGCCCTGCGGCCGCCGGGGCCGGCCGTCGACTGGCGTGAATGGGAGCTCGAACTCGTCCACGGTACAGCGGGGCTCTTTGAGGCTGCCGCCGCAACTCTGACGTCTACCGGAGCCAGCCACTCCGCTTATCCTTCCAAGATCGCCCGTGCCCTGGGCGATGCCTGGCCGGCCGAGTTCAGTCCCCGGACTCCAAAGCCCCGGAAGAAGGGACCGGCGGTCGACGTCGTGACCGCCTATTTAGACGCGCGGATTGGCGACTTCATCGCCAATGATCCGGGTGTGCGGATGGGCACACCGGATTCCGTCCACAAGATGCGGTCCGCGACCCGCCGGGCGCGCTCCGCCCTGGCCACCTACCGCAAACTCTTCAAACGCTCAGCGGTGCGGGAACTCCAGGCTGAACTGAAGTGGCTGGGCCAGATCCTGGGTCCGGCCCGCGATGCCGAAGTCATGCTGGAGCGGCTTCGCCAGCACATCCTGGAACTCCCGGAAGAACAGAGGTCCGGCCTCTTGGCCCAGATGATCGATCAGGAGCTGGTCGCAGCCCACGACGCAGGCTACAGAAACGTCCTGGAGACCCTCCGGACCGGCCGCTACTTCCGTCTCCTGGGCTCCCTGGAGGACTTCCGGGACCACCCGCCTGCCAAGCCACGCGCCTTCCGGCCCGCGCGCAAGGTGACGGCCAAGCTGGTCAACAAGGCCGCAAAGCGGGTGGAGCGTGCCCGGAAGGCCGTCAAAGGCTCGGCCGACACGGCCGCGCGCGACACAGCGCTGCATGAGGTCCGAAAAGACGCCAAGCGCCTCCGCCACGCGGGTGAGTCGGTCTTGGAGATCCACGGCAAGCGCGCCGCCAAACTCACCAAAGCGGCCGGACGGCTCCAGACAGTGCTCGGCGACCATCAGGACAGCGTCATGGCGACCGCCCTCCTGCGCAGACTCGCGGCCACCCCGGACCGGCCCGCCGATACCGACCTCGGCTTCGAGGGTTTGCTGGAGATGGAAGAACGCATTGCCCGGAAGACGGAGAACAAAGCCCGCAAGGCAGGGAAGAAGCTTCGCCGCTTGCGGCTGCGACCCTGATCCTGGACGCGTCGAGTGCTGCATCGCCGTCGATGAAGCTGAGGACCTCGCGGCCGTGTTCGTTCATGCCCAGTGCCTGGGGGACCTCAGCGACGCCAGCATTACTTTGTGCCCTCCGAAGATGGACCGTGACGTTCCACCGCCAGCGGGCGCATCCGTGTCAGGATCAGTCATGACCGACCGCCTGATGCTCCTCGACACCGCGTCGCTGTACTTTCGCGCGTTCTACGGCGTGCCCGACACGATCCGCCGCGCCGACGGCACCCCGGTAAACGCTGTTCGCGGGCTGCTCGACATGATCGCACGGCTCACCACCGACTACGGTGCGACGCATCTCGTCGCGTGCTGGGACGACGATTGGCGCCCGCAGTGGCGGGTAGACCTCATCCCGAGCTACAAGGCGCATCGGGTCGCCGAGGAGGTGGCAGGCGCCCCCGATGTGGAGGTGGTGCCGGACGCGCTCGAGGCGCAGATTCCGATGATCCGCCGCGTGCTCGAGCTCGCCGGCATCGCCGTCGTCGGGGCTGCCGACCACGAGGCCGACGACGTCATCGGCACCTACGCCAGCCACGCCGAGCTTCCGGTCGACGTGGTGACGGGCGACCGCGACCTCTTCCAGATCGTCGACGACGCCCGTCAGGTGCGGGTGGTCTACACCGCGCGCGGCATGAAGAACCTCGAAGTCCTGACCGACGCCGACGTCGTCGGCAAGTACCGTGTGCTGCCCGTGCAGTATGCCGACTACGCGACCCTGCGCGGCGACACCTCCGACGGGCTGCCAGGCGTCGCCGGCATCGGGGAGAAGACCGCCGCGTCGCTGCTCGGCGAGTACGGCACGCTCGACGGGCTGCTCGCGGCTGCCGCGGACGCAGGGAGCGGGCTGTCCACCGCAGTGCGGTCCAAACTCGCCGCGGCGGCGGACTACCTCACGGTCGCGCCCACCGTCGTGAAGATCGTGCGAGACCTGGAACTGCCGACGCTTGAGGAGGCAGGCGCGCAGTTGCGCCCTGTCTCCGGCGGTTCGCGGGCCGAGCTTGAGCGTCTCGCCACAGAATGGAACCTCGGCGGTTCGGTCAGCCGGCTCCTTGAGGCATTCGACCTGCGTCGCTAGGGAAGTCCCTGGGGTGTGTGGGCAAATGCCGGGGCGAAGGCGCGATCCGGACCGCACCTCCGCCCTCCGGCGGCCTGTTTTCAGTGTTTCTTGAAAGCGTCCTTGACCTTTTCGCCGGCCTGCTTCAGGTCTGCTTTGACCTGATGGCTCTTGCCCTCGGCCTTCATCTTGTCGTCGCCGGTGGCTTTGCCGGCCGCCTCTTTGCCTTTGCCGTGGAGTTTCTCGGCGGCATTGTGGATCTTGTCACTCAGGCCCATGATGAACCTCCTTATTTATGTCGCCCCCGCGACGTGAATGCCATGGAGGCCACACTTAATTGTAGGGACGGAACCGTGGAAAGCGGGGGCCATTTGGGTTGGTCCGGGCCATTCCCGGCGTCGGGACAACAATCCAGGTCAGGCGATCACGGTTCCAGAATACAAATGCCGCCATCCGGAGTTATTCGGGCACGGACCATTGGCAGCGGTGGCAGTGCGCCGGCAGAAGCGGCGGTGTTAGTCGGCAAGAATGCGGTAGAGCGCGCGGCGGGTGTCATCGATTACCGTCATTGCGGCACTGCGTTGTTCCTCGGTTGCCGAGAAGCGGAATTGGTGGATGACTCCCATGAGTTTTCCGACGCTTTGGTGAAACGCCGGCCCGGATCCCTCCGGGTCGGTGTTCCAGGCGTTCCCCAGCTCCTCGGCGTGATCGGCCACGTAGGCCTTGCCCGCATCGGTGAGGGTGAACTCGGTGCGGCGGCCATCGCCTACGGGCGCAATGAGCTCTTCATCGACGAGCTGCTGGAGCGTCGGGTAGACGGACCCCGGGCTCGGACGCCAGGCGCCCGAGGTTTTTTCCGCAATGGTCTTGATCAGCCCGTAGCCGTTGGACGGTGATTCGGCCAAGAGGGACAGAATCGCCGAACGAACATCGCCCCTGCTGGCCCGCCGCGACCCGCCGGGGCCAAAACCCGGTCCGAAGCCCGGTCCGAAACCCGGTCCAAACCCGCGGCCCGGTCCGAAACCACCGTGTCCGTGGGGGCCGCGGCGGCTCCTGCCGCGCCCGAAGCGTGCCTGGGCGGGTCCGCCGTCCGTGAATTTTTCGTCATGCATGCCTTTCATAGCGGCATCGACCTTCCCAATCAGTTGAAATCAATAATGGTCGCCGATTGTTCGGCGATAATTAACGATATATCGGTGAGTATCGGCGGTCAAGAGTCGATTCACCCCGGCGTCCGCTGACTCACGGACGCTGCCAGCCGCTGCCGTACAGGTCACGGATACAGCAGGTCATCGAGCAGCCGTTGCACATGCTCGGGCCGTTCGATGTTCGCGAAGTGGCCGCAATGCGGGAGTGTCACCATCTGGACGCGTGGGATTATCGCGGCCAGCCGGAGCAGGTCGGAGGGTGGAGTGAACACATCGCTGTCCCCGCGGATCGCCAGCACTGGACACAAAATGCCCCGCCACTGGCCAAAATCGTAGTGCGCCGCGGCCCGGGCTGCCGCGGAGAAACATGCCGGCCGGGCGTCCTCGCCAAGCCCTCGAAGCACCCCCGCGGAGATGGATGCGGGTTCTGCGAAAAACGGGGACAACAGCGGCCGCATCACGGCGGTAGACCCGATTGCACGGACCAGCGCGGGCCCTGCCGGGCCGAGGGCTGCTGCGGCGCGCATGGCCAGCAGCATGCCCAGAAACATCGGGAACCGGAACAGGCTGCGCAGTGGCTTGCCGGCCGCTTCGGACACGCCGAACGTGGTCGCCGAAATCGCGGTCACGCTGGCGGTCCGCCCGGGCCACGCCGCGGCGATGTGCAATGCCAGGAAGCCTCCCATGGAGTGGCCCACCAGGTTCCACCGCCGGTAGCCGAGCGAGGTCAAAGTACCGGTGACGGCGCGTGCCATCGCTTCGATGCTCAAATTCGCCATCCGGGCGTCCTGCGTGGACTCGCCCCAGCCCGGCAGGTCTATCAGCACCCGGTCATGTGCCGCTGCCGGGTGAAGAAGCTCCCGGAAGGACGTCCAGGAGCCCGCGGCGCCGTGGAGGTAGACATCCGCCGTCCCGGATACGGCGTGCGGGCCTCCGGTGCCTTCCTGGACATGCACCGTGCAGGGGCCCAGCTCCGTGGCAAGGGTGCGCCGCCGCAGCGTGGCAGCCCCCGTACTTGCGGTTTCCTGCTGAACACCCATGGTCACCTTCTGGTCGTGGTCTTTGAAGGTGATTCGGAGCGGCGGGGGTGCAGGACCGGACGCGAGGCTCGAGGCGGTGGAGGCCGGTGCGGATCAGGGCCTCCGAGGCCGCCGTTATCCGTGGCTCGGGGGAGGCGGTGGTCCGGCCGTCGCGGCCTGGCCGAACGTGGGGACCGTTGTCACGGATCCCACGTTCGGGAGTGCGTGGCGGGTGGCGTGCTCGATTTCGTCGTGGATTGTGGCAAGTTCGCCCAGGTCGGTGATCGTGGTCAGGGGGATGGAGACCTCGACGTGAAGCCGGTGGCCGGACCAGCGCAGCCGGGATGTTGCGCCCGCGGGGGCGTGGGCAGTGACAACCGCCGCCAGGCGTTCCGTAAGGTTCGGGTCCACGCCGTCCATGAGCCTGCGCCCGATGTCGCGAATGGTTCCCCAGAGGAGCACGGCGATGGCTGCGGAGATGAGCAGGCCCACGATCGGATCTGCAAGCGGAAATCCGAGCCATATGCCGATGACTCCGGCGACGACGGCCAGCGAGGTGAAGCCGTCGGTGCGGGCATGAATGCCATCGGCGACGAGCGCGGCGGACCCGATCCGCCGTCCCACGCGGATCCTGTAGATCGCGACCAGTTCGTTGCCGGCAAAGCCCACGAGGCCGGCGGCGAGCACCCAGCCCAGGTTCTGGACGGGGTGGGGTTCGAAGAAGCGCCGGATGGATTCGACGGCGGCCACCACGGCGGAGAGCGCGATCATCGCCACAATGAACAGCCCTGCGAGGTCCTCGGCGCGGCCGAAACCGTAGGTGTACGTCCGGGTCGCGCGGCGGCGTCCGAGCAGAAAGGCGATCCACAGCGGAACGGCGGTCAGGGCATCGGAAAAATTGTGGACCGTGTCCGCCAGCAACGCCACGGAGCCACTGATGAGGACGATGACCAGCTGGAACAGCGACGTGGCCCCCAGTCCGAGCAGGGAGACCTTGACGGCGCGAATGCCCTGGGAACTTGTCTCCAGGACGGAGTCGATCGAGTCGGCCGAGTCATGGGAGTGGGGCACGAAGAGCTCCTGCAGCCACCCCTTGAAACCGGTCGCGTGGACATGGCCGTGCGGGCCGTGGTCGTGGTGATGGCCGTCGTCGTGGGCATGTCCGTGCGCGTGCGGGTGGACATCGTGGCCGGGGTGCGGGGGCCGGTTCATGCGCCGGCCTCCCTTGTGGGGCTGTGCGGGGCTGTGCTGTGATGCGGGGCCGTGCCGAGGGTGTGTTCGGCCTGGTGGATGGCGTCGGCCACGAGCTGCCAGGCGTGCCCGTCCTGCAGGCGGTAGTAGACCTTGGTGCCTTCCTGGCGGGTGGCGACCATGCGCGCCAGCCGCATCTTGGCCAGATGCTGGGAGACCGCAGCCGCCGATTTCCCGGCCTTTTCGGCCAGCACGTTGACGGGCAGTTCACCGTGGCGCAGGGCCAGGATGAGCCTGACCCGGGTGGCGTCGGCCAGCATGGCAAACACCTCCACGGCCAGCTCGACGTACTGGCTGTCCGCGGTGAGCGCGCAAGCCTTATTATCTGCATTCATACGCAGATACTTACATATAACCCCGCTCCACTCAAGACGATCGAATCAACGGGATACCGTTAGTGGCCATCAGGACGATTCCGGCGCGTCCGGATGCCGAAGGCTCAACTGCTTGGCGTGGAAGTCGAAATGAAGCGTGGGGTAGGCGTAAACATCGTTGAGCGTCATCTGCGGCGTGAAGAAGGGGTCCCACCTGTCGGGGAACGGCATCGACCTGGCGAGGGACTGCGGGTTCTCATGTTCGAGCCGGCGGGAGAGCGCGGCGATGGTTTTATCCAGTTTCCGGCTCATCCTGCGCCTGTTGTAGACGAGGGCGGCGGCCCGGGAGCCCCAGTAGTTCACCACATCAAAAGGACCGGTGCCCGCGTTGAGGACAGCAGCGAATGCCCGGCCCGCCGGGCGGGGGAGCCGGCTGACGACGTGGACCAGCGGAAGCAAGGCGCGGACCACCATGTAGCCGAAGACCATGTGGAAGAGCAGTTCCTCGTTGGTCCAGCGGGTGCCCGTACTTTTGCGGCCGAGGTCCTTGGGCGCTGGGTCCTGCAGCAGGGCGTCGAGGTGGCGGCGGGCGCGGCTGTACCCGGCCAGGATCTCTTCCTTCGTCGGGTCCACGATGTGCACTCCGGTGTCGCGGGCCCGGTCAGTTTCCAGCCAGCTCCGCATGCAGTTTCCGGACCCGGGCCATGATGTCGTCCCGGACCAGGCGCATGCGCTCCATGCCTTCGATGCCGCGTTCGGAGGGCTCGTCCGTATCCCAGAACTCGAGCCGCTGGCCCTCGCGGGGCTCGACCTTAGCCTGGTTGCCCAAGACGATGACGACGTCGGCCGCGTCCCGTATTTCGTCGGTGACGGGCTTGGGGTATTCGCCGGTGATGCCGATGCCGAGTTCTGCCAGAGACTCCACGGCCTGGGGGTTCAGCGACTGACCGGGCTTGGTCCCGGCGGAGTGCACCGTGACGCTCCCATCGGCCAGATGGTTCATCAAACCTGCGGCGAGCTGGGACTTTCCGCCGTTCTTGCTGCAAACGAACAGGACGGTGGGCGTTTTCGTGGTCTCGGTCATGCGTTTGATTCTTCCTTCTCTGAGCTGGGTTCGTGGAGCAGTGATGCGGCCGGTCGGTCTTCGCCGGAGCGTCCGTGGGACAGTCCGGTGGGGAAGCCGACGAGCACCGGCTCGGGAGCGGCGCAGCACGAGGACTCTGATGCGGTGGCGGCGGCCGCCGGAACGTCGCAGCTGGTGCCGGCGTCGGAGGAGCAGACGCCGGTTTCGGGGAGTTCGAGCTGGACGGTGTCCGCGGCCTCGCGGTCGCCGGCCAGGGCCGCGGCGACGGAGCGGACCTGTTCGTAGCCGGTGGCGAGCAGGAATGTTGGCGCACGGCCGTAGGACTTCATGCCGACGATGTAGAAGTCCTTGTCCGGGTGGGCCAGGAGCCTGGCGCCGTGCGGTGCAACAGTGCCGCAGGAGTGGAACTCCGGATCGATGAGCGGGCCGAGCTCCACGGGTGCTTCGACGGCCGGGTCGAGGTTCAGGCGGAGTTCGCGCAGGATGTCCAGGTCCGGGCGGAAGCCGGTGCAGGGGACGACGACGTCGGCCTCGAGGGTGCGTCCGTCAACGGATTCCACGGTCACGCCGGAATCCAGGGCTTTGAGGGAAGCAATGCCGAAACCGCTGTGCAGTTCGATGGTCCCGGCCTCGACGAGGCGGCGCAGGCGGGCACCGAGCTGGCCGCGGGCGGGCAGCCCGTCAGCGTCGCCGCCGCCGTAGACTTTCTCGGCGGACGCGCCGCGGACCGCCCAGAGGATCCGGGTGCCCGGTTCGTCCTTGGCCAGGTCCGCGAGGCTGATCAGGGTGTTGGCGGCGGAGTGGCCGGCGCCGACGACCAGGACACGGCGTCCGGCGAAAGCGCCACGGTCACGGCCCGTCACGTCAGGGAGCGGCGAGGAGATCCGGTCCGCGGCGGAGTCCTCGCCGATGGCGGTAAGCCCGGAGGTCCCCAGCGGGTTGCGGGTGGACCAGGTGCCCGAGGCGTCAATGACCCCGGCCACGGTGTGGTCGCGGGTTCCCCCGTCCTGGTGCTGGACGCGGACGACGAACGGTGTGATCTCGCGGTTACGGGTGTGGGTCTTGTCCATGCCTGTGCGGGTGACGGCGATGACTCTGGCGCCGGTCTGCAGCCGGGAGCTGATGGCCGGGAGCGCGGCCAGCGGGGCCAGGTACCGATCGATGAGTTCCCCGCCGTAGGGCAGCGCGGTGGGCCGGGGCGCCTCCCAGCCAGCGGCTTCGAGCAGGCGAACGGCGGCGGCATCGATGTTGAACCGCCACGGTGAGAACAGCCGGATGTGGCGCCACTGCTCGATCGCGGCGCCGGCGGAGGGGCCGGCTTCGAAGATCAGCGGTTCGAGTCCGCGTTCGATCAGGTGGGCCGCGGCGGCCAGTCCCACGGGGCCGGCGCCGATCACGGCAACGGGAAGGTTCTTCGTCAAATCCATGGGTGTCCTCTTTCATCCGTTGTGGTGTTGCGGTTGTTTTCGGTTGGCCCTGCCGGCCGGGGTTGGGCCGGCAGGCGCCGGTGTTGGGTTAGCAGCAGTCCTGATCCTCGTCGTCGCAGCATCCGTCGCTGCAGCATCCGGTGTTCATTCAGCTCACCCCCTCTCCGTCCTCTGTCAGACGTGTGGTGCTGGCCCTTACTTGGCGGCAGGGGTCAGGGACTCGATCAGGTCCTCGATGCGGGTCTTGATCTCGTCGCGGATCGGGCGTACGGCTTCCACGCCCTGGCCTGCCGGATCCTCCAGGACCCAGTCCTCGTAGCGCTTGCCGGGGAAGTAGGGGCATTCGTCGCCGCAGCCCATCGTGATCACGACGTCGGATTCCTTCACGGCCTCCGTGGTGAGGATCTTCGGGATTTCGGCGGACATGTCGATGCCGAGCTCCGCCATGGCCTCCACGGCTGCCGGGTTGACCTTGTCCGCGGGCTGGGATCCGGCGGAGCGGACCTCGATCCGGCCCTCCCCGAGGGTGGTGAGGAAGGCGGCGGCCATCTGGGAGCGGCCGGCGTTGTGGACGCAGACGAAGAGGACGGAGGGCTTCTTGGCGGTTTCTGTGCTCACGGGGTTTCTCCTGGAATCAATGAGGTGAGTGGGCGATACAGTCTGGAGTCTTGCGCCCGGTTTGAAACTCTCAACCGAACATTGATGATGATCGATATAGAGAGTATCGGGCTATAGATTGATGAATGTCAATATTTGTTTTCGGCGGATTTCTGCGACGGACCTAGGCGGCGGTTACGCGGGGTGCAAGGTCATTGATGCGGCGGGTGATGTCGTTGAACGCCATGTCGAAAGCTTCTTTGGTGCCCGGGCGCAGCGGGTCCGGCACCGACCAGTGGATTCCAGCCAATCCGGACAGTTCCTCGTGGGCCTTGTCGCAGACGGTCACGATGAAGTCGCCCTCGTCTGCCACCTGCTCCAGCCTGCGCGGAGGAAGCTCTGGGAGGTCCAGGCCATGACGGCGGGCGACGTCGATAGCGCCTTGGGCGATGCGGTCTGCGGGATGCGTTCCCGCCGACGTCGAGGGAATTTCACTGACCTGCTGCCAGAGAGCAACGGCCAGTTGGGACCTGGCGCTGTTTCGTGTGCAGACAAACAGGACGCGGCGCGCCCCGTGTTCGGCCCCCGGCACCAGGCCCTGCAGGGCGCCGGCAGCAAGCCGGATATAGCTGCGGCGCCTGTCGGCTTCGGAGCGGTGGCGGGTGGCCAGTCCGGCATCTTCCAGCGTGCGCAAATGGTGGGACAGCAGATTCGACGGCATCCCCAGCTCCGCCTGCAGCTCCGTCGGGGAGAAGTCCCCGAGGGTCAGCAGATCAACGATGCGCAGCCGCGCAGGATCGCCGAGGGCTGCGTGCCTGGCTGCCCGCGCCCGAAAGCCCTCTGCTGCCTCAATATTCATTGGTTCAATTTTGACTGAGCTAATTCTTTCGGTCAAGCTGTTGCCATGATTTCCAACCAGCCGCCGCTGTGGCGCCGCGCCATCGCCGAACTGCTCGGTACCAGCCTGCTCGTGGCCATCGTCGTCGGCTCCGGGATCGCCGCGCAGCAGCTCTCACCCAGTGACGTTGGCCTGCAGCTGCTGCAGAACAGCACCGCCACAGTGCTGGGCCTGACGGTGCTGATCCTGGTGCTCGGGCCTGTGAGCGGCGCGCATTTCAACCCCGTGGTCTCCCTCGCCGACTGGATCCTGGGCCGCCGCGCCGGTACCGGCCTGACCCTGCCGGAGCTGGGCACCTATGTGGTTGCCCAGACCGTGGGTGCGGTCAGCGGCAGTATGGTCGCGAACGCCATGTTTGAGGTGGGCACCTCCATCTCGTCCAAGGAGCGCGCAACACCGGGGCATCTCCTGGGTGAAGTTGTCGCCACTGCGGGACTGGTCCTGCTGATCTTCGCCTTGGCTGCCACCTCCCGCGGCGTCCTTGCCGCGCCGGCGGTGGGCGCCTACATCGGAGCCGCGTACTGGTTCACGTCCTCGACCTCGTTCGCGAATCCGGCAGTGACGGTGGGCCGCATCTTCAGCGACACCTTCGCCGGCATCGCACCGGCCTCAGTTCCAGGCTACGTTCTGGCGCAGCTGATCGGCGCAGCAATAGGAATTGGCCTTCTCCTCATCCTGTTCCCGGCCGCGGCCCGCATCGCGGACGGCGTCGTCCTGGCGCACAGTGCCGAAACCGCCCGCTCCTAGCCTTGGCCGGCGGCCGAACAATGCCGCCCCCACCCAAAGCGGATCTGCGCCGGGTCGACCGACCCGAGCTCCCGCGCCCATACATTGATGATTGTCAATATCAGGGCATAATGGGTACATGAAGTTGTTGCCTGTACTCGAGCCGGCCACGGATGAATCCTGCTGCACCCCGGCAGGGCCCCCTGCCCTGGGTGCCGAGGAAGCCCAGCAGAGGGCCCTGGTTTTCAAGGCGCTGGCCGACCCGAACCGGCTCCGGCTGCTCTCCATCGTCAAAGCTGGCGAGTCAGGGGAGGCATGCGTCTGCGACCTCACCGAGCCGCTGGACCTGGGCCAGCCCACGGTCTCCCACCACCTGAAGGTCCTGGTCGAGGCCGGGCTGCTGCACCGTGAAAAGCGCGGCACCTGGGCCTACTACTCCTTGGTGCCCGGCGCGCTCGAGCAGACGGCCGGGCTCCTGGCGACGCTGTGACCGCGCAACAGTCCGCGGTGACGATCCGCTCCATGCACGAGGACGATTGGGCGGCCGTCCGGGGAATCTACCGCGAAGGAATCGCCACCGGCCACGCCACCTTTGAGGCGGAAGTGCCGGACTGGGAACGCTTCACCAGTTCCCGGCTTCCCGCGCACCGCCTCGTCGCCGAGGCTCCCGAGGGCGGGATCCTTGGCTGGGCGGCTGTCGCCGCGGTGTCAGCGCGGCCCGTTTATGCCGGCGTGGTCGAACACTCCGTCTACGTCGCCGCGGAAGCCCGCGGCAAGGGAGTCGGGGCCGCGCTGCTTCAGGCCTTGGCCGCATCGACCGAACGATGCGGGATCTGGACGATCCAGGCCAGTGTCTTCCCCGAAAACGAAGCAAGCCTGAAGCTCCACCTCGCGAACGGATTTGCCGTCGTCGGCCGGCGGAACCGCATTGCCCGCATGAGCTACGGCCCCAGCGAAGGGCAATGGCGGGACGCGGTGCTGATCGAGCGGCGCTCCCCGGTCGTCTAGGACCCCGCCCCGCCGAACCGCTGGAAGGATGCGCTTTGCTGGGCAAGCCGGCGCATGGCCAGGAGTACCGGTTCCATCAGCAGTGTCCCAAGAACCACGTGCCTCATTGCGGCCTCGGCCGAATCGGTGGGGACACTTTCGAGGTCGGCCGCGGCGATGTCCCGCATTGCCGCGGCGTAGCGGTCCAAGAGCGCAGCCGGCGCATCGAACCCGGCATCTGAGAGCCCGCGCAGGGCCTCCACCAGGGCGGCCTGCGTATCGCGGTCGCATGTCTCCGCGCCCCATCCCCAGCGGTCCAGGAGCCGCTGTGCCGAGGAAAGGTCGACGTCGTCCGGTGCGGTCCGGGTGACCGCGTGGTGCGCAATTCCGAGCAGATCGTGGCCTGACTCCGGCGGGCTCTCCAGGCCAAGCAGCACCTGGCGGGTGGCGCTGATGCTGAGCCCGGCGGTCCCAATGAGTGCCCGGATGAGCTTCAGCCGCCGAACATGCGAGTCGTCGTAGCGGGCCTGCGTCGCGGACGTCAGCACGCCCTCGTGAAGCAATTTCTCCCGAAGGTAGTACTTGATGGTGGCCACCGGAATCTCAGTAGCGGCGGCCAGCTGTGAGATGCGCAAAGATTCTCCTTGACTTGGATAGTCGCACTCGCCAATATTGGGGAGTAGTGGTATCCAGTTAGGAGAAAAGTATGGCACGCATCAATGCTGGACGTTTCACTCACCGCCATTCCGGTGATTTGGTGGTCTTCCTCATCGGCATGCGCATCAACAGTCCCTGGCGTCCGGATCTCTGGCTGCCGGTGTTCCTTGCGATGCCCCGGATGCTGACCGAACTCTTCCGGGAGCCGGGGTCCGGCCTCCTTGGTTGCCGGGTTGCCCTCGGAGCCGGCGGGCCGGTCATTGTGCAGTACTGGGACTCGGTGGACAAGCTGTATGCCTACGCAAGTGCGCCCCAATCCGAGCACAGGCCCGCGTGGGCTGCCTTCAACCGCCAGGCAAGGAAGGTCCCAAAAGCTGTCGGCATCTGGCATGAGACCTTCCAGGTAAGCAGGGCCGAGAGCATGTATGTCTCTATGCCTACCGAGGGTCTCGCGCAGGCCACAGAGCTTCTGCCCGTGGGGCCCGGAAGCCAGCAGGCGAAGGACCGGCTGTCCAACCCGGGCTGAGATGACCGATGCCTTTCCGGATCATGGTTTGGTCGGGGAATCCGGCATCCGGCAGCGGGCCGCGAGCCCCGAGAGCAGGATGGTGATTCCCTCATCCAGTTCGGCCATCCCGTCGTAGTCGGCGAGGACCGGGGCGAGGGCGCGGAGGCGGGGGAATTCCTTCGGTGGCAGGCGGTGCAGCCCCAGCCGGAGAAGGGCCTCATTTTCCTCGGGGTCGACGACGAATTCCTGCAGTTCGTTGAGGATGTGCCCGTAGAGGTATCCGTAGTAGGCGCGGTAGACGTGCAATGCGTCAACGGGGGCGAATCCGGCGTCGATCAGCAGGGACAGGATCTGCTCCAGCGGACGCAATGTTCCCAGCGGCCGCAGGCCCAGGGGTGTTGACAGGGGGCGGGTCACGAGGAGGGGCACGACGTTGGGGTGCCGGAGCGCCAGGAGCCGCAGGTCGTGGGCAATGCGCCGGAGCTGCGACTGCCAGTCGGGATCATCGGGAATGATGGCCAGTTCATTCAGCACGAGTTCTGAGACGCCGTCCAGCAGGGCTGCGCGGTTGGCGGCGTAGCGGTACAGGCTCATGGGATCCCGCCCGAGTTCCTGCCCGAGCCTGCGCATGGTGAGGGCGTCGAGTCCCTCGGCGTCCACCAGTGCCAGTGCCGTCGACAGGACAATCTCCCGGCTGAGGCGAGCCTTCTTGCCGGGAGCCGCAGGGGGCGCCGGGTGCTCTTCGGGCGACATGGTTTTCCGTTCGGGTCGATACAGAGTGGTTACAGTTCCGGGATGAAAAGCCGGTTGCTTAATGTGTAGTCTACGCCTAAAGTCTACATCGTAGAGAAGTTGCATTGGCTGGTTTCCGCAGGATGTGGACCGCCAGCCCAGTAACGCTCTATTCCCGGATCTGCGGTGACGCAGCAGTGCGGGATCTTGCTTCATCGCCCCGTGCATGGCCTTGACGCTCAGCTGCTGTAGCCACACGGCGGCACACAATGCACCGCGAAGAAACGAGCCACTCATGGCAACTTCCCAATACGACCAATTCCTGCAGGAAGCCACAACCCGGGACCCTGCATCCGACCACGCCCTGGGCCGGGACTGCCTCTACGGGCTCTACACCAGCTGGTGCTTCCTGAGCCAGACCGCGCCCCGCCCTGAAGATGCCTTCTGGGCGGCCATGAAAGAAAAGCAGATCCATCCCAAGCGCAACGGCCTCCGCATGAAAGGACCAGCCGCGGCGGACTACATCCTGGCCAGCTACCCGGGCCTGGTCTGACCCGGATGACAATCACGTCAAGCACGTACTTGCCACGGGATGCCCACCAGCCCCGAGGGCGCCGGCCTTGGTGTGCGACATGTGAGACCGACCGGCACCTGCTCCTGGACTCTGTCGCCACCTTGAATCCGCAGCAGGAAACCCTCGCGGCCGCCATCAGCTGCACCAACTGCGGCAGCTCGCACGTGGTAGCTACGACTGCGGCGTTTCTCGCAATCATCCCGGCGCGGAACGGGAACAGCGGCGGTGCCATGCACCGGGAGGACGCCTACCGCCACTGCCAGGAGCCGATGTCCGCAGTGGACCCCGAGCGGCGAAGTGCCCACCGGGCGGTTTCCACACACGCCGGGAGCCCGGATGTTCTGGGCGACTATCTCCGGACGCGTGTTCTCCGGTGCCGGTGCGGGTTCCAGATGGAAATACCCCGCCCGTGACAGGCAGCACCCTCCGGGGTCTGTAACCAACAAAGAATTAGGGGCACACCGTTTCCAACCACAGCACTGCCACCACCGGAGCCTCCGCCGCCCACTATCAACGACCCGCGCTGATGGACATGGATCTGTCCCCGCAGGGACTCGCGGATGCCCCGGCGAACGAAGTCGACCCGGACAGCCTCGTCTACACCGGCAACAGCTAAGGCGCCGCACCCTTGGGGGCCCTCCGGCCGTAACCCCGGGGCGGGCTCACTTCGACGCACTTTCACCGGCCGCAGCCAAAACCGCTGAGGCCCACGTAGGAGAAAACATGAAGATCCCTGACGCGCGCGGACCCATAAGCCGTGGCCTTTTCCGGCTTCTGGCCGACGGGACCGGAGATGATTCCGCAGCCCAGGGCACGCTGCGCGATCTCACCGAACTCATCAGCGGGCAGCTGGCACTCGCCGATGACATCATCGACGACGGCGATGTGCAATTGACCCTGTTCTGCCTCTACGAGCTGCATTACGGCGGCTTGGATGGGGTGGACGACCGCTGGGAATGGAACCCCGGGCTGATCGCACTCCGGCAGCTGCTGGAGGGACCGTTCGAGCTGGCGCTGCGTTCCGCGGCCCGCGTGTCCGCCGGATCAGTCCAGCCTGCTCCTGCCGCCGGCCTGGACAGCGACGCGGTGGCGGACATTCTGTTCGGGCTCGCGGGCCGGGACGGTGGACCGGACATGTCCCGCCATGTGGCGAAGAAGGCCACCCTCGGGCAGCTCCGTGAATTCCTGGTCCACAAATCGATCTATCAGCTCAAGGAAGCCGATCCGCACACCTGGGCGATCCCGAGGCTGACCGGGCGGGCCAAGGCTGCGCTGGTGGAGATCCAGGCTGACGAGTACGGCGGAGGCCGCCCGGACCGCATGCACAGCGCACTTTTCGCCCGGACCATGCGAGGGCTGGGGCTGGACGATGTCTACGGCGGCTATGTGGACGCCGTCCCGGCCATCTCCCTCGCCGCGGTCAACATGATGTCCCTTTTCGGCCTGAACCGCAGACTGCGGGGAGCCATCGCAGGGCATCTGGCGATATATGAGATGACCTCCTCCCGGCCGAACCAGCACTACGGCAACGGTTTCCGGCGTCTCGGATTCGGGGCCGATGTGACCGCGTACTTCGACGAGCACGTCGAAGCGGACGCCGTCCACGAACAGATCGCGGGCCGGGATCTCGCCGGAGGGCTCGTGGAGGCAGAACCGGATCTCTTTCCGGACGTCCTGTTCGGCGCGACGGCGGTGCTCGCCATCGACGCCCGACTCACCGCGCACATCATGGGGGCGTGGGAGAGCGGCACGTCGTCGCTGAAGCCGCCTGTCCCCGCCGGGGTCTGACCCGGGCACGAACCCAGTCAGGGAGCATCTATGAACCAGAATCCGCAGGAATCGTCCAACGACGCCGCCATTGTTATTTGTCCCGATGGACCGATCCTGGTCCGCGGCGAGTTTGAGATCGTCACCCCGTCCGGGGGAGCAGTGCCGCGGTCGCGCAAAACAGTCGCCCTGTGCCGCTGCGGCGCGTCCGCGATCAAACCCTACTGCGACGGCACCCACAAATTGATCGGGTTTCGAACCGAATTCCCTGCCACCCCGGGGACGAGAGAAGCGACGTGAGGCACCCGGGAATGGTTGGGGATTTGTGGCACTTATCGCCGGATTCGTGGCCTCCGGTGACCGGAGTACGAACGCTTTGGCGCCCGGCGCCTTACTCAAGGCGCCGCCGTCGTGCTCCGCAGTGTGGGCTGGGTGAGGGCGGCCGCGGCGCAACGAACAGGTAAACAGCGGGCGACTTGAAAAAGAAAGCATATTTTTTAGGAAATATTTGACTCACTCTTTGAGTCGTGGCACGCGCGCGGAGAGTTTGTGTAAGCGCTTACATCGACCGGGGTATGAGCCGTTTTGGTGTCTGAAATGTGGTTTTGAATCCTCGCCGGCACTGTCTACGGTGATGAACGTCCAGGAGGTCAGCACCCTCCCGGGCCACCGACGGGGCCCTACCGAGGTCCCGTCCCCTCGACACGATGGCGTCCTCGATGACGCCTGCGGTGTCATCGGGGCTGCCGGAGTTTCGGGGAATGAGGGCATATGCCCGTCTTCCACGAATGGTCTCAACTCCGCGAGAAGAGCAAAAATGCACGAGCACCCCAATACACACCGGAAGCTGCGGTGGCGTTCTGTCGCCGCTGCACTGGCGGCGGCCGTGGCGGCCTCCGTCTTCCTTGCCGTTCCGTCAGCCCAGGCAAACATGCCCTCGGATCCGCCGAGCGGCGGGCAGATGCCGGCTCCGACACCCGGCTTCCCCCTGCCCACGAAGCACACCCAGCAGGCGTTCGATCCAGCCGCGGCCTTCACCTCCAAATGGACGCGTGCCGATGCCAAGCAGATCATGGCCCAAAGCAGCACAAGCGTAACCCCGGGCCAGAACTCCATGAGCCCGAACGTCACCATGCCGGAAATTCCCCAGGACTTCCCGGCCATGAACGACGACGTCTGGGTTTGGGACACGTGGTCCCTGACCGACGAGAACGCAAACCAGATCAGCTACAAGGGCTGGGACGTGATCTTCTCACTCGTTGCCGACCGCCACGCCGGCTACGGCTTCGACCAGCGGCACTGGAACGCCCGGATCGGCTATTTCTTCCGCAAGACCAACGCCGATCCGGCCAAGGACAAGTGGAACTACGGCGGACACCTGTTCCTGGACAACACCTCCGTCGGCAACACCGAATGGTCCGGTTCCACCCGCCTCATGCAGGGGAACCACGTCAACGTCTTCTACACCGCAACGACGTTCTACGACGTTGCCGAGCGCAACGCCGGCGGCGGCGGAATCGCCCCGGATGCCGTGATCGCCAAGGCACTGGGCAACATCCACGCTGACAAGAACGGCGTGAGCTTCGACGGCTTCGAGCACACCAAACTCCTTGAGCCGGACGGCGTCATGTACCAGAACAAGGCCCAGAACCCAGGGTTCGCCTTCCGGGACCCCTACACGTTCGTAGACCCGGCGCACCCGGGCAAGACCTTCATGGTCTTCGAAGGCAACACCGGCGGCCAGCGGGGCGACTACAAGTGCACGGAGCAGGACCTGGGCTACCAGCCCGGGGACCCCCGCGCCGAATCCGCGAACACCGTCAACGCCACCACCGGTGCATGGTTCCAGACGGCCAACGTGGGCCTGGCCGTGGCGGACAACAAAGACCTGACCAAATGGCACTTCCTGCCGCCGATCCTGTCCGCCAACTGCGTCAACGACCAGACCGAGCGTCCGCAGATCTTCATCCAGAGCGAGGGCGGCAAGAACAAGTACTACCTGTTCACCATCAGCCACCAGTTCACCTATGCGGATGGAATGCGCGGCCCCGACGGAGTTTACGGCTTTGTGGGCGACGGCGTCCGTTCCGACTACCAGCCCATGAACAACAGCGGCCTGACGCTGGCATCCCCCACGGACCTGAATATGCCAGCCAATGCGCCCGAAGGGCCGGATCCCCGCCAGAACGGCCGCCAGTTCCAGGCCTACTCGCACTACGTGCAGCCGGGCGGGCTGGTGCAGTCCTTTATCGACAACGTGGACGGCGTCCGCGGCGGGTCCCTCTCGCCCACCGTGAAGATCAACTTCCGCAACGGAGTTTCGGCCGTTGACCGCACCTTCGGCCAGAACGGCTTGGGCCCGTTCGGGTACCTCCCCACGAACCTCAACGTCGGCGGTGCCGGGCTGTACAAGTAGTGCAGTAGGCAGTCATGAGACGGAAGCACCCGGATTTCCGGGTGCTTCCGTCCCACTGCAGGCCCTAGACCGACGGGCCATAGATGGGCAGGCCATAGATGGGCGGGATGGCTTCCACCAAGACCAGGAATGTTAAATCATGAAAAACCATTGGACGATCTGGATGGTGGCCGCCGTGGCCGCCGCCGCGGCCGTTCTGATCGCGGTGGCGCTGGTCCCTTCGCCGGGATCAAGCCCGGGTTCCCAGAGCCACGCCGGGCAGGCGCAGCCAGCTTTCGACCGGCCCGAGGGGGCATCCGAGTTCCGGCCGAGCTATCACATAACGCCCGGGAAGAACTGGATGAATGATCCGCAGCGTCCCATCCTGCTCGACGGCGTGTGGCACTACTACTACCTCTACAACGCCGGGTACCCGAAGGAGAACGGCACCGAGTGGTACCACCTGACCAGCACGGATCTTGTGCACTGGAAGGAGGAGGGAGTGGCGATCACCAAGTACAAAAACGGGCTGGGCGACATCGAAACCGGAAGCGCCGTGGTGGACCAGGACAATTCGGCCGGCTTTGGCAAGGGGGCTGTCATTGCGGTCATGACGCAGCAGGACCAGGGAATCCAGCGGCAGTCCCTGTTCTATTCCACTGACCACGGATACTCCTTCACCGCCTATGCGCAGAACCCGGTCATGGAAAACCCGGGCGAACCGGACTGGCGGGATCCCAAAATCATCCGGGATGCGGCCCACGGCCAATGGGTGATGGCCCTGGCCGAAGGCGACAAGATCGGCATGTATACGTCGTCGAACCTCTTGGACTGGCACTACGCCTCAGGCATCGAACGCAAAGGTCTGGGCGTCCTAGAGTGCCCGGACCTTTTCCAGTTGGATCTCGACGGTGATCCATCCAAACGGACCTGGGTCCTGGCCGCCAGCGCCAACGGGAGCGAAGAGGGCTTCACCACGGGCGTTGCCTACTGGACTGGCGAATGGGACGGAACCCGATTCACCCCGTCTGACGGGCCGCACCAGTGGCTCGACGCCGGCTCCGACTTCTACGCCGCCGTGACGTGGGATGATCCCAGGCTCACCGAAAGCCAGCGGATGTCCTCGCGGCACGCCATCGGGTGGATGAACAACTGGCAGTACGCCCGGCAGCTGCCCACTCAGGACTGGCACGGCGGCGCCGACTCCATAGTGAGGGACATACGGCTGCAAACAATCGCCGGAAAGCCAACGCTGGTGTCGAGCCCCACGACTGCCATGAAGTCCCTTGAAGGCCCGGCGGCAACCACCGGGGAACGTCGACTGACACCGGATGGCGCAGGACAACTGCCGGTCCCGGAAGGCGGGGCGTACCGGCTCGATGTAACTCTAGAGCGGACAGCGCAGGACGACGGTTCCGTTGCCAGGATCGAACTCGAAAGCGGCGGGGGCACGTTCGCCACCGTCGGATACGACTTCGCCACCGAGTCAGCATTCATCTCCCGGGAGTCCGATGTTGCCGCCACCGGCAAGGCAGAACTCAGCCCCGACTATCGGGCATCGCGGCGCGCAGCCAGCCCAGCGCGGAACGGGACGGTGGAGCTAACGATTTTCGTCGACTATTGCTCGGTGGAGGTTTTCATCAACGGCGGGGAAAAGACCATGACGTCACTCGTTTTCCCCGCTGCGGGGACGCCGGGGGTCAAAGCCGTCACGGCAGGGGGCACGCTGACGCTGAAGTCCTTCAGCTACCGGCGCTTAGCCTCCACCCAGTGATCAGCTGTTGCCCGCAGCGGCGGGGATCCGGACGGCCCTGCCGCTGACCACTATTCCGCCGGCAGCGGGAATGTCCACGGTGAGCAGGCCCGGACGGCCGACGTGCCGTCCCTGGTGGATGAGGACTCTCGACGGGGGATCGACCAGGCCCAGGATGCGCAGGTAGGCGCCAACGGCCGCCGCGGCCGCCCCGGTTGCGGGGTCCTCCGTGATGGCACCCACCGGGAACAGGTTCCGGGCTTCGAATTCGCCCTCTGCAATCGGGTGCAGGACGGTCACCGTCGCGGCCCAGCCCTGTGCGTCCATCAGCCGGCGCACGGCCTCCGGATCGAAGGAAAAGGAGTCGAAAAGATAGCGGTCCGCGACGACCAGCACCGGATGCCAGTTCCCCGAATACGCGATCCGCGGCGGATAGGCCGGATCGAGATCGTCCAGACTGAAACCGAGCAATCCAAGAAGTTCAGCCAGGACGTCGTCGTCGAAGGCGGCCAGCTGTGGTTCAACGCCCGTGAACGATGCCGTGATCTCGGCACCGTCCCCCGCCGTTTCAATGCGGACGGGGCCGACGGGGGTCTCGAAGGTGAAGGCGCCCGCCCCGTCGCGTGCGCTCAGCGCAACGGCCAGCGCAATCGTCGCATGCCCGCAGAATGGCACCTCGGCGATCGGCGAGAAGTACCGAACCCGGCTCCGGCGCGGATCGCCGTCGATGCCCGGCTCCGTCACGAAAGCCGTCTCTGCGTACCCGACGGCGGCCGCCACCGCCAGCATCCCGGCATCATCCAGATCACGGGCATCCAGGACCAGGCCTGCAGGGTTTCCGCCGTTGGGCGTCGTGGAAAAGGCCGCATAGCGCAGGATCTCCGGGGTGGTTTCCATACACCGATCCTCCCATGCCGGGCCACCGCGTCTGTGGGAGCCGCCGGCGGACCGGCCCATGAACTCACTACCGAAAGCCTTGACCGGGCAAACCTGCGGCGGCCATGCTGTGCTAACTGCTCAGCAGCATCGACGGGAAGGCCCACCATGTCCCTTGCACCCTTTTCCTCGCGTTGCCGGGTGATCCTTGCGGCCGCCGCAAGCTTCGCGCTGATGCTGGCCGGAACGCCGGCCCAAGCAGCCGGGGCTGCGGGCCCGGGCAACGATGTGTCGTGGCCCCAATGCGGCAAAACGCTGCCCCGGGGCCAGACGTTCGCCGTCGTCGGCGTGAACAATGGGCTGGCCAACACCACCAACCCGTGTCTGGCGACGCAGCTGTCCTGGGCCGGGACGTCCACCGGCGGGACTGGCCAGCCCCTGGTCGCGCTCTACGTGAACACCGCCAACCCCGGTACTTCAGGATCCTGGTGGCCTACCAGCAACAACTACGGAGGAACCACCGTCGCCAACCCCTACGGACAGTGCACCGTGGGTTCAGTCGAGGAAGCCTGCTCCTACATGTACGGCTATGCCAAGGCCTACGACGATGCCAACATCCGGGGGATAAGCAACGCGGCGGCCTACACGTGGTGGCTCGATGTCGAGACCGGCAACAGCTGGTCAACCCGCCCGGCGGCGAACCGTGCCGATCTGGAGGGGATGGCGGCCTACTTCGCGAGTGTCGGAGCCCGCACGGGCCTTTACTCCACCAAGACGCAGTGGACCCAAATTGTGGGAACGGTGCCGCCCTCAAGCAACCTTTACACGCTGCCCAGCTGGCTGGCCGGGGCGAAGTCACTCGCCGTGGCAAAACGCAAATGCTCTGAGGCGCCACTGACGGCCGGCGGCAAAGTCACCATTGCCCAGTACGTGTCGGGAGGATTCGACTACGACTATTCCTGCATCTGAGGGCCCAAAGGGCACCGATTGGGACAATACATGTCAGACCGTCAGCACTTGACCTCGGTCCTGAGGTCGCGGATCGCGGCCTCGACGTTGGAGGCTTCGTCCCGGAGGGAATCAGCTGCTTGAGTCAACGTGGCGTTGTCAGGCACCGCGGCGACTGCGGCATTGAACTTGGCTTCGGCGGCCATAACCGCCTCCGCCCGTTGCTGGGCGAGGTTCTCGCTTGCCTTGGCCAGCTCTTCGTAGGTCTTGGAGACTTGGTCTTGGGCCGAGCGCACCTGCTCGATTGTGGCGTCCGGCTTGAGCGTGGCCTTGAAATTCGCCAGGGCCGCGGCATGGGCATCGGCAGCAGCGCAGATTTCCGACACGCTCGCGGGCGGGCTCGAGATGGCCGCGGTGGGGCTTGGGGTGGCAGCCGGCGGACTCGTGGGGCTGCATCCGGTGAGCAGTACGACGGCGGTCGCAAGTGCGATGGATCCCACGGTGATTGCGTGCGGTCTTGACATTTGGAGGCTCCTCTCCCAGCTGGAATCGCCCCCGAGCAGTGGGGCATCGAAGGGCATATCCATCGTCTGCCCGGGCGCGCGTGCGGACCTCATCCGCCGGGGGTGAAATGGGCGGTAGTGCACTGCAGGCCGGCACGGGCCCAATGGCCCTTTTGGGACCGGCAGAACGCGGGTATTAATGGTTGTGCCACGGCGGGACGGGTCCTCCGCGACTGGTGTTGAAGCCGGGGCGGGCGGTCCAGGGCGGATGTTAAAAGCCTCCCTGGGCCGCCGCGGCGCTAAAGCGGATTTCCCGCTGTCACGCGAACAGCTCAGCGGAACAGCTGCCGGAATAGCTGAGGAACAGTTCATCGAAACAGGTCGCCGGGACAGCCCGGAACCATACCAAAACGACAGAGGCCCTGGCTCTGACAAATGGGAGGCGCGGCGGTGTCCGCCCGGACGTATGCTGTTTTCATCGGTTCAGCAGTGAGCTGCGTGCTTTGATCTCGAGCGTGGAACATGACCCAAGGAATTGCAGGAGACGGCCGGCAGGATCGTTATGCCTCCTTCTGGGAGCTGCACTTCAACGACCCGGATGTCGGTGCCTTCCTCAGCGAAGCCGTGAGCGAGTTTGTTGACGACATCGGTGGTCCCGGCCGTGGGATCAGCTGGGCAGTGACACTGGTCGGGTCCGCGGAGGCCCTCACGCTGACTGCGGGCAGCGCACCGGCGCGGGCCGCCGACGAGGCGCAGCGTTCCTTCGATGACGGGCCCGCCCGCACGGCGGTCCGAACCGGCGAATATGTGTTCGTGGGCGACACTTCCCTGGAGCGGCGCTGGCCCGGGTACGCCAGCGCTGCCGCAGCCTTCGGGGTCCGGTCCCTCGTATCCGTTCCACTGGCACCACAAGCGGTCTTCCATGCCGCCGTGAACCTGTACGCCGCGTGGCCGCACGTCTTCACCAGCGCAGACATCATCGCAGCGGCTCGGCTGGCCCGCTACATCTCCCGTGCACTGCGTTTGGTCCAGGAGTTGGCGCTGAGGTCCGGGGGCGGCGCAGATCTCTCCTCGGCGCAGCTCTCCCGGGCACTGGCAGGGCTGGCGCTGCGGACGCTGGTGCGGGAGTACGGGTTCAGCGAAGAAGGGGCGCTTGACTACCTGCGCAGCGTCGCGGGCGGAGCCGCGCGGGAATCATCCGGCGCCACGGTCCACGTCCTGGTGCCCGATTCCGTTCCGGGCCAGAACGTGCCCCAGCCCAGTCCCTATGCCGCGGCGCCACACGGCGGAGACACGCCCCCCGTCCGGCGGCGGCGGCGCAGGACGGGGACTCCGGCGTAGGCGGACACCGGCACGCGGCCCGCGGGACGGCAAACCGGGCCCAGCCAGGGCAGCGGTCACGCCGCGCTGGCGTCTTCTGCTCCGTGGGCATGGCCCGGCCGGAGGACCTTCAGCGCGCCGGCCCACGCGATCACCTGGTCAAACAGGATCTGCAGGCTCTTTTCCGCGGCCACCGTTGGGATGAATGTGCGGTAATTCGCGAACTCCGTGGCCAGGGGCAGCGCCACCTGGGCCCGGACGTCGGCCATCTGCAGCTCCGCGGACACTCCGCGGAAGTGTTCGACGGCGCGGATGCCGCCGCTGCTTCCGTAGCTGACAAACCCGGCCGCCTTGTTGTTCCACTCCTTGTAGAGGTAGTCCACAGCGTTCTTCAGTGCGCCGGGAATCGAGTGGTTGTACTCGCCCGTGACGAAGATGTAGCCGTCGAATCCGTCGACAGCTTCGGACCAGGCCTTGGTGTAGGGCCGGCTGTACCGGCCGAAGGAGGGTGGCAGCGGCTCGTCCAGCAGCGGAAGATCAAAATCGGCGACGTCGAGGACGTCAAAGGTGGCATCGCCGCGTTCTGATGCCCGGGCACTTACCCAGTCGGCGACGGCCTTTCCGAGGCGACCGGGCCGGGTGCTCCCGAGCACGATAGCGATGCGGATCATGGCGGGCTCCTTTCCGGAAGTAATGTTTGCCCACACTCAGAACAACAAAACAAAGGGCTCGAAACTTCCGCAACCGCCGTGGGCCCCGCGGGTTCAGGGGCTAACGCGCGGCACGTCGATGGTCCGCCAGGATCCGTCCGCCGCGCAGCACGGCCACGATGTCGAAGCCCGGGTCAACGGCGATGATATCGGCGCGCATTCCAGCCCGGAGGGCGCCGATCTCCGTCTCCAGGCCCAGGACCCGGGCCGGGACCAGGGTGGCCGCCGCGACAGCGTCGGCCGGACTCACCCCCGCCGCGATGGCCATGCGGACAACCTCCAACAGGGTCGCCGTGCCCCCGGCAAGGGCGCCGTTGCTCCGCAGGGTGGCCACGCCGTCGTGCACCACCACTTCCACGGGGCCGAGTTCGTAGTCGCCGTCGGGCAGCCCGGTTGCCGCCATGGAGTCCGTCACCAGCGCGATGCCCCCGGCTCCGACCAGGTCAAAGACCATCCGGACCGTCTCCGGGTCGAGGTGGACGCCGTCGCCGACGAGCTCGACCACGACCGTGCCGGCGGCCGCCAGCCGCAGGCACGCGGCCGCCGGTCCGGGACTCCGGTGATGCAGGGGAGGCATGCCGTTGAACAGATGGGTCACCGTGGGCCGGGCCCGCGGCCCGAAGACCCCGGAAGCCGCGCCCCCGCGGATGAGGTCCGCGGCTTCCGCCAGTGAGGCCGCGGCAACGGGGGCAGCGGCATCGGTATGGCCCAGTGAGGGGATCACCCCGTGGTCCGTGAGGATCCGTAGGAGCTCACTCGCGCCGGGCAGTTCGGGGGCGTACGTCATGGTCCGCAGGGCTCCGCCGGCCGCCGCCACCAGCCGCCGGAGCAGCGCAGGGTCGGGGGCGCGGAGCCAGCGCGGGTCCTGCGCGCCGCACCGGGCGGCGGAGAGGAAGGGCCCCTCGGAGTGCACGCCGGCGATCAGTCCCTCGGCCGCCAGGACGTTGAGTACGCCGAGCGACCCCACCAGCTCATCTTCCGGGGCGGTGACGAGGCTCGCCAGGAGGGTGGTGGTCCCGTTGCGGTGCAGGAAGTCCACGGCCGCCCGGCAGCCCCGGTCATTGCCGGCCGGGAATCCGCCGCCCGCGGCGCCGTGGCAATGGAGGTCGACAAGCCCGGGAAGCAGGGAGCTACCGGGCGGCAGCGGGAGCTCCTCCGCATCCGGGAAATGTGCGGCGTCAAAGCCGTCGCCGGGTCCCGCGTAGGCGATCCGGCCGCCGTTCACCGCCACCACGCAGCCCGGTGTGCAGGCGCCGTCCGTGATGAGGGCACCCCGCAGGATGTAGGCAGGGGCGGCGGCTTCGCGGTCCTCGAGGGGCAGGATCATGGTGCCAAACCTAGCGCAGCACGACGGTCCTGTTGCCCTGGAGGATGACGCGTCCCTCGCAGTGCCAGCGGACGGCATTGGAGAGTGCCCTGCATTCGGTATCGCGCCCGGCGGCCACGAGATCGTCCGGACTGAAAGTGTGGTCCACCTCCACCACTTGCTGGGAAATGATGGGCCCTTCGTCCAGTTCCGCGTTGACATAGTGGGCGGTGGCGCCGACCGTCTTCACGCCCCGGGCGTGCGCCTGGTGGTAGGGCTTCGCGCCCTTGAAGCTGGGCAGGAAGGAGTGGTGGATGTTGATGGCGCGGCCATCCAGCTGCCGGGTGAGGTTGTCGCTGAGGACCTGCATGTAACGGGCCAGGACCACCAGTTCGACGTCCATCCGGTCGATCAGTTCCAGAAGCCGCTGTTCGGCCGCGGGCTTGGTGTCCGGCGTGATCGGCACATGGAAGAACGGGATTCCGTGCCACTCGACGGTCCGCCGGTGGTCGGGGTGGTTGGAGACGACGCCGACGATCTCGATGGGCAGTTCTCCGGTGCGTGCCCGGTACAGCAGATCGTTGAGGCAGTGCTCGAATTTCGAGACCATGATCAGCACGCGCCGTTTGGTCCCGTGCCGCCGAAGCTCCCAGCGCATGCCGAATTTTTCGGCGACCGGCACAAATGCGTCCCGCAGCAAAGCCAGGGTGGTTTGGTCTCCGGCCGACGCGAAATGGACCCGCATGAAGAAGTGGCCGTCGAGCTGTGAGTCGAACTGCTTGCTTTCCAGGATGTCGCAGCCCTGGTCCAGCAGGAAACCGGACACGGCGTGGACTATCCCGCGCGTTTCCGGGCAGTCCAGTGTCAGGACGTGCTCAACGGTGTCGGGTGTCTGGTCCGGGACCATGGTCAGCACTCCACGACGTTCACGGCGAGGCCCCCGCGGGAGGTTTCCTTGTACTTGGTTTTCATGTCTGCTCCTGTTTCGCGCATGGTCTTGATTGCTTTGTCCAGCGAGACTTTGTGGCTGCCGTCGCCGTGGAGGCACAGGCGGGCGGCGTTTATGGCTTTGACGCTGGCGATCGCGTTGCGTTCGATGCAGGGGATCTGCACGAGCCCGCCGACGGGGTCACAGGTCAGCCCGAGGTTGTGCTCGATCCCGACTTCGGCGGCGTTTTCCACCTGCTCCGGGGTCCCGCCCAGCACTTCGCAGAGTCCCGCCGCCGCCATGGAGCAGGCGGATCCGACTTCGCCCTGGCAGCCGACCTCTGCCCCGGAGATGGAAGCGTTGATCTTGAACAGGATCCCGACGGCGGCCGCCGCCAGCAGGAAGCGGATGACGCCGTCGTCGTTGGCGCCGGGGACGAACTTGACGTAATAGTGCAGCACGGCCGGCACAATGCCGGCGGCACCGTTGGTGGGCGCGGTGACGATCCGGCCCCCCGCGGCGTTTTCCTCGTTGACGGCCAGCGCGAAGAGGTTCACCCATTCCATGGCGAGCAGCGGGTCGGCCGGGACCTGGACCGGCGATGGGTTCCGGGCGTCCGCCTCGGCGCTGACGGCGGATGCTGCCAGCGTCCGAAACAACGACGGGGCGCGCCGTTTGACGTTCAACCCGCCGGGCAGGATGCCCTCGGCAGCGCAGCCGTTGTCCACGCACTGGCGCATGACCGCCCACAGGGCCAAGAGCTTCTCCCGGAGGTCGGCTTCGGTACGCCAGACGAGTTCGTTGGCCAGCATCACGTCGGAGACGGACATATTCTCTCGGTGGCATATTTCAAGGAGTTCGTCAGCTGTTGTGAACGGGTAGGGCAGCACCGTGTCGTCGGCCACCACGTGGTCGGCGCCTTGTGCATTGCCATCGACGACGAAGCCGCCCCCAACCGAATAGAAGCTCCGTTCGCTGAGGACGTCGCCGGCGTGGTCGAGGGCCCGGAAGGTCATGCCGTTCGGATGGGCGGGCAGCGACTTGCGGCGGTGCAGAACCACGTCCTCATCCCAGTTGAAATCCACCCGGTGATGGCCGGCGAGCTGCAGTTCCGCATCCAGGGCAGCGGCTGCCACCTGGTCATCCGCCGTAGCGGTGTCCACTGTCTCGGGGTCCTGGCCCTGGAGGCCCAGGACGACGGCCTTGTCCGAACCGTGGCCCCGGCCGGTGGCGCCGAGGGAACCGAACAGCTCGGCCTGCACCCTCGCCGTGGAACTCAGCTGCCCGTCGCTCTTGAGCCCGTCGGCGAACCGCTTGGCCGCCCGCATCGGGCCGACCGTGTGGGAGGAGGACGGCCCGATGCCAACAGAAAACAGGTCGAGGACGCTGAGCGCCATCAGGGGACCTCGGTGGAGGCATATTCGCGCATGGCGTCGAGGAGCCAGCGGCCGAGGAACTCCGCGAAGGATGCCCGCGGGAAGATCCGGTAGGTCTCGTCCCCGGTCTTCCACAGAACGACGGGGATGCCGCCGATTCCCGTGGACAGGGCCGTTCCGGGCTGGAAGACGCGGGGGTGCAGGTCCAGGGCGCAGCCCTTCTCCAGCACAGCACTGGCCCGGGGTCCGGAGAGCTCGAGCGTGGTGCGGTTGGCGGAGAGATCCACCACCTGGCCCTGGCCGTCGCCCAGTGCTGCGATGAGCGCCCGGGGGAGCTCACCGCCCAGGCTTTCGTGGGATTCGGCGGGGGCCACGAGCAGGAATTCTGCCGGGCCCAGCCACAGCACTGCGGTGTCGCCGCTGCCGCGGACTTCCCCGGAAGCGGAGGGCAGGCCACCTGTGAGGGCGCCCAGCCGCTTCCCTGCGTCGCCGGCAGGATCGACCCGGAGCCCTGCCATGGTCAGAAACGGCACCTCGCGCAGCTCCACGGTGCCCGCAACGGATCCCGCTTCAAAAGCCGTTCTCAGGAGTGACGCCGGACTCTTCCTGAGGGTCTGGATCTTCTTGGAATTTTCGAGTGCTGCGGTGTCAGCCATCTTTGCGGGCCCCTTCAGAGTCAAATAGTACGGTTTCTGCGACGATTACGTCCACGAGTTGGTCGCCGGCGGCGGCCACCAGGGTCTCGCCAATGCGGTTGCGGCCGTTCTTGATCAGGGCCAGGGCAAACGACCTGCCCAGCGCCGCACTGTGGTAGCTCGAGGTCACGAATCCCTGCATGGGCACGGGGCCGTAGGCGGGGTTGACGGTGATGCCCTGTTCCACCAGTTGGGTGCCTTCGGGGAGCCGGATGGTGCCGTCCACGGGGAGGACGCTGACCAGGTGTTTCCGGTCGGTGCGGCCGGCGTCCTTGCGGGTGTAGGAGCGTTTGCCGATGAAGTCCTTGACCTTGGACACGACCCATTCCATGCCGGCGTCCTGCGGTGTCACGGTCCCGTCAGTGTCCTGGCCGACGATCGGATACCCCTTCTCCGCACGCAGCACGTGCATGGTCTCGGTACCGTACGGGGTGATGTTGAACTCCGCGCCGGCCGCCGCCACGGCTTCCCAGGTGCTCAGCCCGTACCAGGACGGGATGTTGATTTCGTAGGCCAGTTCGCCGGAGAACGAGATCCGGCAGACCCGGGCCTGGACACCGGATGCCAGGGTGGTTTCCTTGAACGTCATGAACGGGAAGGCCTCGGCGTCCAGGCCGCCGTCGGCTGCCAGTTCCGGAGCCACTTTGGCGAGAACGGCGCGGGATTTCGGACCGACGACGGCGATGGTGGACCACTGCTCCGTGACGGAGGTGCAGTGCACATCCAGTTCCGGCCATTCGGTCTGCAGCCATTCCTCCAGCCAGTCCAGCACCTTGGCCGCGCCGCCGGTGGTGGTGGTCATGAAGAACCGGTCCTCGTCCAGGCGCAGGGTGACGCCGTCGTCGAAGATCATTCCGTCCGGGGTGCACATGACGCCGTAGCGGGCCGAACCCGGAGCGAGTTTCTTGAACGCGTTGGTGTAGATACGGTTCAGGAACTCGCCGGCGTCCTTGCCGCGGATCTCGATCTTGCCCAGGGTGGTGGCGTCCATGAAACCCACGGATTCCCGGACGGCGGCGCATTCACGGAGCACCGCGGTGTCCATGTCCTCGCCGTCCTGCGGGTAGTACCAGGGGCGCTTCCACTGGCCGACGTCCTCGAAGAGGGCTCCCTGGGCGACATGCCAGGGGTGGATGGAAGTGAGGCGTGCGGGGTCGAAGAGTTCGCCGCGCTGGCGTCCGGCCAGGGCGGCAAACGCCACGGGCGTGAAGGGGGCGCGGTAGGTGGTGGTGCCAATGTCGCCGATCCCGCGGGACGCTTCGCCGGCTGTCCGGAGCGCGGCGGCGATGACGCCGATCGCGTTCACCCCGGAGGTCTTGCCCTGGTCGTTGGCGGTGCTGATCGAGGTGTAGCGCTTGATGTGCTCCACGGACCGCATGCCGGCACCGGTGGAGCGGAGGACATCGGCCACGGACTGGTCGCGCTGGAAATCCACGAAGTGGTGGTGCCAGTCATCCGGGCCGCCGTCCTGCCCGGGTACCAGCCAGAGCTGGCGGGTGGGGGCGGCGGCGCGCGGCGGCGTCGGTGCAGACGGTCCAGCATCGGACTCAAAGCCCGCGGCGATGACCGCCGCGGCTCCGGCGGAGATGCCTTCGGCCACGCAGTCGTCGAGGTCGAAGCTGCCGCGTCCGGAGCCGGCCACCTGCTGGTTGGGGACCACGCTGTTGGGGACGAAGGCGGCGAGGTCTTCGTCCCAGCGGAGCCTGCCCTGGCGCTGGGAGTGCAGGTGCACCACCGGTGACCAGCCGCCGGAGACGGCCAGCAGGTCGCAGGCGAGGTGTTCGATGCCCGAGGTGAGTTCGCCGGCGTCGTTGATGCTCCGGACGGTGACGCCGAGGAGCCGACCGTCGCCGGACACAGCGGCGGTGGTGTTTGCGACGGCGCTGCCGATCAGCACCCGCGTTCCCGCGGCCGCAGCTACCGCGGCGGTTTCGCTCAGCTGTGGGCGGGCGTCCACGACGGCCTCGACCTTGATGCCGGCGGCGCGGAGGTCGGCGGCCAGGGCGTAGGCGCTGTCGTTGGTGGTGCTGATGACCACCCGGGAACCGGCGGCGACGGCGTAGCGGTTGAGGTAGCTGCGCACCGCGGAGGCCAGCATGATGCCGGGGCGGTCGTTGTTTTCGAAAACGAGCGGGCGTTCGTGGGCGCCCGGGGCCAGGATGACCTGGGCGGCGCGGATGTGCCAGATCCGCTGGCGGGACACGCCGGGCGCGGCCGGGGTGAGGAGGTGGTCGGTCCGGTTCTGGGCCGCGATGATGTAGTTGGAGTCGTAGGAGCCGAAGGCCGTGGTGCGGTTCAGTACCGTGCACTCGGCCGCGGAGATCAGTTCGGCTTCAACATTGGCCACCCATTCCAGGGCGGGCTGCCCTTCGATGCTCTCGACGAGGGCCGGATCCGTGGAGCCGGACAACAGCGAGCCGCCCAGTTCGGGCTGGTCGTCGATAAGGATGACCCGGGCGCCGGAGCGGACGGCCTCGCGGGCCGCGGCCAGGCCTGCCGGGCCGCCACCGACCACCAGGACGTCGGTGTGGACATACTTCTTGTCGTATTCGGCGTGGTCCTCGGCCGGGTCCAGCTTGCCCAGTCCGCTGAGCAGTTCAGCGCTGAGGCCGTCCACGAGGGACACCGTGGTGGCCGGGAGCATGGATTCGGCCACGTGGCCCGGGAACCGGGCCGCGACCTTGACCAGGGCGTTGGATTCCTCGACGCCGGCGGACATAATGCCGCGGGGCCGGCCCTCATACAGGGAGTCACCCGCGCGGAGCCGGCCGTTGGCCAGCAGGGCGGAGGCGAGGGTGTCGCCGGGGTGGCCAGTGTACTCACGGCCGTCCAGGGTGAAGCGCCACGTGACGCTGCGGTCGATGCGTCCGCCGGTGCTAAGACGCGCGGGCTGCGGCTGAGCGGTCATTTGACTGCTCCTTCCGGGGAGACGGGGCTGGTGACGGTGGGGGCTGTGGGGCCCGTGGCTGCGTTTTCCTTGTCAGGGCGCGGCTGGCCCATCGGATATACGGCCTGGATGTCGTAGGTGACGGTGTCGCGGAGCATGTTGAACCATTGCCGGCAGCCGGTGCTGTGCAGCCAGCGTTCGGCGAAGGCGCCCTTGGTGTTGTCGCGGTAGAACAGGTATTCGGCCCATTCGCGGTCCGTGAGCTCTGCCGGGTTTTCGGGGTAGGCCACGTGGGCCTGTCCGCCGTAGTGGAATTCGGTCTCGTCGCGGGGACCGCAGTTGGGGCAGGGAATCAGGAGCATGTCCTTACCTCTTTCTAGTGGGCCACGGCGGCGGCGCCGTGTTCGTCGATCAGGGCGCCGGTTTCGAAGCGCTCGAGTGCAAAGGGCTTGTTGAGTTTGTGCGGTTCTCCGGTGGCGATCGTGTGGGCGAACGTCAGCCCGGCCGCCGGTGTGCCCTTGAATCCGCCGGTGCCCCAGCCGCAGTTGACGAACATGTTTTCCACCGGGGTGGTGCCTACGATCGGGGAGGCGTCCAGGGTGGTGTCCACGATCCCGCCCCACGTCCGGAGCACGTGGGCCCTGGCGAAGATCGGGAAGAGTTCGACGGCGGCTGCCATCTGGTGCTCGATCACGTGGAAGGATCCGCGCTGGCCGTAGCCGTTGTAGGAGTCCACGCCGGCGCCCATGACCAGTTCGCCCTTGTGCGCCTGGGAGACGTAGACGTGGACGTGGTTGGACATGACGACGGTGGGGTGGACGGGCTCGTGGAGCTCGGACACCAGTGCCTGGAGGGGGTGGGACTGGATGGGGAGCCGGAATCCGGCCATTTCGGCAAGCACCGAGCTGTGCCCGGCGGCGCAGAGTCCGACCTTTTCGGTGTTGATGGTGCCGCGGGTGGTCTTGACCCCGGTGACGCGGTTGCCGTCCTTGATGAAGCCGGTGACCTCGCAGTTCTGGATGATGTCCACGCCGAGCTCGTCGCATTTGCGGGCGAACGCCCAGGCGACGTGGTCGTGCTTGGCGATGCCGGCGCGCGGCTGGTAGGTGGCGCCCATGACCGGGTAGCGGATGTTGTCGTTGATGTTCAGGATGGGGCAGAGTTCCTTGACCTGCTGCGGGTCCAGCCACTCGGCGTCGACGCCGTTGAGTTTGTTGGCCCCGACGCGGCGGACGCTTTCGCGGACGTCGCCCAGGGTGTGGGCCAGGTTCATAACCCCGCGCTGGCTGAACAGGAAGTCGTATTCGAGTTCTTCGGGCAGGATCTCCCAGAGCTTCAGGGCGTGCTCGTAGATCGCCGCACTCTCGTCCCAGAGGTAGTTGGAACGGATGATGGTGGTGTTCCGGGCCATGTTGCCGCCGGCGAGCCAGCCTTTTTCCAGGATGGCGATGTTGGTCATCCCGTGGTTCTTGGCCAGGTAATACGCCGTCGCCAGTCCATGTCCGCCGCCGCCCACAATCACGGCGTCGTAGGAGGACTTGGGGTCCGGGTTGCGCCAGAGGAAGTCCGGGTGCTCCGGCAGGTGTTCGGTGGTCATTGTGCTGCTCCAATCAGTTCTGCCTCAAGCCCGGTCGCCGTCGTGCCGGTGCCGAGATGCGGGTAAAGGGGGAACCGGTCCGCGAGGGCGCTGACGCGTCCACGCAGTTCAGCGGCGGTTTGGTCGCTGAGTTCGTCCCCGGGCGCCTGCGAGATGAGGGCGGAGGCGATGATGTCCGCCACCTCGGTGAACTCCGCGGCACCGAAGCCGCGGGTGGCCAGGGCGGGGGTGCCGATCCGCAGCCCGGAGGACACCATGGGCGGGCGGGGATCGAAGGGGACGGCGTTGCGGTTGACGGTGATGCCGATCCGGTGGAGCCGGTCTTCGGCCTGCTGCCCGTCCAGTTCCGAGTCCCGCAGGTCCACCAGGACCAGGTGCACATCGGTGCCGCCGTTGACCACGGAGATCCCGGCCGCCGCGACGTCGTCCTTCAGGAGCCGGGACGCGAGGATCCCGGCGCCTTCGAGCGTGCGCTCCTGGCGTTCCTTGAACTCCGGTGACGCCGCGATCTTGAAGGCCACGGCCTTGGCCGCGATCACGTGTTCCAGCGGGCCGCCCTGCTGGCCGGGGAACACGGCGCTGTTGATCTTGCGTGCGTACTCCTCCTTGGCCAGGATCACGCCGCCGCGCGGTCCGCCTAGGGTCTTGTGCGTGGTGGTGGTGACGACGTCGGCGTAGGGGACCGGGTTCGGGTGAAGCCCGGCGGCCACGAGGCCGGCGAAGTGTGCCATGTCCACCATGAGGTAGGCGCCCACGAGGTCGGCGATGCGCCGGAACTCGACGAAGTCCAGCTGCCGGGAGTAGGCGGACCAGCCGGCCACGATCATCTTGGGCCGGTGCTCACGGGCCAGGGCCTCCACTTCGGCCATATCCACCAGGTGGTTGTGCTCGCTCACGTGGTACGGGACCACGTTGTAGAGCTTGCCGGAGAAATTGATCTTCATCCCGTGGGTGAGGTGGCCGCCGTGGGCCAGGGCCAGTCCCATGATGGTGTCGCCCGGTTCCAGGAGGGCGAACATGGCGGCGGCGTTGGCCTGCGCGCCGGAGTGCGGCTGGACGTTGGCGTACTCGGCGCCGAACAGGGCCTTGACCCGGTCGATCGCGAGCTGTTCGATCACGTCAACGTGCTCGCAGCCGCCGTAGTAGCGCTTGCCCGGGTAGCCCTCGGCGTACTTGTTGGTCAGCACCGAACCCTGTGCCTCCATGACCCCGGCGGGGGCGAAGTTCTCGGACGCAATCATTTCCAGGGTGGACTGCTGGCGCTTCAGTTCGCGCGCCACGGCCTCTTCGACCTCGGGATCGACTACGGAAAGTCGCTCGTTCAACTGCTCAACCACGGTTGCTCCTTTGAAATACCACTATTGCTATGACTGATATATCAGTGTGAGAACAATGGTATGATTGAGATCACACCAGAGTCAATAGCCGGAAGCCAAGTGGAACCAGGCTTCGGGTTGAAATCCAGAAACGGAGCCGAGCTGTGAATGCACTCACCGTCCTGCCGCCCGCAGAGGACGAAGCCATCTCCCAGGCGGAGGCCGCGTACAGGCAGTTGCGCGACAAGCTGATCATGCTCGAAATCCGGCCGGGCGAACCCATCAATGACGGGCAGCTCGCCGCCGAGCTCGGGTTCGGCCGTACTCCCGTGCGCGAGGCGATCAAGCGGCTGGAAGTGGACCACCTGGTGGTTTCCTACCCGCGAAGGGGAACCTTTGCCACCACCGTGGACTTCACGGAGCTGGCCGACGTCTCGGAAATCCGGGAACTGCTGGAACCCCTGGCGGCGCGGCGGGCGGCAACGCGGGCCAACGCCGCCATGCGCCGCGAGCTGCTGGATGTCGCCAAGACCATTGCGGAACTGGCCCCGAGCCCAGCAGAGTCCCGGGAGCTGATGCGCTACGACCTGACGGTGCACCGCCTGATCTACCGGGCCGCGGCCAACCCGCATCTGGAAGACACGCTGATCCGCTACGACAACCTGGCCACGCGCATCTGGTGCCTGGTCCTGGACAAGGTCCCCTCGGTCAGCGGCCACATTAGCGAGCACGTGGAGCTGCTCAAGGCGGTGGCCGAGGGCGACGCGGACAGGGCCGGCGAACTTGCCCTGCACCACGTCACCAGCTTCGAGGAGACCATCCGCAAGGTCCTCTAGCCGCGGCGAAATCGCGGGAAGCGTGCGGGCTCGCCTTAAGCTTCCGGCGAACCCGCACGTTCCCGGCGACGTGGGCGACGGCGGGAGGCTCCCGCAGTCGTCCTTCGCGAGGCGATCCGGCGTCTTGAAGAAGCGGGGCTGGCCGAGCGGGAACCGCACAAGGGCGCCGTCGTAAAGAGCCTCACGCTGGAGGAACTGATCCATGTCTACGACGTCGGCCGGCTTTGAGAGACCGAGGCGGCGCGGCTGGGAAGCCGGCGGGTCACGGCTCAGGACTGCGACAAGATGCAGGCGGAGTATGAGCTGATGCGCGCAGCTATTGACGAGCGCAAAGTCATCGCGCTGCTGGATCATGACGAGGCTCTGCTGACGATCCTCTACGAAGCTGCGGGGAACCCCGTTCTCGTCCAAACGATCCGCACGCTCTGGCAGCACTGCCGGGCGTACAAGATCGGCGGCGCCCAGGGTTCGTTGGACACTGCAGGGGACGACTCCCTGTGGCGGTATCAGCAGGACCTGATCACGGCCGCCCGGGGCAATGACGCCGACGCGGCCGCTTCAATCAATGCGGCATCACTTCTGGACGCCTCTGACCGAATCAGGGCGCGGCTTGCCGCGCAGGCCGAGGGCTAACCCGACGCATTTTGTGCCCGGCATGCGGGAAATACCAGCGACACCCGATTGCGGGCCGCGGCAGGTATTTCCCGCGTCGCTGAACGGAATGCGCGTCCGGTTTGGCCGGTTCACTTCCAGCGCTTCGGCCACTTCACGTTCATCAGAAGCAGCCCCAGCAGGAGCGAGTCGACGGTCATGATTCCGGCCATGAGATAGGCCCACCCGGCCATCATGGCTCGCCCGCCGTCCGGCGGCCGGAAGTGCACGTGCGTACCAGAATGCCCAAGACGATCTCCTGACCTGGCCCCCCCAGTCGCTCGATAGTTCACCAAGTCTCGCACCGCGGCGCCCCGGAGGGAACCGCGCCGCTGCCCGGCCCAAGCTTTTCACAAGGCAGCAGGTCAGAGGCGCATTTGTCGCAACCCAGTCTCGTTGAATGCAACCTTGAGTTCCAAGCTGGGCCGCTCCCAGGGCTGGCGCGCCCGGGCATCTTCATCGACTTAATCCACAAGCCTGAAACGAAAAGCCATTGACTGTGTCACGCGTCACGCCTACTCTGGTGCAACAGCGTTGCACTGATTGCAACTCCAAAACACTTTGGTGGACACATGAGTAACGAAACTTCCTCCCCCGCCACTCTTGCGGGGCAGACCAGCCCGGAGTCGAATAGCGGGCATGGCAGTACGTCCTCGGGACAAACCACGTTGAGCGGCCATGCGGCCCCTGGCGGCCACGATCCCGCAGTCAGTAAGGAAACCCGACGGCGGGTCGTGGCCGCCAGCTTCATCGGAAACTTCGTCGAATGGTTCGACTACGCCGTCTACGGCTACCTGGCCGCAACCATCGCCGCGGTCTTCTTCCCCGAGTCCAATCCCCAGACCGCGCTTCTGCTGACTTTCGCCCTCTTCGCCATCTCGTTCCTGGTGCGGCCGCTTGGCGGCTTCGTCTGGGGGCACATCGGTGACCGGGTGGGGCGCCGGACCGCCCTTTCCCTGTCTATCCTGATCATGTCCGGAGCGACCTTCTGCATCGCCCTGATCCCGGGGTACAACTCCATCGGCATCTGGGCGCCGATCCTGCTCCTGGCGGTGCGCGTCGTCCAGGGCTTCTCCGCCTCGGGCGAATACGCCGGCGCGTCCGCCTTCCTGGTGGAATACGCCCCGGCCAACAAGCGCGGCCTGTACGCGGCGGTGGTTCCGGCCAGCACGGCGGCGGGCCTGCTGCTCGGCTCGCTGCTTGCGGGCCTGCTGACCATCCTGCTCACTGCCGAGGCGATGCAGAGCTGGGGGTGGCGCCTGCCGTTCCTGCTCGCCGCCCCGATGGGCCTGATCGGACGCTACATCCGCACCAAGCTCGAAGACACCCCGGTGTTCCGCGAACTGGCGGAGGAGGACCAGGCCGTCAAGGCCCCGGTATCCAGCCTCTTCCGGAACCACTGGCGGTTGCTGCTGAAGGCCGTCGGAGCAGTGCTGCTCAACGCCGTCGGGTTCTACGTGATCCTGAGCTACATGCCGACCTACCTGTCCTCGGAGCTCGGTCTCGGCGCGGCCGAATCCTTCCTGGCCACCACCATCGCCCTGGTGACGTACATCGGGTTCATCTTCCTGACCGGTATGCTCTCGGACCGCTACGGCCGCAAAAAGGTTCTGATCGCCGCCTCCTTGAGCTTCATCGTGCTGACCGTGCCGGCCTTCGCCCTCCTGGGCACCGGGAACTTCCTGGTGATCGTCCTGGTCCAGATCCTGCTGGGCGGCATGCTGACGCTCAACGACGGCACGCTCCCGAGCTTCCTGGCGGAGATGTTCCCCACCCGCGTCCGCTACAGCGGCTTCGCCGTCAGCTTCAATCTCTCCAACGCGCTCTTCGGCGGCACGGCGCCGTTCGTGGCGACCCTCCTGATCGCCACGACGGCCAATAACCTGGCGCCTGCCTGGTACCTGGCCGGCGCCGCGGCCATCTCCCTGATCGCCGTAGCGCTCTCCCGGGAAACCAGCAAAGAACCGCTGCGCCACGAGTAGTCCCGCGCCGGCGCCCCCAAATTTCCCCTCCAAAGAACAGCACCGCAGAAAGGCACCACCATCATGACCATCGCAACGTCCAACAACGCTTCGTCCATCGCCGAACTGGAGCGACTGAAAGTCCTGCACAACGGGCAGAAGGAAAAGTTGACCTTTTCCAACGCCGAATTTGAGCGCCGGCTCGGCGGGCTGCGCCGCATCATGGCAGAGAAGGACCTGGACGCCGTCGTCCTGACCAGCTACCACTCCATCAAGTACTACTCCGACTTCCTCTTCACCTACTTCGGCCGGTCCTACGCCATGGTGGTCACCAAGGACGACACCGTGACCGTCACGGCCAACATCGACGCCGGCATGCCGTGGCGGCGCAGCTACGGCGACAATGTGGTGTACACGGACTGGCGCCGGGACAACTACATCTTCGCCATCCAGGAGGCGCTGCGCACCCGCGGCATCAACCCCCGCCGGCTCGGCGTCGAAGACGATTCGCTCCCGCTGGATAACCGGAACAAGATCCAGGCGGCGTTTGCAGGAGCCACCCTGGTGGACGTCGCACAGGCGGCGATGCGCCAGCGGATGATCAAGTCGGCCGAAGAGATCGAGGTGATCAAGCACGGGGCCCGCATTGGCGACCTGGGCGGCGAAGCCATCCGCAACGCCATCACCGGCGGTATCACCGAATACGAGGTCGCCCTGATCGGCACCGAAGCCATGGTCCACGAAATCGCGCGGACGTTCCCGGATTCGGAGATCCGTGACACCTGGGTGTGGTTCCAGTCCGGCATCAACACCGACGGCGCCCACAACTGGGCCACCACGCGCAAGATCCAGGAACACGACATCCTGTCCCTGAACTGCTTCCCCATGACCTCCGGCTACTACACCGCGCTGGAGCGCACTCTGTTCTACGGCGAACCCGACGCCCGCTCCCTGGAGCTGTGGAACATCAACGTCGAGGTCCACAAGCGCGGCCTCGAGCTCATCAAGCCCGGAGCTGTCTGCAAGGACATCGCCGCCGAGCTGAACGAGATCTACGTGGGCCACGGACTGCTTGCCAACCGGACCTTCGGCTACGGACACTCGTTCGGCGTCCTGAGCCACTACTACGGCCGCGAAGCCGGACTGGAACTCCGCGAGGACATCGACACGGTGCTCGAGCCCGGCATGGTGGTCTCCATGGAACCCATGATCACCGTCCTGGACGGCCAGCCCGGCGCAGGCGGCTACCGCGAGCACGACATCCTGGTGGTCGGCGAAGACGGAGCCGAGAACATCACGAAGTTCCCGTTCGGCCCCGAATACAACATCATCGGAGCCTGAGGCGCCCAGACCCCCTGAAGGCAGGACCCAGAAGCGGCGCCACGTCCACCGTGGCGCCGCTTTTGGGCCCTCATGCGGAATGATGGTAGACACCATGACCCCAGCAGAATCTCCCGGGACCACCGGAAACGGCGACACCAAGGGCACCTCCGTCATCGTCAACGCCATCGCCGTGCTGCGAACCTTCACGGCGGACGAACCGTTGCTCGGAGTCACCGAGATCGCCAACCGGGTGGGCCTGCACAAGAGCACGGTTTCGCGGATCCTAGCCACGTTCGAGCAGGAACACCTGGTGGAACGCGATCCGGAAACCCGCCGCTTCCGGCTGGGGCTGGGACTGATCGCCGTCGCCGGGCCGTTGCTGGCCGAACTGGAAGAACGGCGGGTGGCGTATCCCGTCCTGCGTGAACTCACCGAACAGACCGGCGAAACCAGCGCCCTCATGGTGTGGAACGGCGCAGAGTCAACGTGCGTGGAGCAGATCGCCAGCCACCACCAGATCAAGCACACCACCCCGCTGGGAGCCCGGTACACCGACGCCATGAGCGCCTCCGTGCAGGTCTTCCTGGCCGCAGCGCCCGTCGAACGCGTCCGTGTGCTCCTGCGCAGCGGGGCGATCAGCTACCCGGGACTCGATGATGCGGGCCTGGATGGCTACCAGATCAAGCTCAAGGACGTGACGGCCCGGGGCTGGGCCATCAACTACGGCGAATCCTCCATCGATGAAGTGGGCGTCGCCGCTCCCGTCCACGACCACCGCGGCGACATCGTGGCGGCCGTCCTGATCTCGGCGCCCCGGTTCCGCGTCTCACGCGAGGCTCTGCAGAACCTGGGCGAAGCGTGCGCCGCTGCGGCCGATAAAATCACCAGCCGGCTGGGCGGGCGCGCGTCCAGCAACGGCTGACGCGGCGCGCGCCCGGACTAAGGCGCCGAGCGCACGTCAGCTGAGCCGGGCCAGCCGCGCGGCCAAATGCAACGCTGCGAGCCGGCCCGTCCGCCGGGGGTCGCCGCCGCACAGCTCGAAGATCCGCTGCAGCCGTTGATGCATCGATTGCCGCTCCACGTGCAGTTCCCTCGCCGCCTGGGCCGTGTTGCAGCCGGAATCCAGCCACATGGCCAGGGTGTCAAGCAGCCGGGAATTGCGTTGCGCATCATAATCCAGGAGGGCCCCCAGCTGCTGGCGCACGAAGTTCCGCCGCTGCCCGGTATCCAGGCTTCCAACAGCGAGGCGTTCGACGGCGAATGCCTCGCAATCGATCACGGGACCGTGCGGTCCGGTTGCCCCCGCCGGTGACCGTCCCAGCGCGCCCGCCAATTCCAGGGTCAGCCTGGCCTCCGACAAGGACCAGGGGGCTTCCGAAATCCCGACGGCCACGGGGCCGACGGCAACCAGCGTGTCTGATGGGGCCGGTAGCGCCCGCAGGCCAACCAGAAGTGCGTCCCTGCTGTCCAGCGGACTATCGCCCGGGAGGACCACCACCGCCAGCAGCTCGGCATTATCGACATAGGTTGCGCTGGGCTGCGCCCGCCGGGCCAAGAGCTGCTCCACAGAAGCGCGGAGGTGTTGGAGCATGCCGGAGCGGACCATGATGGCCACGATTGTGGCACCCGGCGGAATCCCGGCCGCGGAAGCCAATTGCTGGAGCCGCCAGGCCTGGCTGCCGGAATCAATCGCGCGAAGCAGGGCCGCCCCGGCGACTTCCTTGAGCCCGGGGGACATTCGCTGCAGCAACGCCAGGGCCAGGATGTCGACAGAACGATTTCCGGCCGTCCGGGCCAGGTTCTGGTCCTCGTCCGCCGGGACCCGTAGCAACAGCTGAGCCGCAAGGATGCCGCGGATCGGCACGTCGATGTGAATCAGGCGTGCCTGCTCCTGCGGCCCAACGGTGGAGGCATCGGGGTCGGCGGCCTCGGCCCGCCCCGGGCTTGCGCTGGCCAGGGTCGCGCCGGCTATGGACGTCAGCGTCACCTCGGCATTGATGATGCCGGCCAGCACGGCGAGGATCCGGTCCAGGCCACCGCCGTGCGCCAGTTCGACAGCCATCGCGTGACTGGCCTCATCGGCCCGCCGCAATTGGGACACCGAGTCGCTGACCAGCATCGAATTGATGGCCTGCGTGATTCCGACGAACGGCACCACCCCGCGAAGTTCAATCAGGGGCAGTCCGGCAGCCTCGGCGGCTGCCACCATAGACGATGGCAGGGACGGAAGGGCAGCCCCGGTTTCGATAGCTACGGCGGCAACGCCCCGCTCCGCCAGTTGGCGGATGTAGTTGACCTGCCGCTCCTCCGAGGCGAGGGCCAGGGCTTCTCCGCCCGTCAGCAGAAGTTCCCCGCCAGCCAGCAGGGGCGCGATATCAATGATTTCACTGGAGTGGATCCACCGCAGCTGCGCCCGGGCGGCGGCCCTGGCCGCGGCGCGGACAATGGGGTCGGCGGCCGCCATGGTCGGATGGTTCAGGACGTCTTGAAGAAGGATGGACATTACACTCCGTCGCGTTGCTCTGGGTATATTTAGACACATTGTATATAGTCGTATGTGGCCCACGACACATAATCTTGAGGAATCCCACACATCCTCGGAGGCTCCACATGCGTCAAAAATCCCCAGCGGCCCCTGCCGGCACCGCGCCGGAAGCGAGCGTAGACCACGAAGCGTGGCTCCAGCCCATCCCCGAATCACAACGGACCCGCAAGGTCTCCGGCCAGTTCTGGATCTGGGCCGGCGCCAATCTCGCCCCGATCAACTGGGTGCTCGGAGCGCTCGGCATCCAGCTTGGCCTGGGATTCGCGGACACCGTCACGGTTCTTGTCCTCGGAAACCTGATCGGGATGCTGCTCTTCGGCTGCTTCGTCCTGCTGGGCCAAAAGACCGGAGCGACCGGCATGGTGCTGGCCCGCGCCGCCTTCGGCCGGCGCGGCAACTACCTGCCCGCCGGCATCCAGGCTCTCCTGGTGATCGGCTGGTGTGCGGTCAACACCTGGATCATCCTGGATCTGGTCATGGCCTTGTTCGGAACGCTCGGCTGGGTTGACCCGGAGGCCAAGAACTACGCCTGGAAGATTGGCATCGCCACCTTCATCATGGCTGTACAGGTAGCCATCGCCTGGTTCGGCTATAAAGCCATCGCCGCCTTCGAGAAGTGGACCGTGCCGCCCACCATCATCATCTTGACCGTGATGTCGGCAGTGGCCTGGTTCGGCATGAAGATCAACTGGACCTACGCCGGCCCGGCGGGGCACATCCTGGAAGGCTCGGAACGCATCGCCGCGATGAGCGCAGTCATGACGGCCATCGGCATCGGCTGGGGCATCACCTGGTTCACCTACGCCGCGGATTACTCCCGCTTTGTCAGCACCTCGGTGCCCAAGCGCAAGGTCTACCTCGCCTCGGTGCTGGGCCAGTTCATCCCGGTCGTCTGGCTGGGCATCCTGGGGGCCAGCCTGGCGACCAACACGGGTGAAATTGATCCCGGCAAACTCATCGTCCAGAACTTCGGCGCGCTGGCCCTCCCGGTGCTGCTCATGGTCCTGCACGGCCCGATCGCGACCAACATCTTGAACATTTACACCTTTTCCGTCGCCACGCAGGCCCTGGACATCTCCATCAGCCGGCGCAAGTTGAACCTGTTCGTCGGCGTCTTCTCCCTCGCGGCCGTGATCTTCTTCATCTTCCAGGAGGATTTCGCCTCCGTGCTGGATGCCTGGCTGATTGGGCTGGTCGCCTGGGTGGCTGCCTGGGGCGGAGTCATGCTGGTCCATTACTTCTGGATCGAGAAGCGCTGGCCCGGCGACCCGTCCCGGCTCTTTGACGCCGTCGGCACCAAACGCCTGCCGGGCGTGAATCCGGCCGGTGTCGCTTCCCTGCTCATCGGCATCTTCGCCACCTGGCTGTTCATGTACGGACTGGTGCCGGCCATGCAGGGGCCCATCGCCGTCGCCCTGGGCGGATGGGACCTGTCCTGGCTCGCCGGGGGACTGGCCAGTGCCGCGGCTTACGCCGTCCTCGGTCCGCGGTTCCACAGGAAGTTCCTGGATGTCCCCACCCCCAGCGAACAGACCGCAGATTCACCTGACGCTACCGGCCTTGCGGTCACATCAACCACGCCCGCCGCCCTCTAGCAGGAGATCAACCCCGTGAACTTCCCCGCTTTCGCCGACACCGCCCATCCCATTACCTGGCCCGAAGGTCATCGTGCCGCGGCGTCCTTCACCTTCGACGTCGACGCCGAATCCTGCACCATCGCCCATGACCCGCAGAGCACCAGGCGCATGTCCCTCATGACGCACCAGTCCTACGGGCCCAAGGTCGCCGTCCCGCGGATTCTGCAGATCCTCGAGCGCCAGCAGATCCAGGCGACGTTCTTCGTCCCGGGTTTCACCGCCGAATGCTACCCGGACGTGGTCCGCCGGATAGCCGACGGCGGCCACGAGATTGCACACCACGGGTACCTGCACGAACCCATGCAAGGCATCGACGCCGCCACGGAGGCGCGGTACCTGGACCGGGGCCTGGATGCCCTGGCCAAGGCCGCCGGCGTCCGGCCGACCGGCTACAGGGCACCGTGGTGGGAGCTCAACTGGCATTCCCCGGCCCTCCTTGCCGACCGCGGGTTCCTGTATGACTCAAGCCTGCTCGACGGCGACGCGCCGTACCGCTTCAGCGTTGCCGAGGCAGACCCCCGCGATCTCGTGGAAATCCCTGTCGACTGGGCTTTGGACGACTGGGAGCAGTATGCCTTCTACCCGGGCGTCACCGGAAGCGGCGTCATCGAAAGCCCGGCCAAGGTCCTCGAAATGTGGACGCTGGAGGCCGAGGCCCACCACGCTGCCGGGAGCTGCTTCGTCCTGACCAACCACCCCTTCATTTCCGGCCGGCCGTCCAAGGCCGTGGCCCTGGAACAGCTGATGGACCGGGTCAAGACGATGGACGGCATGTGGGTCACCACCATGGAGAAGATCGCGCAGCACACGCGCGACTCCATCGAGGAGATCCACACCCACGCGCGCATTGCCGTGCCCGGATTCCCGGACACCGGCGCACAGTTCACACCGGCCGGCGTGCGGCAGCCCCAAGGAGCCACGGCGCGGCGCGGGGCCGGAATCTAGGGCACAAATTCGGCCCTGGCAAGCACAGGTCCCCGGCACGGCCCCTCGTCAGAAGGTGGCTGGGCCGGGGACCTTCCTGCGGGGCGGCCCGGAGCCGGCGGCGAAGCTGGTGTTTAGCCGGTCTTGGCCATCGCGTAGGCCACGGTGCCGTAGGCCAGGGCGCCGGACATTTCGGTGAGCAGTTCCGGGTTTGTGTTGGCGATCGTGTCGCAGGCCTCGTGGTAGCAGGGATCGAGGTCCTTGCCCGCCACCCCGCCATAGGCCTGCGCCTGGGCCTGGGTCTTCCTCTTCTCATCCCCGGTGAACAGCCCGCCGCCGGGAATGCCGGCCGAGAGGAAGGCGTCGTAGTCCGAGCCCCCGTCAAAGGGCGTGGTCTCGGCCGGCAGCGCGTTCTCCTGGAAGTAGCGGAAGAAGACGTCCTCGATCGCCTTGGACCCGGCCGGGCCGGCGTGGCCAAAGTCCGTGCCGTCCCCGTCATGGACCGAGCGGACCCCGTTGGGCGAGGCCACCATGTCCACGTTCAGGTTCGCCGCGGTCTGGCCGATCTCGGCCGCACTCAGTTCGTCGACGTAGTGCTGGGACCCGTACAGCCCGTCCTCCTCGCCGCCCCAGAACGCGAACCGGACCCGGTTGGCCGGGGTGATCCCGGCCTCCTTCATCCACCGCGCGGTCTCCAGGACGGCCGCGACCCCGCTGCCGTTGTCATCAATGCCCGGTCCCTCCTGCACGGAGTCCAGGTGCGCGCCCACCACCACGGTGTGCCCGGCACTGCCCCCGGTGTCGGCGAGGATGTTGAAGGACTCCACCGTCTTGCCGCGGCGGCCGTCCTCTTTGAACGTGAAGCTCTGCCGCACCGGTTCATACCCGGCGGCGCGCAGCTGTTCCTCGACGTAGCGGGCCGACTCCTCATACCCCGAGGTGCCCGAGGCCCGGTTCCCGCCGTTGGCATCGGCCACCCGCTGCAGCGCCTGCAGGTGCCCCACCATGTCCCGGGACTTGAACGCCGCCAGCACCGTGCGCGCATCCACCGTGCTCGCCGGGGTTAGCTGCGGGACCGCAGCACTCGGGCTGGCGGACTCGGCGGGTGCGGCGGATTGGCTCGTCCCGCCGCCGGATTTGCTCGGTGTGCCACCTGAGGGTGTGCCAGATGGTGTGCCACCGGACGGAACGCCGGCCGACGGGATGCCAGCCGCGACACCGGAGGTACAGGCCGACGTCGAGAGCAGGACCAGGGCGAGGAGCGAGGGAAGTACGTGCTTGCGGAGAGTGATCATGCCGGGAGCCCATCACTAGTCGGTACAAGTTCGCTTGCTCCGGCTCGATTGGTCAGGACGCTCGCCACTGACGCTCCAGTAAGTCGCGGCCACCATCGCCCGGCAAATACTCCTATCAGGTCGAACCATTGTCGGCCCCGCGGCTGTAACTTCAATAGCGCCTCGCTGTGAATCTGCTGTGCAATTGGGTTGCATCAACCAAGGACCACCAGACCGGTCCGGCGCTTAACCGGGAGGGGGCGCCGCAGACAGGCTCTGCGGCGCCCCCTCCCGTGGCGGCCCTAACTGGCGGGGGTGGCCGTTAAGCGAGCAGTCCCTCCACATCCGCCGCTTTCGGGTACGCCGTTTGCGTCCCCTTCCTGGTCGCTGCCAAGGCCGCGGCAACGGACGCGAAGGCGGCAGCGGCCGGAAGTGAATCGCCGGCGGCAAGGCGCGCAGCCACGGCCCCGGTGAATGCATCGCCTGCACCGGTGGTGTCCTTGGCGTCGACCCTGGTGGGTTCAATGCGGGTGATGCGGCCCTCGGCGCCGGCTCCGGAGTCCAGGACGACGGAGCCGTTCGCCCCCAAAGTGACCACAACGCGGTGCAGTCCGCGATCGGCGAACTTGTCCCGGACCGGCGCCCACGCCGCGGTGTCAGCCCCGGCGTCGGGCACGGCGGCGCCGCCCAGGAACAGCGACGCCTCATGCGCGTTCACCAGCAGGATGTCGCAGAGTGCGGCCAAGCTCGCCGGGATCTCGGCGTAGGGCGACAGGTTGAGCAGAACTGTCGCCCCGGCGTCGTGGCCCAAGCGGGCCGCGGCCTCAACGGTGTCCAGACCGACCTCGAGGCACAGGCACATCACGGACGCGCCCTCGAACAATTCGGCGGAAGCGGCAACATCCCCGGGCGCCAGTGTGCCGTTGGCTCCGGCCGAGATGATGATGTTGTTCTCACCGTGGGCGTCGACGGAAATGACGGCGACGCCGGTCGCAGCATCAGGCGTGCGGCGGACGCGGGAAATGTCCACCCCGGCCCCGGCGGTGGAGGCCAGAAGCATGGTCCCGTTGGTGTCGTCGCCCACCGCACCGATCAGCGCGACCCGGCTTCCGAGTTTGGCCGCCGCGACCGCCTGGTTGGCGCTCTTGCCGCCGGGATTGACCGCAAAGCCATTCCCGTGCACCGTTTCGCCGGGGAGGGGGAGCCTGTCGCAGTAGATGGTCAGGTCCGCATTCAGTGAACCGACGACGACGATCCGGCCAGAGTCCGGGCGGGTCATTTCGCCTCAGCTTCCAAGGGCTTGGGAATCAGGAGTGAGGCGGCGAAAGCCGCCACGGTGATGATCAGGCCCACCGTGATCGCGGTCAAGTAGGATGCCTGGGCATCGCCCAGTGCAGAAGAGGCCACCAGCGCTGCCGGCAGGACCAGGAAGCTCAGGCCGGCGCCCAGGTTGAACGCGCCGGCGTTCATGCCGGGGAGAAAGCCGGGGTTGCCAGCTGGGGAGAGGACAACGCCAAGGCCGTTCAGCATGATGTTGACCGTACCCGCGTACATGATGCCCAGCAACGCTGTTCCGGCAATCATCATGGGCAGGCTGCTGAGGCCGAAGAAGGCGATGATCGCCAGGGCCACGACGCTGCCGGCCATGCCGATCCGCAAAACTTTGGTGTAGCCGAAAACCGGGGCCAAACGGCCGCTGATGGGTCCGACAACCCAGCCCAGGAGGGCGTAGGGAGTCAGGATGATGAGTGACATTTCGGTCGGTCCCACGCCGAAGCCGGGAGCCGTGGCCTGCACGTAGGCGGGAACGATCCCGTTGATGACCGCGAAGACGCCGGTCATGGTCAGGATTGTGGTCAGCAACGGCGCCCAAGTGGAGCGCTGGCGCAGGTGGGCGGTCTCCACCATGGGCTGCCGGGAGCGCTTTTCCACCGTCCAGAACCCGAAGAAGGCGATCACTGCAACGGCGATGAGGGCAGTCGCCAGTGCGAGGGTGCCGGGGGAGAATCCGCTGACCAGTTTGGAGGCCTCGTTGAGGGCTGTGAGCAGGGCGCCGACCGCGATCACGATGAAGAAGACGCCGGGCCAGTCCATCTTGGTGCCCACCGCCGGCTTGCTCTCACCGGCCAGAACGGCGACCAGGCCCGCCGCCACGACGGCCAGCACCACCATGAGCCAGAAGATGCTGCGGAATCCGTAATGCTCGGCGAAGTAACCGCCGACAAAGGAGTCGACGCCGGCAACCCCGCCGTTGACGGCGGTGATGAGGCCCATGAGGGCACCGTACTTCCGCGGGTCACTGACGGCGGAGCGCAGCATGATCAGGCACAGCGGGACCGTGGGGCCGCTGACGCCCTGGATGATGCGTCCGACGAAGAGCCAGGTGATATCGGGAGCCATGGCCGCGATCACCGAGCCGACAGCCATCATCAACATCATGCCCAGCAGGATCTTCTTGCGCCCCACAATGTCGCTCAGGCGCGGCAGGAAGAGGGAAAACAGTGCTGCCGCGGTGAAGAACCAGGTCTGGGACAGGCCGATCACGGCCTGATCGGTGTGGAGTTCGTTGCCCATCGTGACCAGGGCGGGGCTGAGCATCGATGCGTTGAGCTGGAAGGCAATGCAGGCCGTCAACAGGGCCGCCGTGAGTGCAGCGACGCTTCGTCCCGTTGTCTTGGATTCGTAAGTCAGAGTGCTCATGAGTTGGCTCCGTTTCCTGCGCCGATGCTGACGGCGGCGGACGGGTCCACGTCGCCGATGCGCACCAGGGCGTCTGTGACGAGGTTCCAGAACTTCGCGTGATCGAGGTCCACAGCAACAGACGTGTGGCAGTCCTCCGGTGCCGGGGCGCGGAAATCGGCGACGGTCATGCCGAGCGTCAGTTGGCCCTGCAGTTCGATGTTCACGGGGACTTTGCGGGTGGTCATCACCGTGGGATCGATGACGTAGGCCACCGCGCAGGGGTCGTGGACGGGCGGGTAATCGAAGCCCTGGGCGTCCTTGTACGTCTTGGTGAAGAACTCCATCAGCTCCAGCACGAACTGGGCGGGCTTGGTACCCACGGCGGCGATTTTTTCCACGACTTCGGGGGTCGCGAGGGCCTGGTGCGTGAGGTCCAAGCCCACCATGACCACCGGCCACGGCTCGTTGAACACAATATGTGCGGCCTCGGGGTCGATGATGATGTTGAATTCGGAAACGGCGCTCCAGTTGCCTACGTGGTACCCGCCGCCCATGAGCACAACTTCTTTCACGCGCTCCACGATGCGCGGCTCCTTGCGGGCCGCCATGGCAATGTTGGTCAGTCCTGCCGTGGGCACCAGCGTCACAGTGCCAGGCTCGTGCGCCATAACAGTGTCGATGATGAGGTCGACGGCGTGGCGCGGGTCCAGTTCGATGCTGGATTCGGGCTGGGCGGGGCCGTCCATGCCGCTCTCACCGTGGATGTCGGGGGCGGTTTCGATGCTGCGGACCAAGGGCCGATCGCAGCCGGCGGCGAAGGGGACGCCGGTGATGCCGGCAATCGTGCCCACCGACAGGGCGTTGCGGGTGACCCTTTCGAGGGTCTGGTTGCCGACGACCGTTGTGACCGCGAGCAGCTCAATGTACGGATTGCCGTGAGCCAGCAGCATGGCCACGGCGTCGTCATGGCCTGGGTCGCAGTCCAGGATGATCTTCCTGCGTTCCGGTTTCAGGGTGATGGGATCCACGTAAATATCTCCACGTCGTTGGGGGTCCGCCGGGGCGGTGCGATAAAGCGTTCAGAGTGAGTTTGGCACTGTCAAGCGTCAAGCGTCAAGCGCTTAACGTAAGTGACGTCAAGCGCTTGATGTCTTGCGGCAGGTGCGATGCGTCACTCCCGGCTACGATCGAGGTATGGAATCCGGCGAACAAGTACACGAGCTTCGGGGGCGCACCCCGCGCGTCACTGCGGCGATGGTGGCTGCGCGGGCCGGGGTCTCCACCGCAACGGTCTCCCTTGTGGCCAACGGAAAGACCCAGGGGCGGGTCTCGGAGGACAACATTTCGCGGGTCCGGGAAGCCATTGCGGAACTCGGCTATGTGGTGGACAGTATTGGCAGTTCGCTAGCCAAGGGCATCAGTTCGATCGTCATTCTCGTGGCGCCGGACATCTCCAACCCTTTCTTCGCCAACGTCATTGCAGGTGTCCGCGGCGCGCTCGGCGCCGAATACCAGCTGCTGCTCTCCGTCACGGACGCCGGGGAGTTCCCGCGCGTCGACGACGTCCGCAGGCTCCTGGCTTTGCGGCCGGCCGGGCTGCTCGTAGATGCGCCCAGCGCGGAGTTCCTGGAGGATCTTTCCGTCGCTGGGCCTCTCGTTCTGCTGGACGCCCCCGGCTTGGAGTCCTTCGCCCCCTCGGTGAATCTCGACGTCGGACACGGCGCCCGCCTGCTGGCCCGGCACCTGGCGGACGCCGGACACAAACAAGCGGCGTACATGGACAGTGTGACCGGCACGGCGACCTTCGATATCCGGCGGGCGGCATTCCTAGAGGAGTCCGCGGCGCTGGGCATCACCGTGGCCACGGACCATGTCATCGGCACCACCATTGACGTCGGCGCCGCCGCCGGCGCGTTCGCCGCGGCGTGGCCGGATTGGCAGCGGGACGGTGTCACCGCCGTCGTCTGCGCCACCGATACCCATGCCTACGGCGTGCTGCAGGAAGCCAGGGTGGCCGGCGTCCGCATTCCGCAGGAACTGGCCGTGGCAGGCTTCGATGACCTGCCCTATTCGGCCACGTCCAACCCGGGCCTGACCAGCGTCCACCTTCCGGGCGACGCCCTCGGGGCCAGGGCCGGCGAACAGCTCCGCAGGGTCATGGAGGGCAAGGGCTTGGAACAGCACCAGCTGATCCTCCAGGGTTCACTGATGGTCCGCGGTTCCACGGAACCGGCCAGCACCTAGAGAACCGGACCGAGCCCACCCACGAACATCTCACCCGAGGAGTTGTCAGCATGACCAACGCAGACGCCCTGACCATCCACAATGCCCGGATCTTTGACGGACATTCGCCCGAGCTGGCGAGCGGATCCATCCTGTTCCGGGACGGGATCATCCAGGAGGCCGGCGACGTCATCCCCGAAGGTGAGGTGATCGACGCCGGCGGCCGCGTCGTGGTGCCAGGGCTCATCGATGCCCACTTTCACGCGTACGCCGTGGGCTTGGGCGGCCTTGAGGTTGAGCGCTCGCTCCTGAGCTACACCGCACTGGTGGGGGCGCGCCGCTTGGGCGCCGCCGTGCGGCGGGGATTCACGACCGTCCGCGATGTGGCCGGCGGGGACAGCGGGCTGGCCCGGGCCATCCGCAGCGGCCTGGTCACGGCTCCGAGATACTACTACACGGGTCCGGCCCTCAGCCAAACCGGTGGCCATGGCGATCCCCGGTCCGCGGATCTGGATGTCTGCTTCGATCACGGTCACATGTGCGCCGTGGTGGACGGGGTGGACAACCTGCGCCGGGCAGTTCGTGATCGGTTCCGCACGGGAAGCCACGCCATCAAGATCATGACTTCCGGAGGCGTGGTCTCCCTGACAGATCCCATCCGGCTGCCGCAGTATTCAGCGGAAGAAGTCCGGGCGGTGGTGGACGAGGCCACCCGGCGCAAGAGTTACGTGGCGGCCCATGCGTATTCACCCGAGGCAATCAGGCATTCCGTGGAAAACGGGGTACGTTCCATAGAACACGGGAACCTCTTGGACCGGGACACGGCGCAGATGATGGCCGAGCACGGGAGCTTCCTCGTGCCGACGCTTGCCGCCTACGACGCCATGAGCCGAAGGGGAGCTGCAATGGGCCTGAACCCCGTTTCCCAGGCCAAGAACGCCGAGGTGCTTGAGGCCGGCAAAATTGCTGTGGAACTGGCCCTGCAGGCCGGAGTCAAGGTGGGCTTCGGATCCGACCTGATGGGGGACCTTGAGGATGATCAGCTTGTCGGCATTCGGCTGCAGATCGAGGCGGCAGGCGTCTTGGAGACGCTGAGATCCCTTACCTCAGTAAACGCAGAGCTCCTTCAGGACCCAAGCATCGGGAGCATCGGCGCTGGAATGGCGGGCGATGCCGTGATTCTGGACGGCGACCCCTTTGTGGACCCGGCAGTTCTCTGGGACCACAACAGGTCGAGGACTGTTATCCACGACGGGCGCATCATTCGGTGACCCTGGAGATGCCCGGGCGGGCTCAGGAGGGCCGGCGTTAGGGGAGCTCGCGGGGCAGAAATCTCGTTGTTTCTTAAAGCAATACAACTGTTGACTAGTGAGCAACTTCACAGTTACAGTTGCGAAACCGAAAAGCCGCCGGAAGGCGGACTCGAGATCTCCAGCTGGAATGGATGGCGCGCGCGAACCGCAGCTGTCACTTCTCCTTCTCTCTTCACTTCTTCTCGCTTCACTGCGTCACACGCACCGCACCCCGCCACGCCCGCAATCCTGCACGCCCTCTTTTGGCGTGCCCGCGTCCATGAGAGGCACTTCCCCCATGACAGCATTCCGTTCCACTCCCTTTGACCGCAGGCAGCTCCTCAAGGCGGCAGCGCTGACGCCATTTGCGGGTCTGGCGCTCTCCGGCTGCGCGGCGAAGCCCGCCGAAAGTGCCGCTGCCAACAAGACGGTGACCGTCACGTCCTATGGTGGCTCGTACAACGACCAGCTGACCCAGACAATCCTGGACCCGTTCTCCAAGCAGTCGGGGATCCAGACGACGCTGCTGGCCAACACCTCCCTGGCCGCGCTCAAGGCCCAGGTCCAGTCCGGCGACGTGCAGTGGGACCTCGTGGAAATCACGGCGCCGGAGTATGAGGTGGCCGTGGCCGAGGGGCTGTTAGAGAAGTTCGACTACGACATCATCAGCGACAAGGGCCTGCCCGGATACGCGAAGGCTGAATACGGCATCAAGTACCTGAGCTTCCTGTTTGTCATGGCCTGGGACCAGAAGGTCATTTCCGACGCGCAGGCCCCGAAAGACTGGGCCCAATTCTTCGACCAGGGCAAGTACAACACCAAGCGCTCGGTGTACAACCAGCTCTCCGACAGCTCCGTCCTGGAAGCCGCGCTGCTGGCCGACGGTGTCCCCTTCGACAAGATCTACCCGCTCGACGTCGACCGGGCCCTTAGGGTCCTGGGCCAGCACCCGGGCAAGGACCGGCTTCTCTACCACGCCGCCAACCAGGAGCCCATCCAGCAGCTCACCTCCGGCGAGGTCTCGCTCTCCACCAGCTTCAACAACCGCATTAACGCAGCCCGCAACGACGGCGCGAAACTGAACTTCTCCGCCGAAAACGCCGTCCTCGCCGGCGACTACTTCGTGGTTCCGAAGGGCGCCAAGAACAAGGAAGCGGCCTTCAAACTGATGAACTTCATGTCCAACGACGCCGAGGCCGGCGCGGCGTTCGACAAGGTCACCAACCTGACCCTGGCCAACACCCCGGCGCTGTCCAAGCTGCCGAAGGAAATCGCCGACACGCTTCCCACCAGCCCCCGGCTCGCGGACAAGATCCTGGTCCGCGACGACAAGTGGTGGTCGCAGAACCTGAAGAAGACCGAGCAGCAGTTCAAGCTCTGGCAGGCCAGCTGACATGAGCAACGCAACCCTCGAACGGCCCCGGCCGCGGGGCCGCGGCGAGCCTGCCTCCGCCGAGGCAGCACCCCGACGGCGGCGCAGCGGCTGGTGGCTGCTGCTGGCTCCGATCCTTGCCTTCGACGTCGTGCTGTTCCTGACGCCGCTGGGCAAACTGGTCGGCGCAAGCTTCGCCGACAACGCCTACCAGCGGGTCCTCGAGGACCCGCTGGTGATGCGCGCCCTGGTCAACACCCTGACCATCAGCCTGGCCAGCACCATTGTCACCGTGGTGCTGGGCTACATCATCGCCATGGTCCTGTGGCGGGCCGGCAACGTCACCCGGGTGATCCTGTTCGCCGTCGTACTCCTGCCGTTCTGGACCGGCATCCTGGTGAAGAACTTCGCCTGGGCGGTCCTGCTCCAGGACAACGGCATTGTGAACGCCTTCCTGCAGGGAATCGGGCTGACCGGTGCGCCGATCCCGTTGCTGCACAACCGGTTCGCCGTGATTGTCGGCATGGTGCACTGCCTCCTGCCGTACGCGGTGTTCCCGATCTTCTCCTCGCTGACATCGATCGATGACCGGCTCGGGCTCGCGGCCCGCTCCCTTGGCGCGCGGGAAGGATCCGTCTTCCGCAGGATCACGCTGCCGCTGAGCATGCCCGGCATTTCCGCGGCCGGGCTGCTGGTCTTCATCATCAGCACAGGCTTCTTTATCACCCCGGTGGTGATGGGCGGGCCCGGCGACATGATGATCGCCAACCAGATCGACTACTACGCCCGACAGCTCACGGACTTCTCCGGGGCCGCTGCGCTGGCCGTCATCCTGACGGTCATGGTCAGCATCCTCGTGGCCGTCTACCAGCGCGTCCTCAAGGCAGGAGGCCAACATGAAGACAACTAATCCACAGCACCGGCTGCTGGCGCTTCTTTCCATCCCGGCCTTCCTGTTCCTCGTCATTCCGACGGCGATTGTGGTGCCGGTCGCGCTGAACGACAGCCGTTACATCACCTTCCCGCCGGAGGGAATCTCCTTCGCCGCCGTGGCAGGATTCTTCGCCGACCGGGCCTGGACCTCCGCCCTGACGGCCAGCCTGCAGTCGGCGGCGATCGCCGTCGTGATCGGCGTGCTGCTGGGCGCCACCGCGGCGATCGGCCTGCACGGGCGCAAGTTTCCCGGCCGGCCCGCCGTGGTGGGTCTGATCCTAGCGCCGATGATCGTGCCGACCGTGGTGCTGGCGCTGGCGTTCTACCAGTTCTTCATCTCGATCGGCCTGGTGGGCAGCATCGTCCCCATCGGCCTGGCGCACGCCGTGATCGCGACCCCCTATGTGTACCTGACCACCCGCGCCAGCCTCGCCGGGCTCAACCCGGCCCTGGTCCGGTCGGCGCAGAGCCTCGGGGCCGGACCGCTCTCCGTCCTGCGGCACGTGTATCTGCCCATCATCCTGCCCGGCCTGATCTCCGGGGCGCTCTTCGCGTTCTCGGTCTCCATCGATGAGACGGTCATGTCCCTGTTCATGCAGTCCCCGGGGGCCACCACCTTGCCGGTGAAGATGTTCACGGATATCCAGTTCAACCTGACCCCGAAGATCGCGGTGTCCTCCGCCCTGCTGGTCAGCGTCGCCACCATCGGGCTGCTGCTCCAGGTCTTGTTTGTCCTCAAGCGCCGCTCTTCAACCCGGATGCTGCCGCTGGCCGTGTCCGCACAAACGTAAGGAAAGTCGATGACCGCTTCAGTGATTTCCGCGGGGCCCATTCCCGGCACGGGCAGGGCCGCCCAGGGCGCCATTGAGCTCCGCCAGGTCAGCAAGCACTACGGCGACGTCGTTGCCGTGGACGAACTGGACCTGACAGTCCAGCCGGGGGAGTTCGTGACCCTCCTGGGCCCAAGCGGCTCCGGCAAGACGACCACCATGATGATGGTGGCGGGGTTTGAAGAACACACCGCCGGAGCCATCCTCATTGACGGCAAACCCGTGGACATGCTGCCGCCCCGGGACCGCAATCTCGGTGTCGTGTTTCAGAACTACGCCCTGTTCCCGCACATGAGCGCGCTGGAAAACGTGGAGTTTGCGCTGCGCATGAGGAAGGTGCCGCGCGCGGAACGCCGCCAGCGCGCCGAGGAAGCTCTCGACCGTGTGGGACTGGGCAAGATGGGCGGGCGCAAGCCGCGCCAGCTCTCGGGCGGACAGCAGCAGCGGGTGGCGCTGGCCCGGGCACTGGTCTTCAACCCGGCGGCCCTGCTGCTGGATGAGCCGATGGCAGCCCTGGACAAGCGCCTTCGCGAGCAGATGCAGGAGGAGATCAAGACCCTGCAGAAGGGCCTGGGCATCTCCGTGCTGTTCGTGACACACGACCAGGACGAGGCCATGGCCATGTCGGACCGGATCGTGGTGATGCGGGACGGGCAGATCGTGCAGTCCGGCCCGCCGGAGGAGGTGTACAACCACCCCATGACCGACTGGGTGGCCAGCTTCCTGGGCGACACCAACCTCATCCCGTGCACCATCGTGGAGCGCAACGGCGAGGAAGCCGTGGTGGACCTCGGCGGACTGGGTATGGCAAAGGTCCGGGACCGCGGGGCAAGCGGTGAGAACTACGCCGTCTCCATCCGCCCGGAGCACCTCAAATTCAGGACACGGGCCGCGGCGGGCAACGGATGCGCCGCGACCCTGCTGTCCTCCACGAATCTTGGCGCCACGGTCCGCCACCGCCTCACTGCCGGCGGCCACGACCTCCAGCTCCGTGAGCTGAGCTCCGACAGTGTCGCCCGGATCCGGCCGGATGAGGAGCTGTGGGTGGGCTGGGACGCGGACAAGGCCCAGCTGCTGGTCCTGGAGTCCTGACCGCCGGATGCTGTGACGGCCGGGCCGGTTCCGGCACCCCTCCGCGGGACATGCCCTCCTCGGGCGCCCAGGGATGGACATATGCCCACTATGTCCATCCCTGAGCCGCGCCGGGGGACAAGTCCATTCCTGAGAAAGGGACATGTCCACTGCTGAGCGCCGGCAGGGGGCATGCCCTCGGCCGGACACGCTGACTCTGGCCGGTAGTGCTCAGCCGAACTCTTTGATGAAGTCCAGGGCGGTTTGGGCGACCTCAGGCCAGCCGTGATCGATCGTGAGAGAGTGGCCGCGGTCCGGCAACTCCTTGATTGCCGTGTGCGCCGAATTTCTTTTTTGACGCTTGTAGGACGCATTGGCGATGGCCCACGGCACTGTGTGGTCTTTCTCCCCGGAGATGATCAGCAACGGCCCCCGATCCGGATTCTTCGTGTCGACCTTGGCCTCGGTGAACGGGTTGAGGTTTGCGGTTGCAGCCTGGAACAGAGGCACACCAGAGGCCGCGACGTGAAAGGTGTCAAACAATTGGCGGGCTTCGTCCTCGTCCAGGGCATTGGCCCAGCCGAAACGGAATTCGTCAAAAGTCAAAGACACTGCACGCTTTGCGTTGGCGGGATTCGCGATCACAGGCGCTGCTGACTTTAGGGCGGAGGCCGGCAGCGGCAGGACTCCCCGGAACGGTGCGGGGTCGATCGCCACCGTGACTGCGGCGGCTCCGGTTCCGGCGATCCTCTGGGCGATGAGTCCGCCGAAGGAATGCCCCACGACGGCGGGCTTGATGGTGAGCTGGCCAATCGCGTCGAGGTAGTGGTCCGTGACTTGCCTGACCATCTTCTTGGCAAAGACCTCCGGGTCGCGTCTGGCCTCATCGACGCTTTCGGGATCATCGGGCCACGTGGGGGCGAGCGTGGTGTAGCCGTTCTCCTCATACAGGGCCCGCCACCGGTCCCAACTGCTGGACAGGAGCCACAGTCCGTGGACGAAGACGACGGGTTTGAGGCCGGAAGCATTCGCCCGGTCCACCTGCTGTTGCTCGAGGTTCGTCATATCAGCCATGGCGCTCATCCGTTCGCGTGTGCATCGCGGGTCGTCGGTGGGGGACGCGGGGACGTCCTCCCGCAGGCACGAGTATGCCTGCGGGGCATGGCGAAGGCAATGCCTTTGCTGAATACCGGCACGGGCTGCGGGCCACGTGGCACCCGGGGTACGCCTTGCCGGTCAGCGACGCGGAGTGCAGCCGCGGGTTTGCGGTCCGCCACGCGCACCCGGCCCCAAACCCGTGGCTTGTCAGGACCGGCCCTAGAATGGTCTCGATGATGCCAGGACATATAGCAGCTGCTGACGGAAAGAACGTGCTGAGCATCAGTGCGGGCATCATCACATCCGTCTGGCAGCCGGGCACGTTTGTTGATGTCGACGATGCCAGGGACGCGATGCTGGCCGTAGCGCAGATCAGCGGCGGAATACCGATGCCGATGCTCTCCGAAATGACGGACGTGGAGATCAGCGCGGCCGCCAGGTACGAGTTCGCGCAGACAACAGGGGTTCTGGCGATTGCCGTGCTTGGATCCAGCACAGTGGATCGTGTGATCGCGGCGGCCATGAGCCGGCACACCCGCTACCCCCACGAATTCTTCACGTCCCGGGACGAGGCCATGGCCTGGCTGAACAACTTCACCTCCAGCGGCCAGTCCGGTGGATACACGGACGGCATATCCGCCCTGGCGTGACAGTGCCGGCCTGCCCCGGTTAGGCCTTGTCCACCGTAAAAGCCGCCCCGGCCTCCTTGACTTGCTGGTTGGTCGCGGCCCAGCTGGCCAGCAGCCGCAGCGCATCTTCCGACGCGGAGCCGGGCTCGGCGTTGTAGACCAGCAGGGACAGCCCGGCGTCGGCGGAGACGTCCATTGCCTCGTACATCAGGTGGAGATCCCCGACCACCGGGTGGTGCAAGTGCTTGAGCCCGGTGTAGTGCTGGCGCACGTTATGCGCCGCCCACAAGGTGCGGAATTCCTCGCTCCGCGTCGATAGTTCCCCGACCAGGTCGGTCAGCCCGCGGTCGTAGGGGTCCCGGCCGGCCTCGGTGCGCAGGATCGCGACGGTGTCGCTCGCCGCACGGCCCCAGTCCGGGTAGAAGCTGCGCGATCGTGCGTCCAGGAAGATGAACCGGGCATGGTTGGCCGGGCGGGCCGGACCCGCGTACATGTCCGAATACAGGGCATGGCCCAGCGGGTTGGCCGCAAGGATGTCCATGCGTCCGTTCCGCACAAAGGCGGGCGCGTTGGCGATGGCGTTCAGCGTCAGCTGAACGCTGCGCCGGACGGACTCCGCGGGACGGGGACGACGGCGGGTCCGGCTGCCCGGGGCCGCTGCCCGGGCCAGATCGAAGAGGTGGGCCCGTTCGGCGTCGTCGAGTTGCAGGGCCCTGGCCACAGCGTCCAGCACCCCCTCCGAAACGCCGGACAGGTTTCCCCGCTCCAGCCTCGTGTAGTACTCGACGCTGACGCCGGCCAGCATGGCGACTTCCCCGCGGCGGAGTCCGGGGACCCGGCGTTTCGCGCCGTAGATCGGCAATCCCGACTCTTCGGGGGTGATCTTGGCCCGGCGCGAGGCAAGGAACTCGCGGGTCGCCTCTCGATTATCCATGCCATCAACGTTAGGCCTTTGGGCTCTCTGAGGGAGGCCCTGCCAGTACCCCTATCAGCAGGGACTCCCTCACGGCTGCGTTACCGGGTTTGATGGATGGTGTTCCGTTGAACAACCCCCAACGATCAACAAGCAGGAGATTCATTGCCTACCGTCAACGCTTACGCATCACCGTCCGCGACCGAGCCGCTCGCCCTCACCACCATCGAGCGCCGCGACGTTGGACCGCACGATGTCCTGATCGAGATCAAGTACGCCGGGATCTGCCATTCCGATATCCACACTGTCCGCGGCGACTGGGGCCCGCAGACCTATCCGCTGGTTCCCGGCCATGAAATTGCCGGCATTGTCACCGAGGTGGGCACGGCCGTGACCAAGCACGCCGTCGGTGACCGGGTCGGCGTCGGCTGCATGGTCAACTCCTGCGGCGAGTGCGTCAACTGCCAGGCCGGCGAGGAGCAATACTGCCTCGCCGGGAACACCGGCACCTATGGCGCCGTCGACCGTGACGGCACCATCACCCAGGGCGGCTACTCCACCCACGTCGTTGTGACCGAAGATTTCGTGGTCACCATTCCCGAGGGCATCGAGCTCGACGTCGCCGCGCCGCTGCTGTGCGCCGGCATCACCACCTACTCGCCGCTGAACCACTGGGGCGCGGGTCCCGGCAAGAAGGTCGCGATCGTCGGACTCGGCGGACTCGGCCACATGGCGGTCAAGATCGCCCACGCCATGGGCGCCGAGGTCACGGTCCTGTCGCAGTCGCTGAAGAAGCAGGAAGACGGGCTGAAGCTGGGCGCGGACCATTACTACGCCACGAGCGACGAGAACACTTTCACGGACCTTGCCGGCACTTTTGACCTGATCATCAACACGGTCAGTGCCGCGATCGACATCAGCTCCTACCTGCAGCTGCTGACCCTCGACGGCGCACTGGTCAACGTCGGCGCCCCCGCGGAACCGCTCCCGGTGAACGCGTTCGCCCTGATCATGGGCCGCCGTTCCTTCGCCGGCTCGATGATCGGCGGCATCCGGGAAACCCAGGAAATGCTCAACTTCTGCGCCGAGCACGGCCTGGGCGCCGAAATCGAGGTCATCCCGGCCGCGAAGATCAACGACGCCTACGAGCGCGTCCTGGCCTCCGACGTCCGCTACCGCTTCGTGATCGACACCGCGACCCTGAACTAGGACGCAGCAGCGCACGAAGAACCCCGGGAGTGGGCGGACGCGGCCTCCGGTCGCGCCCGCCACCCGACAAAAACACCCTGTGAGGAAATGACAGTGGAAATCCAAGCCAGGAAGCCAAGCGTCAAGGGACCGGCGCAGATGTTCACCGGCGACGTCTGGTTTGACGTCGTCGCGGCCCCGCAGCCCGAACCGTCCCGCATGCGCGTCAACGCGGTGCACTTTGCCCCGTGCGCCCGCACGGCCTGGCACTCGCACGCCGTCGGACAGACCCTGCACGTCACCGAAGGTGTCGGCCTGGTCCAGGCCCGCGGCGGCGAAGTGACCGAAATCCGCCCCGGCGACACGATCTACACGCCGCCGGGCGAATGGCACTGGCACGGGGCCGCGCCGGGGTGCGGGGCCAGCCCGGGGGACTGGCCCCGCACCGGCACGCCGGGCACCGCGTGGGCTATTGCCCCGGGGCCCGGTACGACGGCGTCTTCTTGGCTGCCGCGTCGAGATCCTCTGCTGACATGAGCGGTTTCATGTGCAGGTTCACGGCGCCGGTGGAATTGATCATCAGCGACAGGGCGACGGCGTTGGCCTGGTCGGGGATATCGAAGACTCCGACGACGTCGGTCTCCCCGAAGGCGTAGTAGAAGCTTTCCAGTGAGCCGTCCACCGATTTGAGGGCTTCGACAACGGCATCACGCCGTTTGGTGCCGCCCTCACGCATGAGTCCCTTGATTCCGTCGCCGACGTAGTTCGCTTCGAACAGATATTTGCTCATCGTTTTTCCTATCCTGTGTTCGCCCAGGACATCGGCATCCGAACGTGTGCCCGCTCCCAACGATGGAAGGTCCGAGGCTGGCCCCAGAGTGGGGGTCTGCCCACATGCTAGGCCTTCCACTTCACCCTTACAACGGTTCATTTGCGGCCACAACCGGGCTCCGGGCGGTCCGGCACTACCGCCGGCCGGAGGACAGGAACATAATCGGCGTATCAACCCGTACGGACAATGGAGGCGATCGACGTGTCTGTTTATACGCTCGGAATCTGGCTGGTGCATCCCGGCCGCGAGAACGATTTTGTGCAGGCCTGGCGGGATCTGGCCAGGAAGACGAAGGAAGACTTTCCCAACGCCAAAGCCGTGCTGATGCACGATCGCGACGTCAAGAACAGGTTCATCAGCACCGGCCCGTGGGAGTCCCTGGAACAGATTGAACAGTGGCGGGATTCTGCCCTGTTCAAGCAGGGCCTCGAGGCAATGAAGGACATGCTGGAGCATTTCGAGGCGCGCACCCTGGACGAGGCCGCGAGCATCGGGTGGGATGCGACCGATATGTGAATTTACCGGGAACCGGGTCGCCGCCGGCTGCGCGGCGCGCGTTCCCGCGGCTAAGCGGCCTGCAGCGCCTCGAGTACGGCGGCCAACAGGACATCGTTCCGGCCCCAGACGGGATCGAAGATTTCCACATACCAGGCATCCGCCAGGACCAGGGCCAAGGTCTCATTGGTCTCGGCTGCCCAGTCCCTGAGCTGGTCCTCCCCAACGGGCCCCTCGCTGCTGCCGAGCAAGGTCGCGACGTCGTCGTCCTGTACGGTCACCGGGATGGAGACGCTGCTCGCCTCACCGGGGTCGTGGACGACCGTCACCAGACCGGTCCTTGCGGACAGGGCCAGGAGTGCCGTCGCCGCCTCCGGGCCGCAGAAGGCCGTCACGTAGGCGCGCTGCGCGTGGCCCCCGGCCTGAACGCCCGGCTGCGATTCCTTGGTGAAGAGCCCGTTGCGGTTCAGCCGGGCGAGCTCTCCGGCGATGGCCGCGGTCTCCTCGTCGAACCCGGGCGCGAAGACTCCCGGCTGGTATTGGCTGTTGCCCTCCAGCCAACGGGCGGTCAGTTCGCCGGCCGCCGGGATGGTGGAGGCCTGCCGCCAGACTTCGCGGTCCGCGAGAAGCCGGCCGAAGCTGTCCCGTTCCGTCGTGAACCTGGCCTCTGACATTTAGGCCTCCTGTGCTGTGGGGTGCGGGGTGGACTGCGCCGTGAGATGTGGGGTGGGGTGCGTCTGCGGGGCGTGGTGCTGCAGGAGGACGGACAACCGTTCGCAGCTGATCCGCAGCGCCTCCAGTTCACGCCGGCTGTAGTCCTCGATGATCGCACGGATCCGCTCGGTGAGGTGCTCGTCGTCGACCTCGAACTCATGGTTCAGCGTGACCACGGAGAGCCCGTCCGCCGGCAGGATCGCCCAGTCGCCGCCGAGCTCCCGGAACGGGGGCTCGAGGTCCAGCTGGTGGAACTGGGCGCGGTGGCTGGCGGTGTCAAAGACGCGCCAGCAGTGGCTTGAACTGAGTGAGCCGTTGGACACCACGGACGTGCGCAGCTCGTGGCCGGCGTCGTCGCCGCTGACGCGCTCCGAGTACACCGTCAGGCCCTCGAGGTAGGGCCAGTGTGAGGCGTCGCGCAGCATGCTGAAGACAAGGTCCGCCGGGGCGTTGATGCCGAGCCGGTGCGTGGTCCGGTGCGTTTGCTGGTGCGTGCTCACTGACAAGTTCACCCCTCCTGTGTCGTGCTGTCACCTTGCAGGTCTTCTATGCAGGCTAGGCCAGTTGCGGCCTGCCGTGAACAATTCCGTCCCGTCGCGTCACGCAGGGCAATCTTCGGTAACACAGGGCGTCCGCAGGCAGCGTCCGCGGACGCCGGATGAACGGGTATTACCGCCTGTATCCCTTGGTTTCACCCGGTTTCACGGCGCTTTGACCGGCTCTCCCGGGCCCCGGATAGTTGCTGGCACCAGCACCATTTCAGTCCACTCTCAAGGGGAGAACATGTCCAGTCTTTCGCTTAAATCAGGCGCCGCGGTCGCGTTGGCGGCCACCACTGTCCTGGGTCTGGCGGCCTGCTCCGATCCCGGCGCCGCCGCTGCCGGCGGCCCGTCGGCAGCGGCGTCGTCGTCCACCGGGGTGAAGCAGTTCAACCTCTCGCCGCAGCAGGACCGCGTCAAGGCCACGGTGGATGCCGCGGCCGCCGCGCTCGTCCCGGAAGCCATTAAGAAGGACGGGAAGCTGACCGTGGCGGTGAGCCCGTTTGCGGCGCCGCTGGCCGTTTACGCCACCGACAACAAGACCCCGGTGGGCAACGAGGTGGATATCGCCGTCGCTCTGGCCGAGTCCCTGGGCCTGGAGGCAGACATTGTCCCGACGGCCTGGGCCGACTGGCCGCTCGGCGTCGATTCCGGCAAGTACGAGGCTGTGCTCTCCAATGTCACCGTCACGGAGGAGCGCAAGCTCAAGTTCGACTTCGCCAGCTACCGTGAGGACAAGCTCGGCTTCTACGCCAAGGCGGACAGCAGCGTCACCAAGGTCGAATCGGCCCCGGACGTCGCCGGCAAGCGCGTGATCGTCGGTTCCGGCACCAACCAGGAGGCAATCCTGCTGCGCTGGGATGAGGAGAACAAGAAAAACGGCCTCAAGCCCGTGGAGTTCCAGTATTACGACGACGACTCCGCCTCCCAGCTCGCCATCCAGTCCGGACGGGCGGACCTCACGTTCGGCCCCAACGCCACGGCGGCCTACAAGGCGGCCTCCGACGCCAAGACAAAGCTCGTCGGCCTGGTCGACGGCGGCTGGCCGCTGAAGGCCAGCATCGCCGTCACCACCAAGAAGGACAACGGGTTTGCCGCAGCGGCCCAGGCCGGACTGAACCATCTGATCCAGGACGGAAGCTACGCCAAGATCCTGGACCGCTGGGGGTTGTCCGCGGAAGCCGTCGCGAAGTCGGAGCTGAACCCGGCGGGCCTGCCGAAGCAGTAGCCCGCCCTAAATCCAACGCGGGGTCACATCGCGCCCAWCCCGGAGAGGATTATGGGCGCGATGTGACCCCGCGTTGGTTGTCTGAACGGTGCCGAAAGCCAACGAATCCCCGCCGGGAACGTCTCCGGCGGGGATTCGTTGTGCCTGCGTGGTGACCCAGCGGAGATCGTCTAGACCTGTGCCGTGACCGAACCTGAATCGATGCCGGCCTCGACGCTGGCACCTGGGCGCACCGGGGTGGCCAGGCCGAGGTTCTCCCGCAGCGTGCTGCCCGCGTATTCCGTGGGGTACACGCCGCGCTCCTGCAGTTCCGGGACGAGGTGGTTGACGATGTCGTCGAGGCCGGACGGGATCAGCCAAGGCGAGATGTTGAAGCCGTCGACGGCACCGGTCCGGGCATACTCGCTGAGCCGGTCCGCGACCTCGGTGTACGAGCCGCTGAAGGTGGAGTCGCCCCGGCTGGTCTTGGCCGAGACGAATTGGCGGATGGACAGGCCCTTCTCCGTGGCCTCGGCCCGCCACTGGTCGGCCAGCTGGCGTGCCTTGGCGCCGTGGAAGCCGCTGCCGCGCGTTTCGGAGGTTTCTTCGACCACGGGGTCGATGTCCGGCAGCGGGCCGTCGGGGTCGTAGCCCTGCAGTTCCCGGCCCCAGAACTGTTCGAGGTACGCGATGGCCTGCTGCGGGCCGATCTGCAGACTGCGGACCCAGGCCTTCTTTTCGAGGGCCTCTCGCGGCGTGGCGGCGAGGATGAACTCGCTGGCAGGCATGATCTTCACGTCCTGGGCGCCGCGGCCGGCCCGGAGGGTGCGCTCCACGATGTCGCGGCGGAACTCCAGGGCGTCATCGAGCTGCGGGTGCGCGGAAAAGATGACGTCCGCCTGCCGGGCGGCGAAGTCCCTGCCCGCGGGCGAATCCCCGGCCTGGAACAGCACCGGCCGGTACTGGGCGCTGCGCGGCAGCCGCGGGGTGACGTCGACGGTGTAGTGCCGGCCGGTGTGGCGCACCCGCCGGACCGCGCCCTCCGCCGACCACCGCTCGGCGGAGGCCGAGTCCGCGACGGCGCCGTCGTCCCACGCGTCCCAGATCCGCTTGGCGGTTTCCACGAAGGCCTCGGCATGGGTGTACCGGTCGGCGTGGTCCAGGTAGCCGCCGCGGCGGAAGTTGGCGCCGGTCCAGGCGTTGTCCGTGGTGACGATGTTCCAGGCCGCGCGGCCACCGGACAGCAGATCCAGCGTGGAGAGCCGGTGCGCCAGGTCTGCGGGGTCGTTGTACGTGGTGTTCTGGGTTGCGACCAGCCCGATCTTGGTGGTCACCGCGGCCAAGGCGGCGAGGGCGGTCTGCGCGTCGGGACGGCCGGCGACGTCGAGCGCGTGCGGGCGGCCAAGATGCTCGCGCAGCCGCAGGCCTTCGCCGAGGAAGAACGCCGCGAACAGGCCGCGCTCGGCGGTTTGGGCGATGCGCCGGAATGATTCGAAGTCGGTCTGGGAGCCGGACTCGGCCGCCTTCCAGACGGTTCCGGAGTTGACGCCCTGGAAGAACACGCCCAGCTGGAGCTGACCAGAGGGGATGAACCCGGACGCGGTGAATTCAGCGGCGGGGTGGGTGCTGTGGCTCATGGTGGGCTCCTTAGTTTTCCGCGCCGGGGGCGCTGGATGCGGCGGCGTAGCGGCTGGCTGGCCGTGCCAGCCCCAGCTGATCGCGGAATGTGGCGTCCGGGCTGGTGGGGGCGAGGACCCCGCGCCGGCGCAGTTCGGGCAGCACCAGCCGCGTCAGTTCCTCAAGATCCGTGTCCAGCACGGCGGGGTGCAGGCGGACCCCTTCGGCCCAGGCCAGCACCTCGGTGAGCAGATCGGCAAGCCCGGCCGCCGAGCCGATGAACTGTGCGCGCGGGCTCTGCCACGGGGTGTGGCCGTTCAGCCCGGCCAGCCGCTGGGCGGCGGCCTGGCCGCGGGAGTCCAGCACGACGTCGAGCTCGGCGATCAGCGCAGGCCCGTTGCCGCCGGCGAGTTCTGCGCGCGTCGCCGCGAGCTCGGCGGCCAGGAGCCCGGGCGTCGGGGCCGAAACCAGCAGCGCGTCCGCTGCCCCGGCCGCGACGGCCTCCGGGGCGAGGAGCCCGGCCGGGACCAGCACAGGCAGCTGGCCCTGCGGCGGCCGCGGAATGATCGACGGACCCTTGACGGAATAGCTGCCGTTCTCGACGTCGATGTAATGCAGCTTGTCGACGTCGAGGTAGCGCCCGGTGGGGACGTCGCGGATCACGGCGTTGTCCTCCCAGGAGTCCCAGAGCCTGCGGCCGACCTCGATCGAATCGGCGGCCTCGCGGGAGAGCCGGTCCCCGCGCAGGGTGTCACGTCCGACGGCGGCGGCATCGGCCGCGCTTGATGAAGCGGATACCAGCCAGCCGGCCCGTCCGCCGGAGACGTAGTCGAGGCTGGCGAGCTGGGTGGAGATGTGGAACGGCTCGGTGTAGGCGGTGTCCACTTCCGGAATCAGTGCGAGGGAGCGGGTCACGGGGCCGGCGAACGCGGCGCGCTGCAGGGCGTTGAGCCGGGCCGCGGCGTCCGGGTGCCCGGGGTCCGGGAGGCCGGGGTCGGAGAACGTCGCCGCGTGGAATCCGGCGGACTCGGCGGCGAGCACGGCGCCGCGGAGGTGTTCCGGGCCCAGCACGGCTGCCGGGGCCGTCCGGGAAACCCGCCACGCGGCCGGGTGGCTGCCGGCGCCGTCGAGCTCCAGCAGGAGCAGGCCGTGTTCGCGGGGCCCGTTCTTGGCGGGATGGGTGCTCATGATGCGTCCTGTCGTTCGTGGGGGATCTTTTCGCCGGCCTCGATGGGCACCGGCAGGCGGTTCTCGGCCGGCGGCAGCGGGCACGTGGCGAGGTCTGTGTAGGCGCACGGCAGGTTCACCGCCCGGTTGAAGTCGAGCCAGACGGTGCCGTGGGCGCCCGGAGCCGCCACGGTGAGCGAGCGGTTGGCCGCGTAGGTGCTTTTGCCCGAGGTCGCGTCCGTGAAAAGGACAGACAGCGTGCCCGGAGTGTGGCCGTTGAATGCGGTGAGGCTCAGGTCCTTGCCGCGGAGCCGGAAGTGGATTTCCCCCGGGGCCTCGTAGACGTGGTGGATTCCTTCGACCGCCGCGCCCACGGTGGTGGGCCGCGGTTCGGCGAACGGGACGAATATTCCTGAAATGGCATATTCAGGGGTGGGGGCGTAGGCGGGCGTCCCGCGGTAGCCGGTGAGCAGGGGGTTCAGGGGATGCCGCGGCCGCACGACATAGCGGCCGCCGCGTTTGGCGAGCTCGATCACGGTATGGCCGGCGCCGGCATCCACCATCCGCAGATTCAGGCCGTCGCGCTCGGGGATGGGGCCGAGGAACACTGTGGCTCCGGTCCCGTCGGCGTTCAGTTCCCGCCCGTCGCGAAGGACGCGTTCGCCGGCCCCCAAAGCCAGGCGGACTGCGCCGTCCTCGACGCTCCAGGTGCCCGGCGCGCCGTCCAGCCGGGCGGGCGCGGCATCGAGCCAATGCAGGTGCGTAACGGCGAGGAAGCCGTGGGGGTCGGCGCGGTGGCGTTCGTGCGCGGCATGCCAGTCCGCCCAGGCGGCTTGGAATTCATTGTCGGGACGGCGGTCGGGACGAATGTCAGGACTGCCGTCGGTGTCAGTGGGCGTGGACATGAGAGCTCCTGTGGTGGGTGTGGTCGGCCGTGACGCGGGCGGCGGCGTCGGTCTCAGTAGTGCCGGCGAATGCAGGCCGGCCGGCGTGCGGGTCGCCGTCGGCCCAGAGCGTGGTGGGCGCGGCGGCGCGGACGGCCGGAATGATTTCGAGGGCGAAGCGCTCGAGGATTTCCAGCTGCTGGGCGAAGGGCAGTGTGGTGGGCAGCGAGATGGACTGCAGGTCGTGGCCGTAGAGCGCGTGGTAGCTGAGGATCTTGTCGATCACCTGCTCCGCGCTGCCCACCAGGGCCGGACCGTCGGCGACGGCGTGGTCGATGTCCCGGTAGGGGGAGTTGTTGCCGGGAACGTTCCGGCCGGTCGTGAGGGCCTCGTAGACCGGGCCGAACTGCCGCTTGGCCTCCTGCGTGGTGTCCGCGATGAACACCCCGCCCGCGCCCGATCCGGAGCCCAGGTACTGGTGCCGGGGATCGTGGCCGTGGCGCGCGTATTCCTCGCGGTAGTGGTCAATGAGCACCTTGTAGTTTTCCCGCGGCTGGATCGCGTTGGCCGTGAACAGCGGATCGCCCCACTGCGCCGCCAGCGCCGCCGAGGCCAGGCTGGTGGCGGAGCCGTGCCAGACCCGCGGCGCCCCGGCGAAGGGCCGCGGCGTCGTGGTGGTGGGCTCCGTCAGCGCGGCGCGGAACCTCCCGGACCACGTGACGTTTTCCTCGGTCCAAAGCCGGCGGAGCAGGGCATATTTCTCCGCAAGGAGCTCCCACTGGTCCGCCAGGTCCAGGCCGAACAGCGGGTACTGCAGCACCTCATTGCCCTTGCCGATCACCAGTTCCAGCCGGCCGCGGCTGAGCTGGTCGATCGTGGCGTAGTCCTCGGCGACCCGCACCGGGTCCAGCACGGACAGCACCGTCACGCCGCTTTGCAGCCGGATCCTGGTGGTGACGGCGGCGATGGCGGCGAGCACGGTGGTGGGGGAGGAGGAGATGAACTCACCCGCGTGGCGTTCCCCGACGGAGAAGCTGTCGTAGCCGAGGCCCTCCGCCCGGCGCGCGGTCTCCACCACCTGGTTGAGCCGGTCCGCGGTGGAGACGATCTCCCCGGTGACCGGGTTCTTCAGGTGCGGGATGATGTCGAGGACCTGGAACCTCACTGTGTTTTCCCTGTCTGGGTCTTCCCTGCAGGGGCTGTCCCGAAGTTGCCCTCAGTGACGGTCGTGGACTCGGGAAGGGCTTCCTCGGAGAGTCCCCAGCGGTCCAGGACCTTGGCGTAGGAGCCGTCCTTGATGGCGGAGTTCAGGGCGTCCGTGATGGCCGGGGCCAGGCCGTTGCCCTTGAGCGTGGTGGCCGCGACCAGGGTCTCGGACGGCCAGCCGGCGTTGACCTTGCCCACCACCTTGAGGTCGTCGCGGGTGTTTTCCCGGTACGTGACGGACGGGTAGGGCGCGAGGTTCAAGTCGGTGCGGCCGGAGGACAGCGCCAGGATGGTGTCGGCGTCGGAGGAGTAGTACTGCAGCACCGCGGGCGCCTTGCCCTTGGCCTCGAGCTCCTTGTTCCAGGCGATCAGGATCTTCTCCTGGTTGGTGCCCGAGCCCACCGAGATCTTCAGCCCGGAGATGTCGTCCGAGCCCTTGATGTTGTAACCGGAGCTCTTCTTCGCCTCGAAGCCCATGTACGCGGCGCGGTAGCTGGAGAAGTCGAAGAGCTTCACGCGGGCGGCGTTGATGCCCACATTGGAGAACACGGCCTCGAAGTCGCCGGACTGGGTCTTCAACGGCCAGTTCTCCCAGGAGGTCACCTGGACGTCCAGGTCCAGGCCCAGCTTGTCCGCGACCAGCTGGGCCAGGTCCACCTCCACGCCGATCGGGGTCTTGTCGTCCGTGGCGTGGAAGGACAGCGGAATCGCGCCCGCCGTCGTCGCGACGGTCAGCTTGCCGTCCTTGCCGATCAGCGCGGGGACCTTCGCGGCCAGGGATGCGTCCTTCTCGGCCCGGATCCGCTGCTGGTCCGGCGAGGTGTTGTAGACGACGCCGTTGCGGGCAGCCGTCGTCGCCGGCTGCCCGCCGGACGCGGCAGATGCGCCGGGATCCGCGCAGCCACTCAGGGCCACGGTGCCGGACAGGGTGCCGATGAGGACGACGGCGGGAAGCGCCGCACGCGTCCGCCGGGGACCAGTACTCGCGCGGGTGGTGCGGAGGGCGGAGCTGATTGCCATGGGGTTCCTTAGATGTTGAAAGCGGGTTCGATGACTTTGGAGAAGAAGCTCCGGGTGCGAACTTCGCGCGGGTTGGTGAAAATTTCCTGGGGTGTGCCTTGCTCGACGATCTGGCCCTGGTCCATGAACACCACCGTGTCGGCGACGTCGCGGGCGAAGCCCATCTCATGCGTGACGATGATCAGCGTGGTGCCGGACTTGGCCAGCCCGCGGATGACGTCCAGGACCTCGTTGACCAGTTCCGGGTCCAGAGCCGACGTGGGCTCGTCGAAGAGCAGGATCTTCGGGTCCAGGGCAAGCGCCCGGGCGATCGCGACGCGCTGCTGCTGGCCGCCGGACAGCTGGCGCGGGTAGGCGCCGGCACGGTCCTTCAGGCCCACGCGGTCCAGCAGTTCCAGCCCGCGGTCGCGGGCCTCGGCCTTGGAGAGCCGGGGTTTTCCGGCCCGCGGCGCGACGATCGGTGCCTCGGTGACGTTTTCCAGCGCGGTCAGGTGCGGGAAGAGGTTGAAGTTCTGGAACACCATGCCGATCTCGGTGCGCTGCTTCAGGATGTCCTTTTCGCGCAACTCGTGGAGCCGGCGCCCGCGGACCTCGTAGCCCACCAGCGTGCCGTCGATCGCGATGAACCCGGCGTCGACCTTTTCGAGGTGGTTGATGGTGCGCAGGAGGGTGGATTTGCCGGATCCGGACGGTCCGACGATCACGGCGACACCCCCGGGCTCGACCGTCAGCGTGATGCCCTTGAGGACTTCCGCGGCGCCGAAGGACTTGCGGACCTTCGTGATCTCGACGAGGCCGCGGGTGGTTACGGCGTCCGTGGCAGCGGCCGCGGACGGGGTCTGGGTGGTCGTACGGAGTGCGGTGCTCATCGGGTGCCCCTTTCCTGGTTCGATTCCCGGGCGGCGGGCGTATGGATGGCGAGGAATTTGCGGGCCTTCTGCAGCGGGGTCAGGGGCAGCGTGCGGACCGCGCCCCTGGAGTAGTGCCGCTCGATGTGGTACTGGAAGACGCTCAGGACCGAGGTGATGACGATGTACCAGAGCGTGGCCACGAGCAGAAGCGGCAGGACCTGCTGGGTGCGGTTGTAAATGACCTGGACGGTGTAGAACAGCTCGGAATAGGCCAGGACGTAGACGATCGAGGTGCCCTTGACGAGGCCGATCACCTCGTTGAAGGCGGTGGGCAGGATGGCCCGCATGGCCTGGGGCAGGACGATCCTGGTGGAACGCCGCCAGGCCGGAATGCCCAGGGCGGTTGCGGCCTCGAGCTGGCCCTGGTCCACGGACAGGATGCCGCCGCGGATGATCTCGGCGGAGTAGGCGGCCTGGTTCAGGGTCAGGCCGAGGACTGCCGCGGCGAACTGGCTGATCAGGGTGGTGGTCTGCGCTTCAAAGAAGCGCACGTCCGTGAAGGGGAGCCCCAGGCTGATTTTCTCGTAGAGGTAGCCCAGGTTGTACCAGAGCAGCATCTGCACCAGCAGCGGCGTGGAGCGGAAAATCCAGGAGAACGTCCAGGAGACGGAGACCAGCAGGGGCGACGCGGACAGCCGCATCAGCGCCAGGATGAACCCCAGGATGAAGCCGAGCGCCCCGGAGATCGCCGTCAGTTTCAGGGTCTCCAGCAGGCCGTTCACGATCGACTGCGCGGTGAACCACTGCGCCACCACGCCCCACTCCCAGCGCGGGTTGGTGGCCAGCGACCAGGCAATGCCGGCCACGCCCACCGCGACGACGGCGGTGCCCACCCAGCGCCACGGGTGGCGGGCCGGGACCAGCCGGTAGTCGGCGTAGTCGGTTGCGGCCTTGCGGCCCACCGAACCGGAGCCGACTGTTCCGGCCGGTGCGGTCTCGCCGGCGGGTACGGGTCCTGCGGGCCGGACCTCCGCGGTCTCGGGTGCGGATTCGATGCCGGCGGACGCCGGCTCCGGGGCGGACTGTGCCACCGGGGTTGCTGTTGAACTCATGCGCCACCTCGCTTCTTCCAGTTGCTGTGGGGGTAGTTGGCTGCCAATCTAGGGCCGTGCGAAAACGCGCGGCAAGGCGGCAGGTTGCATACGTTCACGCAGGTTCGCACGGCGTCACACGACGAATTCTTGCCTCGATTTACGCCGCGTTACGCGGGGTGAACGGCCGTGACCGGCGCCTCGACCGGCTCCATTTCGGGTGCCTAGCATGAGGGCTCCGCACCCGAGCCAGGAGACTGTCATGCCAGTGAATGCCCCATCCGTGGTCCTCATCGGCGGCGGCCCGCGCGCGGCCGGGCTGCTGGAACGCCTCGCCGCCAACCGGCCGGAGCTGCTCGACGGCGCCCTGCAGATCCACGTCGTGGAGCCGCACACCCCGGGTGCCGGCAGGATCTGGCGTTACGAGCAGCATCCCGGGCTGATGCTCAACTCTGCGGCGGCGGACGTCACGATGTTCACGGATGCCTCCGTCCAATGCGAGGGACCCGCGGTCGACGGCCCCGGCCTGGCAAAGTGGGCCGCCGGGGTCCTGGACGGGTCCATCGCGGATGTTCCGGAGCTGCCGGCGGAACTCCGGCGCCAGCTGGCCGCCCTCACCGGTGCCAGCTTCCCCACCCGGCAGCTGCAGAGTGTCTACCTGGAATGGTTCTTCCGCCGCTCCGTCGCCGCCCTCGGACCGGACACCACCGTCACCGTGCACCGGGACACGGCGTCCGCCGTCGAGCCGGTGCAGCATGAAGCCGACCAGGGTCCGGAACGCTACCGCGTCCGGCTGGCCGGCGGCGCGGTGCTGCCCGCCGACGTCGTGATCGCCTCCCTGGGGCACACGGATTCGCTGCCCAATGAGGAGTCTGCGGCGTGGGCCGGTTTTGCCGCCCGGCACGGCGCGTTCCACGCGGCGCCCAGCTACACCACCGACGTCGACTACTCACCCCTCGCCGCCGGCCAGGACGTGATTGTCTCCGGCATGGGCCTGGCCTTCGTGGACCTGCTGGTCCTGCTCATGGAGGGCCGCGGCGGCAGATTCGAGGAGCTGCCAGGCGGCGGCCTGCGCTACGTGCCCTCCGGTGCCGAGCCGCGGCTGTGGGCCGGCTCCCGCCGCGGCGTGCCCTACCACTCCAAGATCACGTCCGCCCTGCGCGGCGACGCAGCGGGCGAGCCGGCGTTCTTCACGGCCGACGCCGTCACGGCGCTGCTGGATGCGCCTGGCGAGGTGGACTTCCGCGCCCAGCTGTGGCCCCTGATCGCCAAGGACGCCGGTTACGCGTACTACCGCGAGCTGTTCACCGGCTACCCGGAACGGGTCCGGATCGGCTGGCGGGAATTCGCCGAACGGTTCGCCGCTGCGGACTGGTACAGCCAAGAGCGCCGGCGGCTCGTCGCCGGGTCCGTCCCGGACGCAGGGCTCCACCTGGACCTCGAACGGCTGGACCATCCCTTCGCCGGCCGCGTTTTCGCCGGCCACGCAGACTTCCAGTCGGCGGTGGCAGCGTACATTGGCCGCGACCTTGAGCTGCGCACCGGGCCGGACCATTCGGAAACCCTGGCCCTGTTCACTTCCTTGCTGAAGTCCTACATGGACCTGGGCCGGCTGGTGCCGTCCGAGCGGCTGAACGCACGGTCGCAGCGGGAGGTCCAGGGCTGGTGGCACGGCTTCTTCAGCTTCGTGGATTCCGGGCCGCCGCCGCGCAGGCTGCGGGAGATGCTGGCGATCCACCGGGCCGGTCTGCTGCAGTTCATTGGCCCGGGACTGGAGATCGAGGCCGCGGAGTACTCGGGCCGGTTCGTCGCCCGCTCGGCCCAATCCGGGATCAGCGTGTCAGCGCCGGCCCTGATCGAGGGCCGGCTCCCGGCGCCGTCGGTGGCCCGCTCCGCGAACCCGCTGCTGCGCCAGCTGCACGCCTCCGGGCTCGGCACTGAACAGCAGCTCCTCACTGCCGACGGCACGCACGCGACCGGACGGCTCCTGGTGTCCGCCCACAACGAGCTCATCAGTCCGGTGGGGGAGCGGCGCGAACGGCTGTTCGGCGTCGGGCCCGGTACTTCCGGCTGGGGCGCCGGCGCCTTCGCCCGGCCCGGCACCAACGCCGCGCCGTTCCGCGAAAACGATGCCCTGGCCCGGCGAGTCCTGAAACTGCTGGCGAACCCCAACAACGGCCCGGCCGACAGCGGCCTGGCGAACAACGATCAAACGGACGCCGGCCGGGCGGTGCCGCAGGCCGCCGCCGACGGAAAGGACCCGTCATGACCCCGTCCCCACTACACACCCCGCCCGTGGACACCCCGCCCGTGGACACCGCCGCGCTGACGGTCCTCAATCTCCCCATGAGCGATCCCAGGGTCCGTCCGCTCCTGGACGAGCTCGCGCTCGAATACGACACCCGCTACGGCAGCCTCTTTGGCCGCGGGGCCGCCGCGGAGGAACTCAACCGTTACCCGGCCGAGGAGTTCGCCGCGCCGGGCGGGGCCCTGCTGATTGTGCGCGAGAACGGCGAATCCGTGGCCGGCGGCGCGTTCCGCCGGCACGGCCCGCAGACCGCCGAGTTCAAGCGGATCTGGACGCATTCAGCGCACCGCCGCCGCGGACTGGCCCGGTTTGTCCTTGCCGAGCTGGAGGCGCTGGCCGGCCGTCGCGGCTACCGGAAGGTCTACCTGACAACCGGCCCGCGCCAGCCGGAGGCGAAACACCTCTACCTGAGCACCGGTTACGAGGCACAGTTCGATCTCTCCGCCGACCCGGAAACCATCGGGCCGCTGGCATTCACCAAGCACCTGCCTGTCGCAAACCCCACCGCAAACCCCGCCGCGAACCCCGCCGCGCTGCTTGGTCGGTGTGGGCCGGGAACCGGCGCTTCGGGCTAGAGTTCACACAGGGGGTCTGCCCTAAAACAACGTTTTCACGAGCCGCCGCGGACCCGGCGGAGAAACAGCCGGGAGTCATCAGTGCGGCCTGGATCCAAGCCCACCATCCGCGATGTCGCGCAGACGGCCGGGGTCTCCCTGACCACCGTCTCCTATGTGCTCTCCGGCCGCTCCGGCGGTACCACCCGGATCAGCGAAGCCACCCAGGACCGGGTGCACGCCGCGGTCCGCGAACTTGGCTATGTGGCCAACAGTGCCGCCCGGGGAATGCGCCGGGGCCGGACGGAGCTGGTGGCCGTGGCCGTCCCGGACCTCGAGCAGCCCCGGGACAGGGCCATCGCCACGGTGCTGGCCAGGATCCTGCCGGAGCACGGCTACCAGTCGGTCATCCTGCTGGGCGGGAACTGGCGGCAGTTCATGCTCTCCGGCGGAGCCGACGGCGTGATCCACACCAGCGCGCCGAAGACGGACGACGATTCCGGCGCCATGGCAGAGCCCGCTGGCCGCGGCACGCCCCACGTGTTCATCACGGACGACGCCGGGCCCGGCAGCCTTGCTGTCCAGGGCGGACACGAGGTGGTCCCCGCCGGCACGGACACCCCCGAGATCCTGGCCGGGCGCGCCGTCATTCTGCTGCTGGCACAGTTGCGGGGTTAGGAACCTTAGGCTTTCAGCGCGGCCTCCGGTGCTGTGTTCTGCGGTGCCGCGTTCTGCGTTGCGGCTTCCGGGGTTGCGGCCTCCCGGAGGGGACGCCGGGCCAGCCACGCGGCCACGATCGCGCCGGAGACGTTGTGCCACAGGGAGAAGACCGCAGACGGCAGCGCCGCCAGCGCGCCGAAGTGCGCGGTGGCGAGGGTGGCAGCCAGGCCGGAATTCTGCATCCCGACCTCGAAGGCGAGGGCCCTGCGCGCCTTGTCATCCAGGCGCCCCAGCTTGCCGGCCAGGTAGCCCAGACCCAGGCCGAAGCCGTTGTGCAGCACCACGGCGAGGAACACGATGCCGCCCGCGGCGACGATCTTGCTGGCGCTGCCGGCCACGACAATCGCGACGATCAGGGAAATCACGACGGCCGAGGCCCACGGCAGCGCGGGCAGGACCTTGGCCACGAGCTTCTTGAGGAAGAGGCGGGCCAGCAGTCCGGCGATGACCGGCAGGAGGACGGTCTTGACGATGTCCTGGACCATGCCCCCGGCGTCGATGTTCAGGTACGAGCCGGCCAGGAACAGCACCAGCAGCGGCGTCACGATCGGCGCGATCAGGGTGGACACGGAGGCGACGGCCACGGACAGGGCGACGTCGCCCTTGGCGAGGAACGCCATCACGTTGGAGGCGGTGCCCGACGGCGCGCAGCCCACCAGGATCAGGCCCACCGCAAGCTCCGGCTCGAGGTGGAGGCCGACGGCGATCAGCCAGCCGGCCCCCGGCATGATGACGTAGTGCGCCACAATTCCCAGGGCCACGGCCCAGGGCCGCTTGGCCACCGACGCGAAATCGGGCGGCGTCAGCGTCAGGCCCATGCAGAACATGATGATGCCCAGCAGGAAGGGCACGCTGGGGGCGAGGGGTTTGAACGCGCCGGGGAGCAGGAAGCCGGCGAGTCCGGCCACCACCACAAGGACCGGGAAGACCGTCACCGCGATGCGGGCAATCCTTGCCTCGGCGGCGAGGGCGGGATTGGCCGGGCCGTCGGCGGCAGTGCCCGCGTCCCGGGCGGTATTCGAAGTTTTAGTTGCCTCAAGCATCCAAGAATGGTGCCACCGGCGTCCACGGGGTGGCCACTTCGTGACCACCTGTCGGACAAATATGTCAGATTTTTATGCCGCCGTGCGGCCGTGCGGGCGGGAATCCGACGGGTAGGGTTCATTGCGTGGGTGAGCCCGAAAAGGCGAACTCCCCACCGCGGCGCGACGCAGCGCCCCACCTTCCCTGAATTCTGCACATTCTTTGACATCTGGAGGCCGTTCGGCCTCCTTGACCACGAACGGAGCCAGCGATGGCCACCAGTATCGACGCGCAGGCCCCGGCCGCCACGCCCGCGCAACTGCAATCGGTCCGAGGCGCCTTGACGTCCCCGCGACGGCTCAAGACCGAGGTTTTGGGCGGCCTCGTGGTGGCACTGGCTCTGATTCCTGAGGCGATCGCCTTCTCGATCATCGCCGGCCTGGACCCGAGGATCGGGCTCTTCGCGTCCTTTACGATGGCAGTGACCATCGCCTTCGTCGGCGGCCGTCCGGCGATGATTTCTGCGGCCACCGGCGCCGTCGCCCTGGTGATCGCCCCACTGGTGAAGTCCCACGGACTGGATTACCTTGTGGCGGCGGTGATTCTGGCCGGCATTTTCCAGATCGTGCTGGGCCTCTCCGGCGTGGCGAAACTGATGCGGTTCATCCCCCGCCCGGTCATGGTGGGGTTTGTGAACGCCCTGGCCATCCTGATCTTTCTGTCGCAGGTGCCCGAGCTGATCGGAGTGCCCTGGCTGGTCTACCCGCTCACCGCGCTGGGCCTGCTGATCGTCTTCGGCCTGCCCAGGCTCACCAAAGCCGTCCCCGCACCCCTCGTGGCCATTGTGGCCCTGACGCTCATCACGGTGACGGCCGCCGTCGTCGTTCCCACTGTGGGGGACAAGGGTGCACTGCCGGACTCGCTGCCCTCTTTGTCACTGCCCAACGTGCCGAACACGTTCGAAACGTTGCAGGTCATCTTCCCGTTCGCGCTGGCCATGGCCTTCGTGGGCCTGCTCGAATCCCTCATGACCGCGAAGCTCGTGGATGACATCACGGACACGCGTTCAGCCAAGACCCGCGAGGCCTGGGGGCAGGGCGTCGCGAACATTGTCACCGGCATTTTCGGCGGCATGGGCGGTTGCGCAATGATCGGCCAGACCATGATCAACGTCAAAGCCTCCGGCGCCCGGACCCGGATCTCCACCCTTCTGGCCGGCGTCTTCCTGCTCATCCTCGTGGTGGCACTCGGAGACATTGTGTCCCTCATCCCGATGGCCGCGCTCGTGGCCGTCATGATTTTCGTATCAGTTGCCACCTTTGACTGGCACAGCATCCGGCCCGCCACCCTCAAGGCCCTGCCCAAGAGCGAAACCGCCGTCATGGCAGCGACGGTGGTGGTCACCGTTGCCACGCACAACCTGGCAATCGGCGTCGGCGTCGGCGTACTCGTCGCGATGGTCCTGTTCGCCAGGCGTGTGGCCCACTTCGTCACCGTCGAGCGCACCGTGACGGAACACGACGGCGGCCAGGCCACGTATCGCGTGGACGGCGAGCTGTTCTTCGCCTCCGCGAATGACCTCTACACCCAGTTCGAGTACGCACTGGACCCCGAACGCGTCGTCATCGACATGCGCGACTCCCACCTGTGGGACACCTCCACGATCGCCGCTTTGGATGCGATCACGGAGAAGTACCGGCAGCACGGCAAGAGCGTCGACGTCGTGGGCCTGAACCAGGCCAGCGCCCTGATGCGCGAACGCCTGGCCGGCAAGCTCGGCGCGGGGAACTGACGGGGCGGCGCGACCGGTCGGGCCGGTATTAGGTCACACGTTTGGGTCTTTTTGTTTGCCTTGGTGCGGCCTAGCGTGGATTTACGGCGCCGCCCGTCCGGGTGGCCGGAGCATGGAGGAAATCCAATGACGACGCACGTAGCCGACTGCAGCGTGAGCAATTGCTCCTTCAATGACCACTCCCACTGCAACGCGGCCGCCATTACCGTCGGCGGCGCCGCAGATCATGCCTCCTGCGCGACCTTCATCGACATCGGTGTGCACGGCGGGCTCCCCAAGGTGCTGGCCGACGTCGGCGCCTGCCAGCGTTCCGAGTGCACCCACAACGACCATCTGATGTGCAAGGCGCCCGAAGTTCACGTGGGCCCGGGCGTCGACAACGCCGACTGCCTCACCTACGCCCACACGTAGCCGCACCCGCCGTCCGCGTCCATCGAACATCCGCCCCGCTGGCGCTGAAATTCCCCACCTTTGGTCGCCGCACCCGGCGTGTCGGGCCGAACCGCCGGTGAGGCCCGGCGTCGCTGGTTCAAAGGTGGGGAGAATCGGTGGTGGCAGAGGGCATCCGCGGAGGCAGGCGCGCTAGCCCTGGGTGAGCCGGTACCGTTCGATCTGCTTGAGCCGCCGCAGGAGGCTGTCGCGCCGGGGGTGCGGGACGGCGTCGGCCGGCTCGGCGGTGAGCTCGATGTGCTCGGTGCCGTACTGCCACAGCAGCAGGTCGTCGAGCAGCCGGTCCGGCCCGGGGGAGTAGCGGTGGTCCAGGGCCTTGCGGACCTCGGTGATCCGGTTGGCGCTAAGCAGCCCGGCGAGCTGCATGGTCTGGTTGAGGCCGTGGGCGGCCATGAGCTCCGCGGCCCAGCCCCAGTCGTCGTCGACCTTCCGGTCCACGTGCGGCAGCAGGGTGCGCCAGACGTCGCGGATCCGGTTGGGCGTCAGCTGCGCGGCACCCTCACCGTCCATGTCCCAGTAGCCGCGGACCTCCTCGTAGCGCTCGTGCAGGTCCGAGAACGCGCTCTCCACGGTCTCCAGCATGGCGGCCGTCGCGGTGAACTGGCGGTCGAAGTGCGGGGTCCAGGCCCGCGGGTCCTCGGCCTTGAACCGGATGTCGTGCTCGATCTCGCTCCAGGCGTGGGCGAAGACGGTGCGGATCTGGCACTCGAAGAAGTAGCTGCCGTTCGGCGGGACGTCCGGGTTGAAGGCCAGCTGGTAGTCCTTGACGGCCTCGTTCTGGATGGTCCGCAGGATCAGGTGCCGGCTCGAGTAGCCGTATGTGCCGGACTCGATCGAGCCGATGTCCTTTTCCCGGTCCCCCCGGCAGTCAAAGAGCTGGCGCTGGCGCTTGATCAGATTCGCCACCACCGCGTTTTCCGCCGGCAGCTTCGTGATCACACGGATTCCCACCATGTCATTCAGGGTCCGGAACGGGTCCGGGAACTTCAGCACAGGTGGCCCGCCCGGCTCCAGTGGTTCCTCAATGCGGGAAATCTTCTCGCGGAAGGATTCAACGGTCTTGGTGCGTCCGGTGACGAACAACGGCGTGACTTCGGTGTCCTTGAGCATGGTCCGCAGCGTGAGCAGGACCTCCCGGGTGACCAGCTTCAGGGCAGGCCGGACCCGCTCGTACAACTCCACGTTCTCCTGCACGGAATCGCGCAGGCTCACGTCCAAACGGTCCCAGTTGCTCGCCATGGATCCAGCTTACGGCGCACCAACGACACCGGCCCGCAGGCTGGCAACGCCGGGCACGCCCGCAGGCAAGGGCAGCGCAGCCGGCAAGGGCGGGGTCCGGCATGCGAGGGGTCCGGCCTGCGCTGGGCCGCTTGGTGCCCAAGGTAGGCTCAGCATATGGCTGAAATGCGGCGGCGGACTATGATCGCGGCCGCAGCGGCGGTGACTCTGGGGGCAGTCTCCGCCGCCTGTTCACCGGGCCCCAAGGAGGACGCTGTGAAGAGGCACAAGTACCAATATGGCGAGGACCCCAGCCAGTGGGGTGAGCTCTTCCTCCCGGATGTTGCCGCGCCCAAGGGCGTGGTGGTGGTGATCCATGGCGGGTACTGGCGTTCGCAGTACGGCGCAGAACTGGGGGAGCCCCTTGCCAAGGACCTCGCCGCGCACGGCATGGCGGCCTGGAACCTGGAGTACCGGCGGGCCGGCAACGGCGGAGGCTGGCCCAACACGTTCGCCGACGTCCTGGCCGGCATCGACAAGCTCGGTGAACTGGCCGACGAGCACGGGCTGGGACTGGACCGCGTGGTGGCCCTGGGCCACTCGGCAGGCGGCCACCTCGCCGTCTGGGCGGCGGGACGCCGCCGGCTCGCGGGGCTTGGTGCCCCGGACGCGGACCGCCAGCTGACGCGTCGGGGCGACGACGACGGCGCGGTGCAGCTCACCGGCGTCGTCAGCCAGTCGGGGGTACTTAACCTCGCGGCCGCCGAGCGGCTCAACCTCAGCAACGGCGCCGTCAGCAACTTCCTGGGCGGCTCATCGGAGAAATATCCCAAACGGCATAAATTTGCCGACCCCATGAGTGCGGTACCGCTGGGCGTGCCCGTATATGCCGTTCACGGCACGGAGGACGATACCGTGCCGGTGAGCCAGTCCGAGACCTACGCCGGCGCAGCCAAGGCCGCCGGCGCGCCGGTCCAGCTGCTCAAGGTCCCGGGCGACCACTTCGCGCTCATCGACCCAAAGGCACCCGCATACCGGAAATGCCGTGAACTCGTGCAGCAGCTGCTGGTCTGAAGTCCGCCCGGCGGCCGGGATGGGGGCCCCGGTGTCCCCGATGGCATCCCCTGGCCGGCGAAAGCGAATAGACTGGAGCGCAGGTGCGCCGGGAAGTCTGGTCGGCATAGTTCCGTCGACCCCATTTTGAGGACCCCATGAGCGCCCTGCCCCCTTCGCCGACACCCTCTTCACCAACACCGCCTCCTCCTTCGCCGCCCCGCCTCACCATTTTCGGCCGGGGCAGCTATGCCGAGGCCCTGCGGATCGGCGAGATCCTCCGCAAGGAAACCGTGGGCGGCGCCCTGCTGGTCGCCGCGGCGATGGTGGCCCTTATCTGGGCCAACTCACCGGCCTCGGAGAGTTACTTCGCACTGCGCGACTTCACCATCGGCTACGCGCCCTGGCATCTGGACCTGAGCCTGGGCGCCTGGGCCGCCGACGGACTGCTGGCCATCTTCTTCTTCCTGGTGGGGCTCGAACTCAAGCGCGAGTTTGTCGCCGGCGACCTGCGCGAGCCGAGCAAGTCCGTGGTTCCGGTGGCCGCCGCCGTTGGCGGTGTGGCCGTTCCGGCCCTCATCTACGCGGCCATCAACCTCTCCGGTCCCGAAACGCTGCACGGCTGGGCCATTCCCACCGCCACCGACATCGCCTTCGCCGTCGCGGTGCTGGCGCTCATCGGTTCCCACCTGCCCAGTGCGCTGCGGATCTTCCTGCTGACCCTCGCCGTCGTCGACGACCTCCTGGCCATCGCCATCATCGCGATCTTCTACACCAGCGATCTCCACCCCGAGCCGTTCCTGCTGGCCCTGCTCCCGCTGGGCCTCTACACGTTCCTGGCGCACAAATACCGGCGGTTCTTCGGCACGCACGCAGCCGCAGCCTGGGTGATCCTGCTGCCGCTCGGCTTCGCGACGTGGGCCCTCGTGCACGCATCAGGCATCCACGCCACCGTGGCCGGGGTCCTGCTCGGATTTGCCATTCCCGTCAAACGTTCGAAGGCCAGCGGCGGCCCTGAAGCCGGCCCGGGCCTGGCGGAGATTTTCGAACACCGGTTCCGTCCCATCTCGGCCGGGATCGCCGTCCCGGTCTTCGCGTTCTTTTCCGCCGGGGTGGCCATAGGCGGCTGGCTGGGCCTCGGTGCCGCCCTGACGGACCCCGTGGCGGTGGGCATCATCGTGGCGCTGGTTGCCGGAAAGCCGGCGGGCATCCTCGGCACCACATGGCTCATCACCAAAGTCACGCGGGCCCGCCTGGACGGGTCCTTCAAGTGGATTGACGTCTTCGGCCTCGCCATCCTCGCCGGCATCGGTTTCACCGTCTCGCTGCTGCTTGCCGAGTTGAGCTTCGGCCAGGGCACTGCGCATGAAGACCACGCGAAGGTAGGGATCCTCGCGGCCTCACTGCTCGCCGCGCTCCTTGCCACCACGGTGCTCCGGACACGCAACCACCAGTACCGGCGTGCGGAGGAGGCGGAACAGGTCGACTCGGACCACGACGGCATCCCGGACGTCTACCAGCAGGACCGCCCCGCAGGCTAGGCAGGCCAGGCCGACGGGCTATATTTAGGGGTGTGGCGGGAGGGGCCGTCCGGAGGGTCAATGATACCCCAAGGGGTATCATGATTGAGCTGGAATACGCGCGCCGGGCCGTCTGGCGCCCGCGAAAGGAACAGGCATGAAGAGCATTTCCGTCAAGGACCTGGCCGCCCTGGGCGATGCCACCGAAATCGTCGATGTCCGCGAGGAAGACGAATACGTCGCCGTCCGCGTTCCCGGCGCCCGGAGCATCCCGCTCTCACGGTTCGTCCAGTCCCTCGCCGAGGTCCCGGCCAGCGGCACCGTCTACGTCATGTGCGCCGCCGGGGGCCGCAGTGCCCAGGCCGCCACCTACCTGGAGGACCAGGGATACGACGCCGTCAACGTAACCGGCGGGATCATGAAGTGGCAGGACGAGGGACACCCCGTCAACCGGGGCTGACCTTCAAGGGCTGACCGCAGCGGAGGGACCATGGAAGTCATCGTCATCGAGACCCCGCAGCTCGGGGACCGCAGCTACCTGGTCCACGACGGCTCGGTGGCGCTGGCGATCGACCCGCAGCGCGACACGGACCGCATCGAGGCGGCCGCCCGTGACGCCGGGGTAGCCATCACGCATGTGGCCGAAACGCACATGCACAATGACTACATCACCGGCGGGCTGATCCTGGCCCGCGCCCACGGCGCCAGCTATCTCGTCAACGCCGCGGACGCCGTCGGGTTCGAGCGCACTCCCATCGCGGACGGCCAAACGGTCCGCGTGGGCTCGCTTACGGTCAAGGCGGTCGCCACGCCGGGGCACACGCATACCCACCTGTCGTTCATCGTGGACGACGGCGGGAAGCAGGCCGTCTTCTCGGGCGGCAGCCTCCTGTATGGCTCGGTGGGCCGCACGGACCTTGTCGCCGAGGCGGACACGGTTGGCTTGACCCACGACCAGTACGCCTCGGTCCGTCGACTCGCCGCCGAGGCCGGCCCTGACGCGGAGCTGTTCCCGACCCACGGATTCGGCTCGTTCTGCTCCTCCGGACCCGCCAGCGGTGCCCGGTCCTCCACCATCGGCGAGCAGCTTGCCGCCAACCACGCCCTGACGGACCCTGATGAGGACCACTTCGTCCGCCAGCTCATCGCCAACCTCACGGACCACCCCTCCTACTACGCGCACATGAGCCCGGCCAATGTCCGGGGCCCGGGCCCTGCCGAGCTGGCCGTTCCGGCATCGCTCGATGCCGCCGAACTCACCCGGCGCCTGGACGGCGGCGAGTGGGTGGTGGACCTGCGCCGGCGCGTGGCGTTCGCCAACAGCCACCTCAAGGGCAGCGTCAGTTTTGAGTATGGCTCCGGCTCCAGTTTCACCACCTATCTCGGCTGGGTGCTGCCGTGGCGCGAACCGCTGACCCTGGTGGGCTCGCGGGAAGACGTTGAGAACGCCATCCGCGACCTCTCCCGGATCGGCATCGAATCCCCCGACGCCGCGCTCGGTTCCGAGCCGCACGCCCTCGCCCCGCAGGCCGGCCTCGCCTCCTACCCGCGCGTGGGCTGGGACGGCATGCTCGCCGGCCGGGCGCCTGAGGACACTGTCCTGGACGTGCGCCGGGCCGACGAATTCGCTGCCGCCCGCGTGGTGGGCGCGGTCAACGTGCCGCTGCACGAACTGTTGCTGCGCCTCGGAGACATTCCCGCCGGGAAACTTTGGGTGCACTGCGGCTCCGGGTACCGGGCCGGGGTCGCCGCCAGCCTCCTGCAACGGGCAGGCCGGGACGTGGTCCACATCGACGCCAGGTTTGCCCATGCCGCCTCCGCGGGGATCGCGCTGGACACCACCGCGGCCTGAGCGCCGGCAGTGACGCCGGCAGGGCGGAAGCGGGTGGGGGCGCAACACACGGCACCGGAGCGCATTCTCTGGCAGAGTATGGTCATGCTCACAGTTATTGGCGAGGGGCTGGTTGATGTTGTCCAGCGGTCCTCCGGCGTCCAGGCCCATGTCGGCGGCAGCCCCCTCAACGTGGCGGTGGGGCTGGCGCGGCTGGACCATCCGGTCCAGTTCATCGGCCGCTACGGCCGCGATGCGTATGGCGAGGCCCTGGCCGCGCACCTGAAGTCGAGCTCCGTGCTGCTCCCGCTGGGACCCGACGAGCTGCCCACCAGTGTGGCCGCCGCCCTGATCGACGACGCCGGCGCCGCCACGTACACGTTCGACCTCGCCTGGGAGCTTCCCGGCGTCGCGGCGCGACTGCCGTTCCTGCTCCAGGGAACCACGCTGCTGCACACCGGTTCGATCGCCACCATGCTGGCGCCGGGCGCCGCCGACGTGTTTGCCGCCGTCGAGCGCGCCCACCCGTCCGCCACCATCAGCTTCGACCCCAATTGCCGTCCCAGCATCATCCCGGACGTGGACTACGCCCGCGGGCAGGCCGAAAAGTTTGTGCGCCTCGCCGACGTTGTGAAGGCCTCCGACGAGGACCTCGAATGGCTCTACCCGGGCGTGGACCCGCTGGACTCGGCCCGCCGCTGGCAGGCGTTGGGCGGTTCCGAAGGGCCGGCGATGGTGGTGGTGACCCGCGGCAGCAAGGGGCCCTGGGGCATCAACGCCGCCGGTGAGGCGCAGTTCCCGGCCCCTGAGATCAACGTCGCGGACACAGTCGGCGCCGGGGATTCCTTCATGGCCGCGCTCCTGTCCGGCGTGGTGGATCTGGGCCTGGACGGGGCACAAAACCGCAGGGGCCTGCGCGAACTCTCCGCCGAAAGCCTCCGCGATGTCCTCGCCCATGCCTCCCGGGCAGCGGCGGTCACCGTGTCCCGCGCCGGCGCGAACCCGCCCACGCGCGCGGAACTGGCACGGATGGAAATGGGGGCCCAGCCCCTGCAGTGAGTGAAAGGCAGCCATGACACGGCACGATGTTCCGGTGTTCCCCGTCCGCAGTGAATCCTACGCGGAGGGCCAGACGCTCCCGGCCGCCCAACGCAGCGGCAAAATGCGCGCCGGCGGCCGGGACGAATCCCCGCAGCTGAGCTGGAGCGGCGCCCCGGCCGGCACCAAGGGCTACGCGGTGACGATGTTCGACCCTGACGCCCCGGGGCGCGGCGGCTTCTGGCACTGGGCCGTGCTGGACGTCCCCGCCGACGTCACGTCGTTGCCGGCAGGAGCGGGCGCCGAGGGCGGCAGGCTCCTTCCCGCGGGCGCCATCCAGTTGAAGAACGACGCCGGGTTCCATGGCTACCTGGGCGCCGCACCGCCCCCCGGACACGGGCCGCACCGGTACGTCATCACCGTCCACGCGCTCGACATCGCACCGTCCGGACTCAACGAGCACACCGCTCCGGGCAGCCTGGAGGCGAAGCTGTCGCAGCACACCCTGGGCCGGGGCACGCTGACCGGCATCTTCGAACGTCACTGAGCCCGCCGCCGCCCGCCGAGCCTGTCGCCGCTGTCGCCCCTGTCGCCGAGTTCGCCGGAACCTCCCCAGTTCGCCGTGATTGTCCGGCGAACCCGACGCGGTCCGGCGAACTCGGCGAATGCGGCCGCGAGGGCCTGCCGCCCCGGCGCACGTAGACTGGCACTATGCGGCTGGTAGCAAGTGACATTGACGGAACGATCCTCGGCCATGACGGCAAAATCAGCGACCGGACCGTCCGCGCGTTCCACGCCTGCCGCGACGCCGGGCTGGAACTGGTGTTCGTCACCGGACGGCCGCCGCGCTGGCTCCACCCCCTGCAGGACCAGTTGGGGCATACCGGAACGGTCATCTGCTCCAACGGCGCCGTCGTGTGGGACCTCGAGGCCGACCGCCTGCTCTCGGCGCGGACACTGGACCTCGACGCCATGTTCGAGGCCCGCCGCATCATCAAGCGGCTGCGTCCGTCCGCGCTGTTTGCCGCCGAAACCCTGACCGGCTTCCATCTGGAACCGGGCTTTATCGAAAACGGCTCGAGCGAACTGCTCGCGGAATTCACCCCGGCCCCGCTTCACACCACCCTCACGGAGGCGGACGCCGTGGCGAAGTTCCTGGCCATTGTCCGCGAAGGCACCGCCGACGAGTTCCTCGCCGAGGTGACGCCCGCCGTCGCCCATCTGGCCGCCGCGACGCACTCGGCGCCGAACATGGCCCTCCTCGAGCTGTCCCTGCCAGGCGTGAACAAGGCCGTGGCCCTGGCTGAATATGCGTCGTCCCTCGGCATCGGCGCCGCGGACGTGGTGGCATTCGGGGACATGCCCAACGACATCGAGATGCTTCGCTGGGCCGGGCACGGCTACGCGATGGCCAGCGGCCACCCGGAAGCGATCCGGGCCGCCGGCCGGCAGGCCCCGCACTTCGACGACGACGGCGTCGCCCAGATCCTCGAGTCAAAGCTCGCCGAACTCGGCGTCCGGCTGCCCTAAAACCCCGGTCCCGCACCCGCTCCCCACGCCCGCCCCGGCCCCGGGTCCCACGCCCGGCCCAGGTCCCCCCACCGGTCGCCCGGTTCCCGGCGGACACCGGATTCCCAGCTCGCGGTCAACTGGCGTTCACCTTGGCCTCCTAGGCTGGAAGCTCGCGACGAAACGTTTGACCGAGAATGGGGACATCATGGCCAGGCACCGCATCAACAACACGGACGAACAACCCCTGCACCCGGTGGAACCGGACCGGCACTGGAGGCAGTTGCGCCAGGGCGACCGCGTCAGCGTCCGGCTCGCCCCGGGCCTTGAGACCGGCGGCCTTGTGGACGCCGTGACGGCGGACCACAGCGTCGTTTGGGTCGACCTCGACGGCGGCCGCGGCCGCACGCTGCTGCACTGCAGCGACGGCGTCGAAATCCGCCAGCAGGCTCCTGACACCCCGTCCCACTGAGGCCCACTGAGGCCCGCTGACCCGGCCCGCCAGTGCCGGCCCGCAAGCCCCGGTCCCGGCAGACCAAGGTACGCTTCAGGAGTGACTGACCTGCACCCCTACTTTGCCCCTCGCGGGGATCGCGACGGCGGCCCGGAGGGCGCCGCCACCCCGGCCTCTGGCAGTTCCCGGGCGCCGCTGGCGCTGGCCCACCGGGGCTTCTCACTGGACGGGCTGGAGAACTCGATGGCCGCGTTCCGCGCCGCCGTCGACCTCGGGTTCCGGCATCTGGAGACGGACGTGCACACCACGGCCGACGGCGTGTTGGTGCTTTTCCACGACAAGACCCTGGACCGGATCACGGAGGGTCGGGGCCAAATCGCTGACCTCCCGGCCTCAACCGTGGCCCGGGCCAGGATCGGCGGGACCGAACCGATCCCGCGGTTCGATGAGTTGATCGCTGCCTTCCCGGACGTCCGGCTCAATATCGACGTCAAGGACTGGAACTCCGTGGGCACCCTGGCCTCGGCGATCGAACGCCACGGACTGCACGACCGCGTGCTGGTGGCCAGTTTCTCGGACCGGCGGCGCCGGGCAGTGCTGAAGCAGCTGAGCCGTCCCGCCGCGAGCTCGGCCGGCATCGTGTCCAACGCCGTGTTCGTCCTGCTGGGCCCCGTGCTGCCGACGCCGCTGATGGCCGCCGTGGTGCGCCGGGCACTGCGCGGAGTCCACGCCCTGCAGGTCCCCGTCCGCTACGGCGCCGTGCCGGTGGTGACGCCGGGCTTCATCCGGCGGGCACACCGGCACGGGCTGCAGGTCCACGTCTGGACAATCAACGAGCCCGCGGAAATGCACCGGCTGCTTGACCTTGGCGTCGACGGGATTGTCACGGACCGCGCGGACCTGCTCAAATCGGTCCTCCAGGAGCGCGGGACCTGGTCCTGAAGGGTCGCTCCGCTCAGGCGGAGAGTTCCATCATGAGTGGCGGCAATTCGTCGGTGAGCTCCCGGGCGAGATAGCCCAGGCCGCCCAGCCGGCTGGCAAGGCGGTCTCCGGCCGCAGCATGCAGATGCGTTCCCCAGCAGGCGGCCTGCGCGTTGCCCGTTCCCCTGGCGCGGAGGCCGGTGATGGCGCCGGAGAGGACATCCCCGCTGCCCGAGGTGCCCAGCCCGCTGTGCCCTGTGGTGATCTCCCAGAGGCCGGCCCCGGACGTGGCAGCCCTGCCGGTGCTGCGGGGTTCTGCGATGGCCCCCTGACACGTGACCACGGCCCCGTATTTGTCGGCAACCTCAGGGAGCTGGCGGTGCAGGTCCTCGACCTCCCGCCCGAGCAGGATGCCCGCCTCCGTGACGTTCGGGGTCAGGATCAGCCGGCCGGCCCACGGCGCCAGTTCGGCTTCGAGCTCCGGGACGCTGGCCAGGGCAAAAGCATCCAGGACAATGCACGGCGGGCTGCCCGGGGTGGCCTGAAGGAGTTCGCGCAGCAGCGCCGTGGTCTGGTCCTTGTCGTCCAGGCCCGGCCCCACCAGGACGGCGTCGGCGGTTTCCAGCTCGGCGGCCAGGGACCCGGCGGCGGAACCGACCACGGTCCCGGCCGTCGTTTCCGGCAAGCCAAGGACGCCGGCTTCGGGCAGGGCGATGGCGAGCGGCACCGCCACGGACTCCGCCACGGCCAGGGTCAGCCGGCCAGCGCCCGCGCGGAGGGCGGCGACGCCGGCGAGCAACGCCGCTCCGGGCGTCTTGCGCGCGCCGCCGATCACCAGCACGGAGCCGCGGTCATCCTTTCCGGAGCCGCCGTCGGGGAGCGGCCAGGCCCGCAGCAAAGCAGGGGTGACGGCCTCGGCCTGGGGGCGGCGTTTCGCTTGCCGGGAGTTAGCGGGGGTGGACATCGGCGTCTCCCGAGTGCTGGGTTACCGGGACACCTTCGCTCGTGAGGTGGTCGGCCATATTGAACCCCTCCAGCTGCCATTCCCCCCGGCCGCCGGGCCGGATGAAGCGGCTGACGGAGGCGTTGAGGATGGTGGACGCGGCCGCGATGTCCAGCAGCTGCTCCTCCGAGAGCCCCTCCAGGATGTAGCGGATGAGCAGGATCACGGCATCGTGGCAGACCAGCAGGACGCCCCCGCCCGGATGCCTGGTGTCGAGGTCGGCGAGCAGCGAGCGAAGCCGCAGCACGACGTCCGCCCAGGACTCGCCGCCCGGGGGCCGGTAGTAGAACTTGCCGAGCCACCGCCGCCGGCCGGCCTCCTCCGGGAGGCGGGCTTCCACCCCGGCCGAAGTGAGCATGTCCAGGATGCCGAGCTCACGGTCGCGCAACCGCTCATCGATCAGGATAGATGTTTGCCAGCCGCCGGTCTGGACGGCGAGTTCCGCGGTCTGGCGTGCGCGCAGGTAGGGCGAGGACCAGACTGGCGTGCGCCGGCCGTCCGGGTAGTCCGCGAGGAGTCTGCCCAGGGCCAGCGCCTGCTCCCGTCCCGTGTCCGACAATCCGACGTCCGCGTCCCGGGCCGGGACGTCAATGACATGCGCGCCGGCCTGCTGAGCCAGCGTGGCGGCAACGTTGCCCTGGCTTTCACCGTGCCGCACGAGCAGTAACTCGCTCACGCCCGGAACGCCGTGTCCATAGTGGCTCACCGTTCCCCCTATCCGTTGCTTTCCAACGTCGTCCTCAGCCGGGCGGGCCCGGGCTGGAATATGTGTGGCAGAAAGGTTACTCCCGGTGGCGCGGATTTGTCCGCTGCACCGGCGATCGAGCAACACCGGGGCCGCCGGGCTGGCAGGATAGAGCCATGCGCATCCTCATCGCCCCGGACAAGTTCAAGGGTTCCCTCACCGCCGTCGAAGCCGCCGCGGCCATTGCCGAAGGCGCCCTCCGCGTCTACCCCGAGGCCGACGCCATCCAGTTCCCGGTGGCCGACGGCGGCGAAGGAACCCTCGAGGCGGCCGTCGCGGCCGGCTACGAGGAACGGCTCAACGCGGTCGTCGGCCCGATCCTGGCCCCGATCGGTGCCGCGTGGGCCATCCGGGCGGACGCTTTCGGCGGCGCCACCGCGGTGATTGAAACGGCGCAGGCCTCAGGGCTGGCGCACATGGAGCCCACACCGGCCAACGCCCTGCGCGCCCACAGCTACGGCTGCGGCCAGCTGATCGCCGCCGCACTGGACGCCGGTGCCACGGAAATCGTGCTGGGCGTAGGCGGTTCGGCCATGAGCGACGGCGGCAGCGGGGCCCTCCGCGCCCTCGGACTCAAGCCGTTGGACGCCGCCGGCAACGTGGTGCCCCTCGGCGGCGGGTCGCTTGCCGACGTCGCGTCCGTGGACATCAGCGGCCTGGACCCGCGGCTGGCCGGGGTGAAGTTCAGGATCGCCGTCGACGTCCAAAACCCGCTGTTCGGCAGTGACGGCGCGGCACACGTGTTCGGACCGCAAAAAGGCGCCGACGCCGATGCGGTGGAACTGCTCGACGCCGGCCTGCGCAACTGGGCCTCGGTCCTGCGCCAGAGGACCGGCCGGGACGTCAACGTGCCCGGCGCCGGGGCGGCCGGCGGGTTCCCGGCGTCGTTCCTGGCCTTCAGCACGGCCGCCCTGGAAGGCGGCTTCGAGCTGGTGGCCGGCCTCACCGGGCTGGACGCGAAACTCGCGGTGGCTGATTTGGTCATCACCGGAGAAGGCTCCATGGACAGCCAATCGCTGACAGGCAAGGCGCCGATCGCCCTCGCCGATGCCGCGCAGGCCCTTGGCATTCCGGTGGTAGTGGTGGCCGGACGGATCCTCGTCACCCCGGAGGACCTTGCCCGCCACGGCGTGGTGGCCGCGGCACAGCTGCTGGACGTCGCCGGCAGCCCCCAGGACGCAGTAGCAAACGCCGCAAAGTACCTTACCTGGGTCACCAGCCAGGTCCTCGAAGGCGCCTGACGCGCCTTCCTGACGCCCGTGCCGGCCGGCCTGCCGTCTAGGCGCCGGTCTCGTAGTGCGGTTCGGCCACGGGTTTGGACTCGGGGGAGCCCTTCTCGCGCAGGTATACCGAGGCGCCCACCAGGACCGCCACGGCGAGGAACTCGCTTTGCCAGTTCTGGAAGGACTCGAACCAGAATCGGCTCGTCGCCAGATAGCCCAGCACCGTCACGGTGGGCTGGCCGTGCGCCTGCTGGTCACTGTTGTAGTCCTCCGCGCCGCCAACCGCGTGCAGGGCGATCGACGCCAGGAACAGCAGGAGGAACATGATCGAAAGCGAGTGTTCATAGAGCTTGAGGACCCAGCCGCCGCGCCGCACCGGCCACGGCGTGGACTCCTTGAGCTTTGCCTGCCGGGGATCCTCGTCCTGCGGGGCGGTCCGGCCCACCGGCTTGGACTCGGAGGACCCTTTCTGGAACAGGAAGACGGTGAGGATGACGTACATGCCCATCTGCAGGAATTCCGACTCCCAGTTCTCGAAAGTCGCCTCCAGGAAGTTCCCGGTGCCAAGGTACTGCAGGACGGTCACGGCAGGTTCGCCGTGGGCAAGCTGCTCGTCGCTGTAGGTGCTTGCCCCGCTCAGGACCATGCCGCCGAAAAACACGACGAACAGCCCGATGTTGGCCAGAAGCAATCCATGTTCCTTGACCCACTTGCCCATGGTTCCGGTGCCTGCGGTGTGGCGCTCATGTGAAACGTTTGTCATAGCGACTCCTCTTTGCGGGCCCGTCGACGGATCCAGGCAGGGACAAGTACCAGCAGCAGCACCAGCACGGCGAGCAGTCCGACGCCGGCGATCACGCCCGCCGTCCGGCCTACGGTGACATCGAAGATCAGTGAGGTGGTGCCCAGGCTCAGCAGCCCCACCCCGGTCAACGAAAACCTGACGATGATGTCCGCGCTGCTCACGAGGGCCTGCTTCAGCCCTTGCCGGAACAGCCGGCGCTGCACGCTCACGGGCAGCAGGATCGTGGCCGTGGTCAGGGCGGCCAGGACGACGTTGGCGAGATACAGGCGGGTCTGGTAGTCATCGAGCGTCTCGAAGCGCGACTGGAACGGCAGCGTCAGGAGGAAGCCGGCGAGAATCTGGACGCCGGTCTGCAGTACGCGCAGTTCCTGCAGCAGTTCGACCCAGTTGCGGTCCATCCGCTCCGCAACGGACTCGTCCCTGCCGTCGTTCTTCGGCACTACTGGGCCGGTCATCGGTACTCCTCCGCAAAATCTTGAAACCAAGACCGCCACAACATGCGGCCCCACCCTCAACCTAGGCTTGAGAGTTGCCAAAAACAAGTTGGTACTAAGCTTGCTGACGATATTGTAGTTAGGGTAGAAACTGATTACTTCGCTGGGATGGATTCAGCGGGCCCAGGCCCCATGGGACCGATGAACATCCTGGAAACCGACACGTTGTTAGGCGGACTATGAGCGACTCAAGCGAACGGCAGGATCAGCCCAAGCAGCCCGAACAGCCGCGTGATCCGCGCGCCGGCTACCATTCCGGCCCGTTCCCGGAACAGGTCCAGAAGCAGCCCGGCCTCACCGCGCCCATGGAGCCCAAGCCGGACCACGGCGAGGAAAGCTACCGCGGCAGCGGTGCCCTGAGCGGCAAGGCCGCCCTGATTACCGGCGGCGACTCCGGAATCGGCAGGGGGGTGGCGATCGCCTTCGCCCGTGAGGGGGCCGACGTCGCCATCTCCTACCTGCCGGAGGAAGAAGACGACGCGCAGGACACCGCCGAGTGGATCCGACAGGCCGGCCGCAAGGCCCTGCTGCTCCCCGGCGACGGCCGCAGCGAGGACTTCGCGGCGGACATCGTGAAGGCGACGCTGGCCGAATTCGGGCGCCTCGACGTCCTGGTGCTCAACGCGGCCTACCAGAAGAACCGCGAGAGCTTCGAATCACTGCCCACCGAAGAGTTTGATCGAGTTTTCAAAACCAATCTGTACTCCCTGCTCTGGACGGCCCGTGCCGCGGTCCCGCATCTGGAAGCGGGAGCGTCGATCATCACCACTGCGTCAATCCAGGCCTTCAACCCGTCCCCGGAACTCATTGACTACGCCATGACCAAGGCGGCCCAGGTGGCTTTCACCAAAGCCCTGGCCCAGGAGCTCGGACCCAAGGGGATCAGGGTCAACGCCGTGGCCCCGGGTCCCATCTGGACACCGCTGATTCCGGCCACCGAATGGCCCGACAAGCTCCCGTCCTTCGGCCAGGACACGCCCCTGCAGCGGGCGGGGCAGCCGGCGGAGCTCGCGGCCGCCTATGTCCTTCTCGCCTCCGACCACGGATCCTATATTTCCGGAGCCGTGCTTCCGGTCACCGGAGGCAAGGGTCTCTGAACCCGCTCTGAACCCGCTCCGGACCCGTCCACTGCCAGCTAGTCCCATTTCCAGCACCAGTTTCCCGTACCAGGAGGAATGACATGACTGAAAACCAGCAGGATCCCAAGTCCGTCACCGAGGAAGCGGGCGGCTACGGCACGCCGACCGCCGAGCAGGAGATGGGCGGCGATGGGAAGAAATTTGCCCAGCCCCGCGAGGAGGAGGCCTTCGACGCCGCCGGGCTGAACCAGGACAGCCCCGACGGCGAGACGTATCCGGCCGGCGCGCCGGACCTGAGCCAGTTCGGTGCAGAAGACCAAGACAGTGCAGGAGAACCCGGAGCAGGACGCTTCGGAGGAGCGGAGGAACAAATGAGTTCAGAAAACGCCAGCGCAACCCCCGGCTTCGACCCGGACGCCTCGGAGAATTCCGAGGCGGCAGTGCCGTCGTCGGAAGCGGAGATGGACGGTGCCAACACGGAAGAGCCCGACGCCGGGCGGCCCTTCTCCTCTGAGTCCGGACAGGACGCGGCGGGGCTGCCGGACGGCTCCGGGACGGACCTGCCGGAGAACAAGTCGCCGAAGGACCGCGACGATGACAAGGACGCCTTCGACGCCGGCTAGTCCCAGGCCCGCCGCGCCCCGCCGCCACCGGCGCTGCCGGCCGTGACAGCGTAAAGGCCGGACTCCTGCCCTTGGGCGGAGTCCGGCCTTTCTCGTCGGCGGGATTGCCCGCCCGCCGCGCGCTTCCGGGCGGCGTTCTTTAGCGGCGCTTCTTGGGGGAGCGCTTGACCGCTGCCTTGACCGCGGCCGTCGAAGCTGCGGCCGGCGCGGAATCTTCGGTTTCCGGTTCGGCCACCGTGCCGCGCACCTTCGCGATCGCCTTCATGCCGTGGTAGATCACCAGGGCCGCGGCCGAGCCGAGCGCAATCCCGGTGAACTTCAAGTCGCCGATGGTCCAGGTGTAGTCGGCAATCCCGACAATCAGGGCGACGGCGGCCGTGGTCAGGTTGATCGAGTTGGAGAAGTTCACCTTGTTCTGGACCCAGATTTTCACGCCCAGCACGCCGATCATGCCGTACAGCATCGTGGCCGCGCCGCCCAGGACGCCGGCGGGGACGGTGGCGATAAGCTCACCAAACTTCGGCGAGAAGCTCAGGATCACAGCGAAGGCGCCGGCCACCCAGTACGCCGCCGTCGAATACACCTTCGTGGCGGCCATGACGCCGATGTTCTCGGCGTACGTGGTCGTCCCGGACCCGCCGCCAAGACCGGCAAGTACGGTGGCGGCGCCGTCGGCCAGCAGCGCGCGGCCGGAGACGCCGTCGAGGTTCTGCCCCGTCATGGCGGACACGGATTTCACGTGGCCGATGTTCTCTGCCACCAGCACCAGTACGACCGGCACGAACAGGCCCACGACGCCCAGGTGGAATTCGGGGGTCTGGAAATGCGGCAGGCCCACCCACCCAGCACTGTCCACCTTGGAGAAGTCCACCTCGCCCCGGATCATCGCAACAAGGTAGCCCACCAGGACACCCACCAGGATGCTCAGCCGGCCCAGCATGCCGCGGAACAGCACGCTGACCACGATGATGACGGCCAGGGTGATGAAGGCGGTGACGGGGGCCTGGTCGAAGTTGGCCTTCGCCGCGGGTGCCAGGTTCAGACCGATCAGCGCCACGATCGCGCCGGTCACGATCGGCGGCATGACCCGGTTGATCCAGCCGGCGCCGAACTTCTGCACTACGGCGCCGACGACGGCGAGGGTCGCGCCCGCCAGGACCACGCCGCCGAGTGCCCCGGGGACGCCGAACTGCTGCTGGGAAGCCATGATCGGCGCGATGAACGCGAAGCTGGAACCGAGGTAGCTGGGCACCCGTCCCTGGGTGATGACCAGGAACAGGAGCGTGCCAATGCCGGAGAAGAACAGGGTGGTGGCTGGCGGCATGCCCGTGATGATCGGGACCAGGAAGGTGGCACCGAACATGGCCACAACATGCTGCATCCCGATCCCTACCGTCAGGGGCCAGGTGAGCCGCTCATCCGGCCTGACGACCTCACCGGGGCGGACGGACTTGCCGTTGCCGTGGAGCTTCCATTTGGTGCCGAGCATGCTCATGCCGGGAGCCTTTCAGAGAATGTGGGGCGGGCGGGAAGGAATCTTCCCGAGCAACTTTACCGCGCAGCATTTACCGGCCGTCCCGTCGGGCCGGCGTGCTGCGGGCCGGGCCGGTGTGCCCGAGGTCACAGGGCGCAGCGGGAAGCAGGCGCCGTCCGTTGAAGTTGCAACTATTGACAGCAGGAGACGCCGGCCGCCCAAGAGTGCGCCGGCCCAGCGAAAGGGATGCCCATGACACTCGCCCACGATGAAGCAGTAATCGAGGCAGCCGCCGTCGACGCCATATTTGCCGAAGCCCGCACGGCGAACGCCTTCACCGGCGACGTTACCGACGAGCAGGCCCGCGCGATTTACGAACTGACGAAGTTCGGCCCCACGGCGTTCAACTCCCAGCCGCTGCGCGTTACGTACGTGCGCTCCGACGAAGCCCGCGCCACGCTTGTTGATGCGCTGGCCGCCGGAAACCGCGCCAAGACGGCATCAGCGCCGCTCGTCGCGGTCCTGAGCTACGACACCGCGTGGCAGGAGCAGTGGGACGCGTTCCTTCCCGGCTACAACGCCCCCAAGGCCATGTATGACGCCGCGCCGGATCTCGCCGCGGCCACGGGCAACAACAACGCCCACCTGCAGGCCGGCTACTTCATCCTCGCGGTCCGCACCCTGGGCCTCGCGGCAGGTCCCATGACCGGTGCCGACTTCGCCAAGATCGACGCTGCGTTCTTCCCCGACGGGAGCCAGAAGAGCTTCCTGGTGGTCAACATCGGCCAGCCCGGGGCAGACGCCTGGGGCGAAGCCAAGCCGAAATTCGCCTACGAGGACGTCGTCCGCACCGTCTAACAGCCTGCGGCGCCGTTCTCCGGCACTGTCCTTTCGCGGAGGTGCCTGCGGCGCTGTCCTCCCGCGGAGGTGCCTCCGGCACTGTCCTTTCGCGGAGGTGCCTGCGGCGCTGTCCTCCCGCGGAGGTGCCTCCGGCACCATGGGGGACAGGCCGGAGGCACGCGGGATGCGATTCTGCGGTTCAGCGCAAGGCCCACATCCAAGGCCACTTCCCATTTTAGTCCGCGCCGTCGCCGCCGGCACTGTGAGTTTGCGTCGCCCGCCCGGCCCCGGAGGCGCCGCGGCGTGGCACACTTTTCCCATGCGGAACCTGATCGCGGTGGCCTTCGTGGAACCGGTAGCCGAAGGGCTCGAGTTTCCCCGGGATGACTGGCCGCTGCATCTCACCCTGGTCAAGTTCGACGTGGTCACGGCCGGCGTCGTGAAGTCCGACGTCGTCGAACCCGGCCAGGAAACCCGCGCCGAACCCGCGTCGGGCACGCCGCCGGCCGCGGGCGATCGGCTCGCCGACCACATCGCCGCCCTCATGGCGGACCCGATGGCCGCTGCCCTGGGTTGCCGGCTCAGCGTGGGCGGCGAAGCCGGGTTCGGGCGCGCAGGGTCAATCCCGGTCAACCTGATTGAACCCAGCGACGAGCTGCAGGTCCTCCACAACGAGCTGGTCCGGATCGTGGATCAGCTGCCAGGCCGGATCTCCACGCCTGCCTACACCCTGGGGGGGTACCGGCCGCACGTCTCGCACCACGGCGACAAACGGCTCCGGCAGGGCGACACCTTCGCGCTTGACCGATTAGCGCTCGTGGACATGGCGCCCGACGGCGGGCACGCCACGCGCCGGATCCTGAAGTTGTGGACCGCCGGCCAGGCGTAGGCGAGGCGCCAGAACGGCGTCTTGGGAGGGCCCGGCGTCATATCCGCGACGCCGGCGCTGGATTCCTGCGGACCGGGTGCCATACTGGGGTCAACTTCGGCAGCTATTCGAGGGTTATTCGAAGACGAAGTGAGTATTTCGGGCAAATCACAGCGGACCGGGGGGACCACTAAATGATGCTTGACGCCGCGACACTGCGGGTTGCCTTGGCGCTTGTCGACCTCACACTGCTCATGCTTTTCTACTTCATTACGTTCCGGCGCACACGGTCGCACTACAGCGGCTGGTGGTGCATGGCGCTCCTGCTGTTCCTCGTCGGCAACGCCGCGTACCTGCTGGACGGTACGGCGCAGCAGGGGTGGGCCATCCCTGCCGGCAACGTCCTGCTGGTCGCCGGTGCCGCCAGCATCTGGGCCGGCGGACGATCCCTCCGCGCCCCCTCCCTCCGGCCTTGGCAGCTCGCGGCCGGTCCTGCCGCCACCGCCGTCGCTTCCTTCCTCGACCACCCGGCCACCAACGTCTGGGCGGGAGGCCCGGTGTACCTGGGATTCATGGCCGTGCTGATCGGCCTGGCATCCCGGGAGCTGTTCCTGCTCGAGCGCGACTACTCGCGCGTCCACCGTCCTCTCGCCGTGGGCGCCGGCATCCTGGCCGTGTTCTACCTGGGCCGCCTGGTCGCTTTCCTGGCGAACGGACCGGACGGTGCCGTCTTCACGTCGGTGTTCGGCTCCGTCCCCATGACCGTCTTCTCGACGATCACGCTCGTGGTTGCTTCCTTCACCATGGCCGAGCTGAGCTACGAACAGCAGACCCAGGATCTCCGGGCACGGGCCACCGTGGACGGCCTCACGGGCCTGCTCAACCGTTCTGCGTTCCTGGACCTCGCCGAAAACGAACTGCGCCGTTTGCGCCGGACCGGCACCACGGCATCGATCATCCTCGCGGACCTGGACCACTTCAAGGCCATCAACGATCAGTTCGGCCACTCGGCCGGGGACTCCGCTCTGCAGGCCTTTGCCAGGGCCTGCTCCGGCACCGTCCGCTCCACCGACCTCGTGGGCCGTTACGGCGGCGAAGAATTCATCCTCCTGCTGCCTGGCGTCACGCCGGACCGGGCACGGGAAATCGCTGCCGACATCAGCGTCCGGCTCCATCAATCCGGCTCCGCAGTCATTCCCCGGCTGCCCACCGTGAGCTACGGCATCGCGTCCACCGGCGCCGGACCGGGCGGCCTCGACGCCGCAGTGATCTCGGCCGACGCGGCCCTCTACCAGGCAAAGACGCTTGGCAGGGACCGCGCCGAGTTGGCCACCGGCGGCTGAACTACGAGATAACCCCGTCCACCAGCGCCTTCGCCTCGGCCTGGACCTGCTTGAGGTGCTCGGCACCCTTGAAGGACTCGGCGTAGATCTTGTAGACGTCTTCCGTGCCGGAGGGCCGGGCCGCGAACCAGGCGTTTTCGGTAACGACCTTGAGGCCGCCAATCGCGGCGCCGTTGCCCGGTGCTTCGGTCAGTTTGGCCGTGATCGTTTCGCCGGCCAGTTCGGTCGCGGTGACGTCCGACGGCGAGAGCTTGCCCAGCGCTGCCTTCTGCTCCCGGGTGGCGGCCGCGTCGATCCGGGCGTAGACGGGGTCGCCGAACTGGTCGGTGAGGCCCTTGTACAGCTGCGACGGTGATTTGCCCGTCACCGCCGTGATCTCCGAGGCCAGCAGAGCCAGCAGGATGCCATCCTTGTCGGTGGTCCAGACGCTCCCGTCCATCTTGTTAAAGGAGGCACCGGCGGATTCCTCGCCGCCGAAGGCGCCCTCTCCGGACAGCAGCCCGGGGACGAACCACTTGAAGCCCACGGGCACTTCGACAAGTTTGCGGCCCAGGCTCTCGGCCACGCGGTCGATGATGGATGAGGAAACCAGGGTCTTGCCGATCACGGACTGCGGGTTCCAGCCGGTCCGGTGCCGGTACAGATAATCGATGGCGACGGCGAGGTAGTGGTTCGGGTTCATCAGCCCGCCGTCCGGGGTGACGATCCCGTGGCGGTCGGCATCGGCGTCGTTGCCTGTGGCGACGTCGAACTTGGCGCCGTCGGACATGCGGTTGATCAGGGACGCCATCGCCGACGGCGAGGAGCAATCCATCCGGATCTTCTCGTCCCAGTCCAGCGTCATGAAAGCCCACTGGGGGTCAACGGTGGGGTTGACCACGGTGAGGTTCAGGTGGTGGCGCTCACCGATCTCGCCCCAGTAGTCCACCGACGCTCCGCCCATCGGGTCGGCGCCGATCCGGACGCCCGCCTCGCGGATCGCGTTGAGATCCAGTACGGAGGGGAGGTCGTCGACGTAGCTGCTCAGGAAGTCGAACTTGCCGGTGGTCCCGGCGGCCAGGGCCTCGGCCACCGGAATCCGCTTGACGCCGCGCAGGCCGTTTTCCAGCAGCTCGTTGGCGCGGTTGGCGATCCAGCCGGTGGCGTCGGTGTCCGCGGGGCCGCCGTGCGGAGGGTTGTACTTGAATCCGCCGTCGCCCGGGGGGTTGTGGCTGGGGGTCACCACGATGCCGTCGGCCTGCGGCGCGCCAGGGGCGGCATTGCGGTTGTGCGTCAGGATGGCGTGGCTCAGGGCAGGGGTGGGCGTGTAGCCGTGGCGGGCGTCGATGAGGACGTGCACGCCGTTGGCGGCCAGCACCTCAAGGGCGGAGTTTTGTGCGGGCTCGCTCAGGCCATGGGTGTCCTTGGCCATGTAGAGGGGGCCGGTGATGCCCTGGCCTGCCCGGTATTCCACGATCGCCTGCGTGATGGCGAGGATGTGGGGTTCGTTGAAGGACGCCTTCAGGCTCGATCCCCGATGCCCGGAGGTGCCGAAGGCCACCCGCTGGCCCGGGTCCGAGAGGTCCGGCGAAATGTCGTAGTACGCATCCAAAAGCGCAGTGAGGTCAACAAGGTCTTGGGGTTGGGCAACTGTGCCCGCGCGGCTAGCCATGGCACCAGCATGCCAGACGAGGGCGGGGTGCAACACGGTTTCGCGCCAAACCCGCTCCTGTGACGAAAGAAAACCCGCCAATAGGCCCGGTCCCAAGCCAACCGTGCGGCGGTACTCTGGATCCAGAGACTTCTTGAGGGGACAAGCCATGACTGAACAGCCAAAACAAGGCAAAGACGAGACCCCGGAGGGCTACCAGCCGACCCTGCGCCTCCCGGACCAGCAACCCGACGTTCCGCCGGGGCAGGCACCACCCGCCGGCCAGGACCAGGGACCGTCGGCGACGCAGCAGTTCGCGCAACCCGAATCCCCGCAGCAACCCTACCCGGGCCAGCAGCCCCACACAGGCCAGCAGCCCTACCCGGGCCAGCAGCCTCACACAGGCCAGAAGCCCGACACGGGCGAGCAGCCCCACGTCGGACAGCAGCCCTACACCGGCCAGGCGGCACCTGACCGCGGCCAGTACTCAAGCCCGTACCCCCCGATCTACGGCCAGCCGGCCGCCCCGTATGGCCAGCCGTCGCCGTATGCCCAGCCGGGCAGCCCCAACGCCTACGGCCAGCCCGCGTACTACGGCGCGCCCCCGTCGCCCAAGAGTCTGAGCATCGCCAGCATGTGCTGCGGCATCGCGGCACTGGTGGGATTCGGATTCTTCCTGCTCCCGCAGCTGGCCGCCGTGATACTGGGGCACCTGGCCCTGCGGCGCGAACCGGCCGGCCGGGGCATGGCGATCGCCGGTCTGGTGATGGGTTACGTGGGCATCGCCGTGACCATCCTGGTCCTGGTCATTTTCGGACTGGTCATCGGCACCGCGCGCAACAGCGGGTACGGAGCCTAGGTCTGCCCTGTGGCGCCGGAGCCGCGCCTGGTCAGGTTGTCAGCGCAGCCACCAGGGGCTTCGCGTTGGCCTCAAGCCAAGCGCGCCGGCGGTTGATCTGGCCGCCCACGCCGTCCTGCCACATCCGCGCCCAGCCGCCGCCCAGGGCGGCGGCGCTGTGCCGCATCCGCTCGTAGCTGAGCGTCGCGGCGTCGATCCCGGCGCCGGGCACCCGGCGTCGTTCATCCTCGCTCCAGCCGTAGGCATCGGCGAAGATGCGCAGCCGGCGGAACGGATTCTGGTCTTCCCAGCCCGGCCACCTATCTGACGGGTCGCGGAGCGGCACCCAGTGCATGGCGGTGTTGAGCGAATCGTGAAGTGCCGTGGCGGGTCCGGCGAGGTCGAAATCCACCAGTCCCGCGGCCAGGCCGCCCCGGACCACCACATTCTGGGGTGTCACGTCCAGGTGGCAGATGAGTCCGGCGGCGTCGGTGGGGTTTGGCCGGACCGGCCGGGGCGGAAACGCGTGGGCCCGCGGCACGAAGCCGGCGGACGCGGTGTGCAGACGCCGCACCATGCGGGCCACGGAGGCCAGCAGGTCTTCGGACTGCACCCAGGATTCCGGCGGCGACCCGGCGCAGTATCAGGGCGTCCCGGCCCTGCGGGTCGCGGCCGAGGAAGCGGGGGGAGCCTTCAAAGCCGGCGTCGTCCAGCCAGTCTAGGTACTCGGCGACGGCGAGGGATTGCGGCTGGTGCGGGCGGCGGATAGTTCCGCCAACCCGCACCACGCCGTCGGTGACATCGCCTGCCGGCATGACTTCGACGTCGGACGCCTCGCCGGGGGCGGGGGTGTAGACGCGCGAAGCAACCGGAACGCGATGGGCGGTGCTCATCGGGTCAGCGTACGCCGCCCATGAGCTTCTTGATCGCCGGCGAGGCGACCGCCAGGCCCACAGCCAGCAGCATTGCGGTTCCGCCGATGCCGATGAAGTAGGGCAGCTCGTCCTGCGGGTTGTACAGGCCGGACAGGATGCCGGCCAGGGTGGTGCCCAGGGACACCGAGAGGAAGAACAGTGCCACCATCTGGGTGTGGAAGGCCTTGGGCGCCAGCTTGGTGGTCACAGACAGGCCGATGGGGGAAAGGAACAGCTCTGCAAGCGTGAACAGAAGCAGGATTCCAACCAGAGCCAGCAGAGGGGTCTTGCCACCGCCGGCCAGCGGGATGAACGCCAGGAAAGCAAGGCCCATCACGAACAGGCCGATCGAGAACTTCAGGGCCGAACCGGGCTGCTTGCGGCCGAGCCGGGTCCAGAGGGCGGCCATGATGCCGGCGAAGATGATGATGAACACCGGGTTGATGGACTGGACCCAGGCGGCAGGCATTTCCCAGCCGAACAGGTTCCGGTCCAGCTTCTCCTCCGAGTACACGGCGATGAAGGTGAACTGCTGCTGGAACAGGGCCCAGAACGCGGCAGAGGCGATGTACAGCGGGATAAACGCTGCGACCCGTCCGCGCTCGGTGGGGGTGACCTTCTTGCTGCTGAAGATCAGCGCGAAGTACAGCACCGACGCGCCGATTGCGGCGTAGGCCATGGACATGGCCAGGTTTTCGGCGTTCACCGTGCCGGTCACGAGCAGCACGGCGATGATCACGGCGATGCCGGCGAAGACGAGGCCGTAGCGGGTGCGCTGGGCGGCCGGGAGCGGGTTCGGTACCCGGTGTGCTTCTTCGGGCAGCTTCTTGCGGCCCAGCGAGTAGATGACAAGGCCAATGGCCATGCCGACGGCGGCGGCGCCGAAGCCCCAGTGGAAGCCCTGGCTTTCCTGCAGCCAGCCGGTGACCAGCGGGCCGATCAGCGCACCGGCGTTGATGCCCATGTAGAAGATGGAGAACCCGGCGTCGCGGCGTTCGTCCTTCTCCCCATACAGGCTGCCGACGAGGGCGGTGGCATTGGCCTTCAGGCCGCCGGAACCGACGCCCACCAGCACCAGCCCGGCGATCAGGCCGGGTGTGCCGGGCACGAGTGCCAGCCCGATGTGGCCGGCCATGATCAGGACGGCCGCGCCGAACAGCACCCGCTCGGACCCGAAGAGCCGGTCCGCGAGCCAGGCGCCGAGGATTGTGGAGAGGTAGACGCCGCCGCCGTAGGCGCCGACGAGGCCGGCCGCCAAAGCTTGTGGAATCTCAAGGCCACCCTGGGCGGCCGTGAAGTACATGTAGTAAAGGAGGATCCCCTGCATTCCGTAGAAGGAGAAGCGCTCCCACATCTCTACGGAGAAAAGGCTGGCCAGCATCTTTGGGTGGCCAAAAAACGAGGTGTCGCCCGGTGTCTTGGTGGGGGGACGTAACGAGGGATCGCCCGGCGTTATAGCGGGGGGATTGGATAAATGAGTTGTGCTCATTTACTTAATGGTGACATTGTGACGCGCGATTGTCACATTCGAGCAGGCTCGAGGCAAGCAACCGCGGCCGTGTTTTGCCTCTCTTTCCGCCGGTTTCGCGGGGCGTTCCGGGCTGGGCGGCTGCGTCCTAGACGGGCTCGCCGGCGGGCTCCTGGGCGGGCTCGCCGGCGTCGAACATAATGATCTGCCGGATGGCGAGGCCGTCCGCCAGCTGGTCCATGGCCCGGTTGATATCGGCCAGGGCGATGCGGTCCGAGATCAGCTCCTCGACGGGCAGTTTCCCGTCCCGCCACAACTGGGCGTATCTCGGGATGTCCCGCGACGGGACGGCGGAGCCCAGGTAGCTGCCCACGATCGTCCGGGCTTCGGCGGTGACGGTCAGCGGCGCCAGCTGGGCGCGGGCCTCGGGGGAGGGCAGTCCCGCCGTGACGGTGGTGCCGCCGGGGGAGGTGGCGGCGAACGCGGTCTCGAACGCGCGGGGATTTCCCGCGCACTCGATCACGAACCTGGCTTTGACCCCGGCGTCGAGGACCTGCTGCGGGGTGTATGTCTCGTGGGCGCCGAGGCGGCGGGCGTGATCGAGTTTCTGCTCCAGCGTGTCCACAGCGACAATCCGCGAGATTCCTTGCGAGACGGCGGTGATGAGCGCCGCCATGCCCACCCCTCCGAGGCCGACGATCATGATGCTGTCCTGCGGGCGGGGCCGGGCCGCGTTGAGCACCGCGCCGCCGCCGGTCAGCACGGCGCAGCCCAGCACCGCCGCAATGTCCGCGGGGATGTCGTCGTCCACCGGCACGGCGGAAGCGCGGTCCACGACGGCGTGGGTGGCGAAGCCTGAGACGCCCAGGTGGTGGTGGACGGGCTCGCCGTCGCGGCTCAGGAGCCGGGATCCGTGCAGCAGGGTCCCGTCGTTGTTGCTCTTGGACCCTGCCGTGCAGGGCAGCCGGCCGTCCTCGGCGCAGTTCGCGCAGTTCTCGCATCGGGGCAGGAAGGACATGACCACGCGCTGACCGGGCTGCAGGTCCGTGACGCCTGAACCGACCGTCACGATGCGGCCCGCGGCTTCGTGGCCCAGCAGCATGGGAACGGGCCGGACCCGGTTGCCGTCGACGACGCTCAGGTCCGAATGGCAAATCCCGGCGGCCTCCATCCGGACAAGGATCTCGGTGGGCCCGGGAGCCGCCAGTTCCAGCTCGGAGATGCTGATCGGCCTGGACTCCGCGAAAGGGCGGGGGCGGCCGATTTCCTCAAGTACTGCACCGGTGATCTTCATCGATCCTCTTTCGCGGCCTGGTCGGGTTTGAGTGAACGATAGCCGCCTGCCGCCGCCAGCGTCCATTTGGGGGAGGGGGAGGTCCGACGGCGGCCGCGGGCTTGGGGTGCCCGGGGGTGCGTGTGTTGGCTGAGTTCCTGGGCCGCACCGGGGGACATGCCCATTCTTGGTGCCCGGGGGGTGTGTGTTGGCTGAGTTCCTGGACGCCAGCTGGGGACATGCTCATTTTTGGTGCCCGGGCGTGGACAAGATGGCATTATGTCCACCCGCCTCGGCTACGGGCGGACATGTCCGTGATGAGCACTGGACATGTCCATAGCGCGGCGTCAGGGGCGGGCGGGTCCGGTGCGCGGCGTGTGGAATGGGCATGTCCCGACTGGTGGAGGACGGACATGTCCGGTGCCCGATGTGAGTTCCGGACATGTCCCCTGCGCGGCGTCAGGAGTGGGCATGCCCACGGGTGAGTGCCGGGTCCACGGCTAGAAGCCCAATTGGGCGGCCACCTGCAGCAGGAGCCCCTCGGAGCCCATCGGCCCGATCACCTGGATGCCCATCGGCAGGCCGGAACCAGGGGCGCCGCCGGTCCAGTGCACCGGGATGCTGATGGCCGGCAGCCCGCAAACGTTGACCATGGATGACCAGGGAGCGTACTCGCACTGTTTGCGGTAGTCGCCGTCGGCGTCGCCCGCCCATTCCGCGGCCGGCCAGTAGCCTCCGCCGTGGGTCGCGCCCGTGAACCAGCCCACCGGACGGGGTGTCTGCGCCAGGGCCGGCGTCACTATGAGGTCCCATTGGGCGTACTGGACAATCGTGTCCTGCTGGAACTGCCTGAGGAACCCGAGGGATTCGTTGAGTTTGGCTGCACTGCGCTGTTGTGCCCGCCGGCGGAAAGTCCTGGTGAGCGGTGTCAGGAGCGCCTCGCGCTGCGGCGAGATGCGCGCGCTGCCAATGCCGGCCGTCCAGGATGTGGTGAAAGCATCCGGGTAGCGGTTGTCGTAGCGAATCGCGGCTTCCATCGTCTCGTGCCCCGCCGCCTCCAGCCGCGAGATGCCGTCCGCGAGTGCGTCGAGCGCCTCACTGTCCGGGATGAAGGGAAACTTCGCTTGCCACGGGCTGTCGAGACTTATGCCGATCCTCAGCGGTCGGGGCTCGCTGGCGGTCAGTTCGAGGTAGCCGGCGTGCGTCCGGCTGCCCATGCCCGGACCGCCCGCACCCTGTTCGCCCGCACCCTGATTGTCCGGGCCCGGCACCAGAGCATCCAGCAGCAGCGCGGCGTCGGCGGCGGAGCGGGCGAGCGGTCCGGCAACCACGAGCTGCGCGGGATCGCCTGAGCTTTCCCCGGCCGGCAGAAGCCCACGTCCGGGCTTCAACCCGACCAGTCCGCATGCCGCGGCCGGGATCCGCACGGAGCCCCCGCCGTCGGACCCTGGGGCGAACGGCAACAGCCCCGCGGCCACCGCGGCAGCACTGCCGCCCGAGGAGCCGCCCGAACTGCGGCTGAGTGCATACGGATTGCGCGACGGCGGGGCGATCCGGTTCTCGCTGTAGGCGGTCAGGCCGAACTCCGGGACCTGTGTCTTGCCCAGCGAGAGGACCCCGGCGGCCTTGAGCGCGGCGGGAACTGCGCCATCGGCCAAGGCCGGCTTGCGTTCCAGGGCCGCGCTTCCATGCGTGGTGACGACCCCTGCCACATCCGTCAGGTCCTTGAAGGCGACCGGCATTCCATGCAGCAGGGGCAAGGCGCCGCCGTTCCGCCTCCGGAGGGCGTAGCGCCGGTCAGCTGCCGTGGCGTCTTTCCGCGCCTGTTCCGCAGTGACCGTGATGAAGGCACCGAGGTGCGGATTCTCGGCTTCGATCCGGTCGAGGAAATGATCGGCGGCGGCCCTGGCGGACAGCTCGCCGGAACGGAGCGCATCGCGGAGCTCGACGGCGGAGAGTTCGTGGATTTCAGCCAAGGAGGCGGGACTCCGGCCGTACGTGGGGCCGCGCGGGCCGGCTACCCGGGGGACATGCCCATTCCTGGGTCCGGCGGAAGGACACGTTGGCATCATGCCCAGCGCGCGCGGCCAGGGGAGGGCATGTCCCGTGGCGGGGGCCGCGGACCGGCCGCTCCGCGGGGTGTTCGGCAGCCATGAGGTCTCCTTTGCGGTCCCCAGAAGCGTAACGTGCCGCCAGCGGGGGTGCGGTGCCAGCGGCGGGGGATACGCTGGGATCGGAGCTTGAATTCTGCGGAAAGGGTCAACATGAGCGACTTCCAGAGCGTAAGCGTGTCTGGCATCCCCGATGGTGCCAAGATCGTGGACGTCCGCGAGGACTATGAGTGGGCTGCGGGCCACGCCGAGGGTGCCCTGCACATTCCCATGGACCAGTTGCCGGCCCGGATCGAGGAGCTGGACCCGGACGAGGACGTCTACGTCATCTGCCGCACCGGCGGCCGCTCCTTCCGGGCCACCCAGTGGCTGGTCGGAATGGGATATTCCGCCGTGAATGTGGCCGGCGGCATGGACCAGTGGGTTGAGACCGGCATGCCGCTGGTGTCCGACAACGGCCTCAAACCGGTTGTCCTGTAACTGAAGAAGGAAGAACTGATGCCCGCACCGACGCTCACCTACACATTCCTCGGACCCGAGGGCACCTTCACCGAAGCGGCCCTGATGCAGGTCCCGGACGCGGCGGAGGCCATCCGCATTCCGTCCTCGAATGTGAACACGGCGCTGGACAAGGTGCGGGACGGCTCCGCCGATGCGGCCATGGTACCGATCGAAAACTCGGTCGAGGGCGGGGTCACCGCCACCCTCGACGCCATCGCCACCGGCCAGGAACTCCGGATCCTCCGGGAGGCTCTGGTGCCCATCAGTTTCGTCCTGGTGGCCAGGCCCGGCGTGGCGCTCGGGGACATCCGGCGCGTCTCCACCCACGGCCACGCCTGGGCCCAGTGCAGGCTCTGGGTGGACGCCAATATTCCCAATGCGGAATACATTCCCGGTTCTTCCACCGCCGCTGCCGCCATGGGCTTGCTGGATGGCGACGGCGCCCACTACGACGGCGCGATCTGCGCCCCGATCGTGGCCACCGAGCAGCCGGGCCTGAAGGTGCTGGCGGAAAACATCGGCGACAACCCCGGAGCCGTCACCCGGTTCGTGCTGGTGGGCCGCCCGGGCGAACTGCCGGCCCCCACCGGAGCCGACAAGACCACTGTCGTGGTGCCGCTGCCCGAGGACCGGCCGGGTGCGCTGATGGAGATCCTGGACCAGTTCGCCACCCGCGGCGTAAACCTGAGCCGGATCGAATCCCGGCCCACCGGGCAGTACCTGGGCCACTATTTCTTCAGCATTGACGCCGACGGCCATGTCGCCGACGCCCGGGTGGCCGACGCGCTCGCAGGTCTTCACCGGATCAGCCCGGCCACCCGCTTCCTCGGGTCCTACCAGCGTGCCGACGGCCACCGGACCAGCGTCGCGCCGCACACCTCCGACCAGGCATTCCGCGCCGCGCATGCGTGGGTGAAAGACATACTGGGCGGCGCATCTGCTGTGCCGGAATATACCCCGGGGGCTTCGCCCAGAGCGTAGGCAAATGCCATATGGCGCACTTCCACGCCCTCCCAACTGTGCGTATGCTTGCCTGATCCATATTGGGGAATTCCCCTACGGGAGGGAGCGGGTCATGTCAGGCACCAGCACAGAAAATGACGGCCAGGGAATGATTGTCAATCCCAAGCCCACAGCTGAAAATCAGGACTGGGACGGCGACGACGCCGACCGCGCGGACCGCCTGCGCTTCGAAGAGGAGCAGGCAATGATCCGTGAGCAGTCCGAAGCCCGGGCCGCCAAGGCTGCGGCCGAGGCGAAGAAGGCGGCAGAGGCCAAGAAGGCCGCCAGCGCCTAGTCCCTCGCTCCTGGCGCGCTCCAGCCGCCGTCGGCCTAGCGGCCTTTGGCGCCGTCCTTTACCCTCACCAGCAGGGATCCCGGGTCCACCTCGACGGTGACCATCGTGGCCTCGCCGGAAGGATCGCCGTCGACCTGGGTGGGCATAGGTTCCGGGCACCGGATGGTGATCTTGCCGCACCGGTAATACGTCATGACCGGCAGGTCCTTCTTGTGCTTCAGGACGATCTTTGTGTACATGGCCAGCCAGCCGATCGCACTGCGCGGGCTCATCACCACCACGTCCAGCATCCCGTCATCGATCATGGCCTGCGGGATGAAGTCGATTCCCCCGGGGATCAGGCCGCAGTTCGCGAACAGGACGCTGCGGATCTTCCGGGCCTGCTCAGGCTGGCCATCCAGCGCGATGGAGACCTTCTTGCGGCGCCCCAGAAGGTGCCTGGCCCCGGCTTCCGTGTACGCCAGCCAGCCCACCGCCCTCTTCAGGCCGTCAAGGGTGTCGCTGACTACTTCGGCGTCCATGCCGATGCCCGCAATCACCAGGAACGTGTGTTGCGCTGACTCCCCGGTGAGGGAATTTTCCAGGGTGAGCCGCGCCGTATCGATGAACCGCTGGTGCCCGAACAGGGCGGCCTGCACGTTGCCGGCGAGGTCGTTGACCTCCAGATGCACATTGCGGGCCAAGAGGTTTGCGGTGCCCAGCGGGATCACGCCCATGGCGGTGTGCGTCCCGGCGAGGACCTCCGCCACCACACGCACGGTACCGTCGCCGCCGCCGGCCAGGACGACGTCGGCCCCGTAGGCCACCGCAGCCCGCGCCTGCGAGAAGCCGGGATCCTCTGCGGTGGTTTCAAAGACGCGGGGCGCCGGCCAGCCGGCCGCCGCGCACGCTGCCTCAATCAGGCCCCGGGCCTCGGCAGACTTGGCTTTGATGGGGTTCAGGACCACGGCCACCTTCTGGCGGCCCGGGCCCGGGCTGTGGGTTTCCTCCCACACGGCACGGCGGGTGTGCTTGGCCTTCAGCCGGCGCACCCCCCACCAGCTGGAGACGGCAAAGACCAGGGCCCCAGCGATGACGAGGTAGAGCAGCCAGTCGCGCATTGTGATCCAACAGTATCCCGCCAGCGCATGCAGGCCGGCTTGCCGGGCAACCGTGACCGGATTGGATACTCTTGTCTGGTGATCGACGTAAAAGACCTCAGCGAAAATCCGGACAAGTTCCGTGCCAGCCAGCGCGCCCGAGGCGCCGACGAATCCGCGGTGGACGCGATCATCGCAGGGGACTCGGCCCGGCGGGCAGCCCTGATCCGGTTCGAGAACCTGCGGGCCGAGCAGAATGCGTACGGCAAGAAGGTCGCGCAGGCCAAGGGCGAGGAAAAGCAGACCCTCCTCGCCGAGGTCAAGGCTCTGGCGGCCTCCGTCAAGGCGGCATCGGCCGAGGCCGATCTCGTCCAGGCCGCCCAGGACGAACTCCTCCGGACCATCCCGAACCTGATCGAGGACGGCGTCCCGGCCGGCGGTGAGGACGACTACATTGTGGTCAAGACGGTGGGCACGCCGCGCGAATTCCCCGACTTCGAGCCGAAGGACCACCTCGAGATCGGTGAGCTGATCGGGGCCATCGATATGGAACGCGGGGCGAAGGTTTCCGGTTCACGCTTCTACTTCCTGCGCGGCGTCGGCGCCCGGCTGGAAATGGCGCTGCTCCAGATGGCCATGGAACAGGCGATCGACGCCGGGTTCGTCCCCATGATCACGCCCACCCTGGTCCGCCCGGAAACCATGCAGGGCACCGGCTTTGACGTCAAGCACGACGCCGAGATCTACCGTCTCGCCGAGGACGACCTGTACCTTGTGGGCACCTCGGAGGTGGCCCTCGCCGGCTACCACGCCGACGAGATCCTGGACCTTTCGGCCGGCCCCATCCGCTATGCGGGCCAGAGCTCGTGCTACCGGCGCGAGGCGGGCTCGCACGGCAAGGACACCCGCGGCATCATCCGGGTCCACCAGTTCAACAAGGTGGAGATGTTCATCTACACCACGGTTGAGGACGCTGCCGCCGAGCACGCCCGCCTGCTGGCATGGGAAGAGGAGATGCTGGCCAAGTGCGAGCTCCCGTACCGCGTCATTGACACCGCCGCCGGCGATCTGGGCAATTCCGCGGCCCGGAAGTTTGACTGTGAGGCCTGGGTCCCCACCCAGGGCGCATACCGGGAGCTGACCTCGACGTCGAACTGCACCACGTTCCAGGCGCGCCGGCTGAACATCCGGGAACGGGTTCTGAACGAGGACGGCGCGCCCAAGGGCACGCGGGCAGTCGCCACGCTCAACGGCACCCTGGCCACCACCCGCTGGATCGTCGCCATCCTGGAGCACCACCAGAACCCCGACGGCTCCGTCAACGTCCCCGCCGCCCTGCAGAAGTACCTCGGCGGCATGACGGTCTTCCCCGTCCTCTAACCCCGATCCGACCCCAGCCAGGCCTCCGATGGCCGCCGGGTAAACGCCCACAACGGGGACATTCCGTGGGTGTTTACCGCAAGTTCACGCCTCGCTGCGGCGTGTGTCCTAGCGGCAGTCGGGGGTCTCTGCTCTACTTGTGAGATGACAACAATGACTGAATCCTCAGTCGCCGGCAACGATGACCGGCGCACCACACACCAGAACACGACAGACCAGAACACGACAGACCAGAACACGGCGGCCCCGGCCAGCGCGGCCCGGGTGGGAAACTCCCGGAACCGGGCCGGCGACAAGATGCTGATCGCCCTGGACGTCGATGGCACCCTCGTGGACCACGACGGGCACATGTCGGTTCCCGTCCGCGAGGCCGCCCAGGCCGTGGTGGCCGCAGGCCACCACGTCATGATCGCGACCGGCCGCTCGCTCAACGCCACATTGCCCGTCATCGAACACATCGGGATCGAGAACGGTTACGCCGTGTGCTCCAACGGCGGTGTGATCCTGCGCGTCGACTCCGGCCTGCCCGAGGGCTACGAAATCCTCCACAAGGCAACGTTTGACCCCGGGCCGGTCCTTCGCGCGCTGCGCAAGCGGCTGCCCTCGGCCAAGTACGCGCTCGAGGACGGGGACGGCAACTTCCTGTCCACGGAACGCTTCCAGGACGCCAGCTTCGGCGTCGAAGCGGTCGGCGTCGACTTCCAGACCATGCTGGAGGCAACCGCCGTGCGCGTGGTGGTCTTCAGCTCGGAGAATACGCCCGAAGAATTCAACACCGCGATCCGCCACATCGGGCTCGCCGGCGTCACGTATTCGGTGGGCTGGACGGCGTGGCTGGACATCGCCGCTGCCGGTGTCACGAAGGCCAGCGCACTGGAACAGCTCCGCGACCGGCTCAGCATCGAAACGCACCGCACTGTCGCCGTCGGCGACGGCCGCAATGACATCGAGATGCTGACCTGGGCGCGCCGCGGCGTGGCCATGGGCCAGGCCCCCGTTGAGGTGATTGCCGCCGCTGACGAAGTGACGAAATCGGTCTACGACGACGGCGCCGCGCACGTGCTTCGCAGCCTCCTCTAAGGCCTCAAAGGCGCGGCAGGGTCGGGCGGTTCCGGGGAGGGGCCGGGACGGCTAGCGGACGTCGAGGATGAGGCCCAGGAGCCGCGCCGCAGCGGGCCGGGCCGCGTGTTCTTCATTCCACTGGGACCGGGCCACGGCCTTGCTCACGGCCTGGGTGGTGATCCCGAGTTCCTCTGCGACCGCCTTCTGCTGACCCCGCACCCCCGGGGTGAGCAAGTCCAGTACGCGCCATTCCGCGTGGCTGCGGTCGTGCACAATGTGGCCCAGGAGGCGCAGCACGGCTTCCGCCTCTGCGGCAAGATCGGCCAGCGGACCCTCCACGGCCACCCGGACGCGGTCCTTGTGGTTCCGGAGACGATCCACCGCGCGCCGGGCATAGATCAGCCCGTGCCCGGAGGCGTCCTTGATCTGGTTCGGCAGGGGTTCATTGACCGGGCCCACGCCAATGCCCACGTACCAGCTGCCGCTGCGCAGGGCGATCATGGCCGCTTCCACCGTCTGATGCGGACAGTCCAGGATCCCTTGGACCTCATCCTCGACGGAACGGTCGAAATCAAGGCGCGCCGGAATGTGCCGCAGGTCCTTGAGGAGCTGCGGCACGCGGTCGCCGTCGCGCCGGCTGTCGGTTTGATTGATGGTCAGCGTGAACATTCTGATGACACACTACCTGCTGGCACTTGCGGGGCAAGTTGTTGGCGGGCGTGCTGTGCCGGGGCCGTAACAGAGGCGGTTACCGGGAAGCGAGGCCGGAAAGCTGGCCGGAGGGCAGGTGGATCCAGCCTTCGGTCAGGGCCGCCGCGGCGTGCCCGGGCCCGGGCCGCAGCGTCGCGCCGACGGCGACGGCCCGCGCGGACAGGGAGGCGATGAGGGCATCGAACATGTCATCGGACGCCGCAAGATCGGCCCGGTACTCCGCCAGGTCCAGCCACGGCGCCTTCACGGCCAGGTCCGCCACCGCTGAGGACAGCATTTCCGCCTCCGGCGCCCCGCGCCCCTTGTAGCCGCGGGCATGGATCCCCCAGAGCTTCAGCGACGCCGCCGGGTACACCTCGGCAAGCCGGCCGCTGCCGTCCCTGGCCTGCGGACCGTACTCCCTTGCGATCTTCGCCTGAATCACCGCGCAACGCATCGCCGGGTGGGCCAGCCGGTCCGCGGAGACGCTGAGCGGGATCATGCCGGTGTTGCCGGTGACGAAACGGTCGGTGTCGCGGTAGGCGAGCAGCCGGCGGCCCTCGATCCCGTCATGGTCCAGCACCGGATGGGGTTCGAAGCTCAGGTGCCCGGCGATGAAGGGAAGAAACGCGTCCGGCCAGCCGAGGGGGGAATCGATCCCCGTCATGGCGCTGGTGCCGAAGAGGCGGAGGATCTCCTCGTCGCCCACGTTCAACGACAGATGCGCCAGGCGCGCCGCGCCGCCATCCCATTCGATGACTGCCGCCGCCGTCTTCTTCGCGGCGGCAGCGAGGTCGACGCCGAGAGTCCGCATCACCGCGCCCCAGCCAATTGACTGAACGCCAATCGAAAAACGCCCAACAAAAACGCGGGGTCACCTACCGCCCGTTCCGGAACCCCGGATGGGCGGTACGTGACCCCGCGCTGGAGTGCAGGAACGGTCAGTGGCCGGCTGCCGGAACGTAACGCTTGATGGAGGCTGCCAGTTCGGCTTCGGCGGCGGCACGGTCGCCCCAGCCCTCGGCCTTGACCCACTTGCCCGGCTCCAGGTCCTTGTAACGGGTAAAGAAGTGCTCGATTTCCTTGATCAGGAACTCGCTGACATCGCTGATCTCTTTGATGTGGTCGAACCGGGCATCGGTCGGGACGCACAGGACCTTGGCGTCGCCGCCGCCGTCGTCGGTCATGTTGAACACGCCGATCGGGCGGGACTCGACGATCACGCCGGGGTAGAGGTCGAAGTCCTGCAGGAGCACCAGCGCGTCCAGCGGATCCCCATCCTCACCCAGGGTGTTCTCGAAGAAACCGTAGTGGGTGGGGTACTGCATCGACGTGAACAGGACGCGGTCCAGGCGGACGCGGCCGGTCTCGTGGTCGACTTCGTACTTGACGCGCGATCCCTTGGGGATCTCGATGGTCACGTCATGCTTCATGGAATGCTCCTTGACGAATTCAGGGGGTGCGCGGCACGTGCATAAGGGCTGTCGGTGCCGCCGACTACTATTGAGGATATAGCGAGAGGCGCTGGTTTCAGGAACTAGTGGGGACATTTCAGGACTAAGGACCAGCAACAGCATGAAACCGAGAACCAGCCGCGAGGGTACCCAGCCGGCGCCCGGCAGGGGTCGCAGGATGCCCGCGCTGCTGCTCCAGACCCTCCTCGTGGTGGCCGTGGCAGTGCCGGCCGGCATCGCCATCGCCCCGGCGTTCCTCGGCCATGACAGGTCCTCCGACGCCTCGCAGACAGCACCGCCCTGGCAGCAGATCCCCGCCACACTGAGCCCTCCCGGCAACAGTTCGGGGGCAATCGGGCCCCTCAGCGCTTCCGCGCCGGTTCCGGCCGGGGCCGCCCTCGCCGCGCAGCTGAACCAGACCCTTAAGCCCGACGGCGCCGGCACCTTCACCGGCATCGTCCAGGACGCCGCCACGGGGCAGGTCCTCTTCGACCAGGCTGCCGACGAGGCCCGCGTTCCGGCGTCGAACATGAAGCTCCTCACAGCCGGCGCGGCCCTGCGCGTCCTGGGCCCCGACCGCCGCTTCAGCACCCGGGTGCTGGCGGGGCCGACCCCCGGCTCGGTGGTCCTGACCGGCGGGGGCGATGTCCTCCTGGGCGCCGGGGAATCGGCCCCGGGCGCCGTTCTGGGCCGCGCCGGGCTGACCACGCTCGCGAAGGCCACTATCGATGCCCTCAAAGCCGGCGGCGTCACCGGCACGGTGACCGTCCTGCTGGATGACTCCCTCTTCAGCGGCCCCTCGCTCAGCCAGGCGTGGAGCCCAGAGGACGTCGCCGCCGGGGAGATGGCCCCGCTGTACCCGCTGGCGCTGAACTCCGCGAGGTTCGATCCCGCCAAGACCACCGGACCCCGCCCGCAGGACGCCGCCATGACCGCCGCCGAGGTGTTCGCCGCCCGGCTCACGGCGGCCGCGGCGGCCGGGGGGCTGTCCGTTGCCCCCGGCGTCGCCCGGGGCCGGACCGGTGACGCGCCGGAGGGCGGGCACGCCAAAGTCCTGGCCGAGGTCCAGTCCGCCACGGTGGGGCAGCAGGTGGACATGATGCTGCAGACCTCGGACAACTACCTCGCCGAGGTGATGGGACGGATGACCGCCCTCGGCGTCGGCCGGCCCGGCAGCAGCGACGACGCCATTGCCGCCGTGCTGCAGCAGGTCAAGGACATGGGCGTTCCCACTGACTCGCTCCGGGCCGCGGACGTCTCCGGCCTTGCCCTGGCCAACCGGGTCTCGGCCCGGCAGCTCACGGACGTGGTCCGGGCCATGACCTCGGGCACAGACCCCCGGCTGCGCGCAGCCCTGAGCGGGTTCCCGGTCGCCGGGCTCACCGGCACCCTGGGGGACCGCTACACGGATGCGGCCTCGGCCGCGGGCGCCGGGCTGGTCCGCGCCAAGACGGGCACACTGAACACGGTCATTGCGCTTAGCGGTTCCGTGGTCGACGCCGACGGCCGGCTCCTGGTCTTTTCCTTCGTCGGCAACGGGCTGACCCCCGGCGCCGCGAACAAAGCCGCACTGGACCGCTCCGCCGCCGTCCTCGCCGGCTGCGGCTGCCGCTGACAGCGCGGGCCGGCCCGGACCCCGCGCCGGTCTGGCCCTTCGCGCCGGTCTGGCCCTTCGGCCCGGGGTCACGGAGCCCCGGCCGGTTCGCCGGTCAGCGAAAATTAAGGCGCATTGTCGGGGCCCTGTGATCTGATGGACCCCATGGAGTCCTCTGCAAGCGAGACATCAAGCGAGACATCACCCAAGACGCCGAGTGCGGCATCGGTCCAGGTCCCGGATCTCATCAACTGGGAGCTCGCCGCGTCCACGGCAGCCCGGCTGACGCCGGCAGGCCCCGTCCTGGGCAGCGCCGAGATCGGCGCCGCCGTCGAAAATCTGCGGCTCATGGCGGACATTTCCGTGCCGCACGTCCACCACATCACCGGACTGGACGCCGCCCGGGACCTGCGCGACTCCGAGGTCCTCGTCGTGGACCGGGCCTCATGGGCCAAGGCCAACACGCAGAGCTTCGCCGTCATGCTCAAGCCCGCCATGGGAAAGCTGCTGGAGGGCCGCGGTTCCCTCAGCCCCGGAGCTGCCGGGGTCAGCGCGGCCATCACCGGCAGCCAGCTCGGCGCCATCCTGGCCTTCCTTTCGAGCAAAGTCCTGGGCCAGTACGATCCCTTCTCCGCGCTGGCCGAAAACTCCACGGCCCCCGCTTCCGGACGGCTGCTGCTCGTAGCGCCGAACATCATCTCCGTGGAACGCGAACTGAAAGTCGAACCCGCGGACTTCCGGCTCTGGGTCTGCCTCCACGAACAGACCCACCGGGTGCAGTTCGCCGCCGCACCGTGGTTGCGGCACCACATGCTCCAGGAGATCGAAAACCTCAGCGGACTGTTGCTGGGCAATGTCGATTCCCTGATGGAACGGGCCTCGGCGGCCGCGAAATCGCTGAAGGACCGCGCGGCACCCGGCGCCGCGCCCGGACGCGGCGCCATCCTGGACCTGCTCCAGAACCCGGAGGAAAAGGCGGCCCTGTCCCGCCTGACTGCCCTCATGAGCCTGCTCGAGGGTCACGCCAATGTGGTCATGGACGCCGTGGACGCCAGCATCGTTCCCTCGGTGAAGACCATCCGGCAACGTTTCAACGACCGCGGCCAGGACCGCGGCATGATCGAGAAATTCATCCGCAACCTGCTCGGCCTCGACGCCAAGATGCGCCAGTACAGTGACGGCGCCAAGTTCGTCCGGGAAGTGGTGGCCGCCGCCGGCATGGGAGGCTTCAACAAAGTCTGGGAGTCCGCGGACCACCTCCCCAGCGAACCCGAGATCCACGACTCCCGGCTCTGGCTCGACCGGATGGGCCTCTAGCCGCCATGACTGCCCCCGACGGCGCCGGTTCGACCTCGATTTCCAGCGGACGACGCCGGCCCGGCCGCCTCGCGCCGGTGGTCGGCACGGCACGAAAAATGCTGCAGGACGCCCTCGCCGCGGCCGGCTACCCGGACCGCGTCCTGGTCGCCTGCAGCGGCGGACCGGACTCGCTGGCTCTCGCCGCCGTCGCCGCCTATTTCGGGCGCCGGGGCCACGTGGACGGCCATCCTGTCTCTGTCGGCGCCGTCGTCGTGGACCACCAGCTGCAGCCGGGCTCGGCCGGGGTCGCGGCCACCACGGCCCGGACCCTCGAGGAGCTCGGGCTCTCTCCCGTGACGATCAGGACTGTCGACGTCGCCTCCAGCGGCGCGGGCCCCGAGGCCGCCGCCCGGGACGCCCGCCATGCGGCCCTTGAGGCCGCCGCGGACGAGGCAGGTGCAGCCTCAATCCTGCTCGGCCACACCCTCGATGACCAGGCGGAACAAGTGCTCCTGGGCCTGGCGCGCGGGTCGGGTACCCGGTCCCTCGCGGGGATGCGGCCGGCCCGCGGCCGGCTGCTGCGCCCGTTCCTGGGCCTGCGGCGCGCGGACACCCTGGAGATCTGCCGGGTGGAGGACCTCGAGCCCTGGCACGACCCGTCCAACACCGATCCCGTGTACGCGCGTTCCCGGACCCGGGTTGAGGTGCTGCCCCTGCTGGAGGACAAGCTTGGCCCCGGCGTTGCCGAATCGCTCGCCCGCACGGCCGCGATCCTGCAGCTCGACGCCGATTACCTGGAGGACGTGGCGAACGACACTTTCGAGCGGCTGCGCCAGCAGACAGGGGAGGAGATCAGCCTTCCGGAGGCCGGGCTGAGGGACCTGGCCCCGGCCGTGAGGTTCCGGGTGATCGCCAAGGCCGCCGCCGCTGTCGGCGGTCAGCAGCCCAGCTACCAGCGGCTGCTCGCGGCGGAAGCGCTCCTGCGCCGGCAGGGATCGGCCGGCCCGGTGGAGCTTCCCGGCGCGGTCAGCGTCTACCGGCTCTCGCTCGCGCAGCTCCTTGCGGCGGAGCCGTCCGCCGCCGGTGTTCCCCGCGAAGCCGCCCGCTGTGGGAAGCTTGTATTCCGGCCTCAACAGCCGCCCCGAAATTAGTCGCACCCCGCATCTACACAGGAGCCATTGGTGGATTCAAACGACGTCCAGGCAGACCTCAAACACGTTCTCTACACCAAGGAACAGATCCAGCAACGGATCACCGAACTCGCGGCGCAGATCGACAAGGACTACGAGGGCCGCGACCTCCTGATCGTCGGCGTGCTCAAGGGCGCCGTCATGGTCATGGCTGATCTGGCCCGTGCGCTGCACACCCACGTCTCCATGGACTGGATGGCCGTGTCCTCGTACGGCTCGGGCACGCAGTCCTCAGGCGTCGTCCGCATCCTGAAGGACCTCGACACCGACCTCATGGGCAAAGACGTCCTGATCGTCGAGGACATCATCGATTCCGGCCTCACGCTGTCCTGGCTCAAGACGAACCTGGAATCCCGCGGCACGGCGTCGGTGGAAATCTGCACCGCCTTCCGCAAGCCGACGGCCGCCAAGGTCAAGATCGACGTCAAGTACGTCGGCTATGACATCCCCAACGAGTTCGTGGTGGGCTATGGCCTGGACTACGCCGAGAAGTACCGCAACCTGGACTTCGTCGGCACCCTGGCTCCGCACGTCTACGAGTAAATCGTTCACGCGAAGGCAACCCCGCCCGGGCCCCGGGTGGCCGGAGGCCCGGCCCCGCTACGCCCACAGGGAACTTTTGCCCTTTGCCGTGCGTGAGGTAGTGCGACGGTGTATAGCTAGAAGCTGACGCAGCACCACACGCGCGCAGACCGGTCGCCGTGCAGCACTACCAGGAGGGACGGGGCCAGCCCCGAACAGATGAAAGCTAAGAGTTTCTTCAAGGGCCCCGGCATCTGGATTGTCGTCGTGGTGGCCATGCTGCTGCTGGCATTTGCCACGCTTGCGCCGGGCGGCGCCAGCCGGATTGACACCGACAAGGGCCTTGAGCTGCTGACAGCCGGCGGCAAGGTTGAACAGGCCAAGATTTTTGACGCCGAGAACCGGGTGGACCTGGTCCTGAAGGACAACCTTCAGGTCGACGGGCAGGACAAGGGCAAGAACGTCCAGTTCTACTTCGTCAACGCCCGCGCCCAGGACGTCGTCAAGGCCGTCACGGACTCCAAACCGTCCGGCGGCTTCACCGACCAGCCGATCGAAAACAACTGGTTCTCCGGGCTCTTCTCCCTGCTGGTGCCCGTGCTGTTGCTCGGCGTCCTGTTCTGGTTCCTGCTCTCCCGGATGCAGGGCGGCGGGTCCAAGGTGATGCAGTTCGGCAAGTCCAAGGCCAAGCTCGTCAACAAGGACATGCCCCAGGTGACCTTCAGCGATGTCGCCGGCGCCGATGAGGCCGTCGAGGAACTCGAGGAGATCAAGGAATTCCTGCAGGAACCTGCCAAGTTCCAGGCCGTTGGCGCCAAAATCCCCAAGGGCGTGCTGCTCTACGGCCCTCCGGGCACCGGCAAAACCCTCCTGGCCCGCGCGGTTGCCGGCGAGGCCGGCGTACCCTTCTTCTCCATCTCAGGCTCCGACTTCGTGGAAATGTTCGTCGGCGTGGGTGCCTCCCGTGTCCGCGACCTCTTCGAGCAGGCCAAGTCCAACGCGCCGGCGATCATCTTCGTCGATGAGATCGACGCCGTCGGCCGGCACCGCGGCGCCGGAATCGGCGGCGGCAACGACGAGCGCGAGCAGACCCTGAACCAGCTGCTGGTGGAAATGGACGGCTTCGACGTCAAGACCAACGTCATCCTGATTGCCGCCACGAACCGCCCCGACGTCCTGGACCCCGCCCTGCTGCGCCCGGGCCGCTTCGACCGGCAGATCGGGGTTGAGGCCCCCGATTTGATCGGCCGCGACCAGATCCTGCAGGTGCACGCCAAGGGCAAGCCGATGGCTGCCGGCGTCGACCTCAAGGCTGTTGCCAAGAAGACCCCCGGCTACACGGGCGCGGACCTGGCCAACGTCCTGAACGAGGCCGCCCTGCTGACGGCCCGGTCCAACGCCAACCTGATCGATGACCGCGCCCTGGACGAGGCGATCGACCGCGTCATGGCCGGCCCGCAGAAGCGCAGCCGGGTCATGAAGGAACACGAACGCAAAGTCACCGCGTACCACGAAGGCGGCCACGCCCTCGTCGCGGCTGCCCTGCGGAACTCCGCCCCGGTCACCAAGATCACCATCCTGCCCCGTGGCCGTGCCCTCGGCTACACCATGGTGGTCCCGGAAAACGACAAGTACTCCATCACCCGCAACGAACTGCTCGATCAGATGGCCTACGCCATGGGCGGCCGCGTCGCCGAGGAACTCGTCTTCCATGATCCGTCCACGGGCGCGTCGAATGACATCGAGAAGGCCACCGGGATCGCCCGGAAGATGGTCACCGAGTTTGGCATGAGCGAACGGGTCGGGTCCGTGCGCCTCGGCCAGGGCGGCGGCGAGCCGTTCCTGGGCCGCGACGCCGGCCACGAGCGCAACTACTCGGACCAGATCGCCTACATCGTCGACGAGGAAGTGCGCCGCCTGATCGACGGTGCCCATGATGAGGCCTACGCCATCCTGACCGAAAACCGGGATGTCCTGGACGAGCTGGCGCTGGAACTGCTCGAACGCGAAACACTGAACCAGGCCGAAATCGCGCAAATTTTCACCAACATCCGCAAGCGCGACTTCCGCGACGTCTGGCTCTCCAAGGAGACCCGCACGCTTCAGACCGCCGGCCCCGTGGAGTCACGCCGCGAAAAGGCGGAGCGTGAAGCCCAGGAGGAAGCCACCCACGCCCGGCTCGAAGAGCCCTTGGATGCCCAGCCCCCGCATGCCCAGGGCGTCGGCGGGCAGGAGTCCTTCCAGGGCGGTGCAACAGATATCGGGACTGATGGTCATCCCGGCTAGGCTTCTTCTGTGACTTCTAACTTCGACGACGACGTTCCCGCCCCCGCCGCTGCTTCGGCGGGGGACGGAGGATCCCCGCATTCAAAGTCCAAAGTGGACCGCCCCAGGATCGAAGCGGCAGTACGGGAAATCCTGCTGGCGATCGGTGAGGACCCGGACCGCGGCGGCCTCATTGACACCCCGAAGCGGGTGGCCAAGGCCTACGTGGAAATGTTCGCAGGCCTGCACCACGACCCCGCCGAGATCCTGGCCACCACCTTCGACCTCGAGCACGAGGAACTCGTGCTGGTCAAGGACATTCCGTTCTATTCCACCTGCGAACACCACCTGGTGCCGTTCCACGGGGTGGCGCATGTGGGCTACATCCCGTCCCACGACGGCAAGGTCACGGGCCTGAGCAAGCTGGCGCGCGTGGTGGACATGTTCGCCAAGCGCCCGCAGGTCCAGGAACGCCTGACCACCCAGATCGTCGAGGCCCTCGTTACGCACCTCAATCCGCGTGGCGCGATCGTCGTCGTCGAATGTGAACACCTGTGCATGTCCATGCGGGGAATCCGCAAGCCCGGCGCCAAGACCGTCACCAGCGCAGTGCGCGGGCAACTCCATGACCCGGCCACCCGTGCCGAAGCCATGAGCCTCATACTCGGAAGGTAAGAACACAGACCATGGACTCCCTAGCTGCAGCCCCGGGCACCGGCCCCGCCACTTCGCCCCTGCCCATCCTGCGCAAACCGCGCCCGGCGGCGAAGTTCCAGGACCTGCCCACGGACCGGACACTGGTGATGGGAATCCTCAACGTCACCCCTGATTCCTTCAGCGACGGCGGAGCCCACGCGACGGCGGACACGGCGATCGCGGCCGGGCTGCGGATGTTCTATGCCGGGGCGGACATCATAGACGTCGGCGGCGAGTCCACCCGCCCGGGCGCCACGGCAGTCGGCGCTGACGAGGAACAGCGCCGGGTCCTGCCGGTCATCGAGGCCCTGGTCAAGGCCGGCGCCCTGGTCAGCATCGACACCACCCACGCCGCGACGGCTGCCGCGGCCCTGAAGGCCGGCGCCGCGATCATCAACGACGTCTCGGGCCTGACCATGGAACCGGAAATGGCCGAACTCGCCGCCCGCGCCAAGGTCCCCTACATCCTCACGCACCGCCGCGGCGACGCCAGCACCATGAACTCCCTGACGGACTACCGTGACGTCGCCGGGGAAGTCGTGACCGAGCTCGCCGGCGTCCGCGACAAGCTGTACGCCGCCGGGGTCGCGCCGGAACAGATCATTGTGGACCCGGGACTGGGCTTCGCCAAGAACGAGGGCCAGAACTGGGAGCTCCTGCAGCACCTGGATGTCCTGCAGGCCATGGGCCACAAGGTCCTCGTCGCCGGCTCACGCAAACGCTTCCTCGGCAGCCTCCTGACCGTGGCCGGCAAGGCCGCCCAGCCGGTTGAACGCGACGCCGCCACCGCCGCCATGACCGCCATCAGCGCCTTCCGCGGCGCCTGGGCTGTGCGCGTGCACGACGTCGGCGCGAGCCTGGACGCCGTCAAGGTCGCCGCCCGCATGGTTCCCCCGGCACCGGCCGGTTCCGCCCACGCCGGCACCAACTGATCCGGCCGGCACCATGGATCAGATCACGCTGAGCGGCGTCACCGCCGTCGGCCATCACGGTGTGTTCGATTTTGAGCGCCGCGACGGGCAGCCCTTCGTCGTCGACGCGGTGCTGCACCTGGACTTCAGCAAAGCGGCCGCTTCCGACGACGTCCTGGACACCGCGCATTACGGCGAGGTGGCCAACTGCATCCGGGACTGGATCACGGGTGAGCCGCTGAACCTGATCGAGGCCCTCGCGGTGCGGATTGCCGAGGACATCCTGCAGAAATTCGCCGTCGACGCCGTGGACATCACCGTGCACAAGCCCAAGGCCCCGATCGAAGTCGACTTTGGCGACGTCGCCGTCAGCGTGCACCGGAGGCGGACGTGAGCCCGCTCTACACCCGTGCCGTGATCGCGCTCGGCAGCAACCTGGGGGAGCGCAGCGACACCCTGTCCGCCGCCGTCGCAGACCTCGTCGACCCGCCGGAGGTGCGCCTGCTGGCCATCTCGCCGATCGTCCAGACCAAGGCCGTGGGAGGCCCGCCGGACCAGCCCGACTTCCTGAACATGGTGATTGCCGTCGAGACGTCGCTGCCGCCGCGCGGGCTGCTCGAGCACTGCCACGACGTGGAGCAGAAGCATTTGCGCGTGCGCGAGGTCCGGTGGGGGCCGCGGACCCTGGACGTGGACATCATCACGTACGGGGATGTGGTCAGCTCCGATCCCGAGCTCACCCTGCCTCATCCCCGGGCCGCGGAACGGGCGTTCGTGCTCTATCCGTGGTCGCTGATCGATCCCGCTGCGGAGCTCAACGGCGAACGCGTGGGCGACCTCGCGTCGAAAGCCGCCGATTTCGCCGACCTTGCCACCTTTGACGGCTTCCAGAACCCCGCCGCAGCGGAAGTCACTGCCACGGAGACCACCGGCGTGCCCGGTGCGGCGGAGCGGCCGTGAAGCTGACCAGCCCCCTGCTCCTGCTGGCCATCTGCGTGGTCCTGGCCGTGGCCGGCTGGTTCGCCACCATGCTCTCCGGCCGCTACGGCCTGGCCACCCCGGTGCTGCCGCTGACGGGCCTGGTGACCATGGGCGTGATCGTGGCCCTCACGCTGGTGCTGGGCATCCGCGTGCTCCGGTGGCGCAACGGCAAGAAGAAGAAAATCCTCAACCCCATCCTGGCTGCCTGGACCCTGGTCCTCGCGCAGGCCTGCGCCTACACCGGGTCGGTCCTGCTGGGCTGGCACGCGGGAATCGTGGTGGAGCAACTGCGGCTGTGGAACCTGCGCAGCAACCAGGAGATCACCTGGCAGGCCCTGGCCATGGCTGGCGGCGGACTGGTCATGGTGATCGTCGGGCTCGTCGTCGAGCGGTTCTGCCGGATTCCCCCCGAGGACGGCGACGCCGAATCCCGGCCCGGCGTGCAGGGAAAGCGCAGCAAGCCCTCGGCGGAAGGCGAATATGCCTACCGAAGCGATTGATCCTCCGGGCATCGACTGGCTCCGGGTCTCCCCGAAGTATGTCACGGTGCGCCTCGCGGGATGGGCGCTGGGAACCCTGGTCGCGGTGGCCCTGCTGTCGCTTCCCCTAATCCTGGTGCTGACCGGCGGGTGGACCTGGCTGCCTGTCTGGCTGGCCGTCGCCCTGCCCGCTGTCGCGCTGCTGCTGGCCCTGTGGCGGCTCGCGCTGATTCCCCGGCAGGTGCGCTCGATCGGCTACGCCGAGCGTGATGATGACCTCCTGATCCGGCGCGGCATTTTCTTCCAGCGCACGCTCGTGGTTCCGTACGGGCGGATGCAGTACGTCGACATCGCGGTGGGCCCGGTCGAACGCCCGCTGGGCCTGTGCACACTGAAGCTGCACACCGCGGCAGCCGCGACCAGCGCCGAGATTCCCGGGCTGCCCGCGAGCGAAGGCGCCCGGCTCCGCGAACAACTGTCCGCCCGCGGCGAAGCCCGGCTGGCCGGGCTGTGACGGGAAGGCCGTGACGGGATGGCGCTGACACCGGAGGATGCCGGGCGCGCCGCCGACGGAACCGCCGTCGGCTCCGGTATCGAAGGAACTGCCGACGCCGGCTGGCTGCGCGTGCACCCCGCGTCGCCCTTTGTCCGCGGCTGGGTGGCGCTGGCTGCACTGCTGTTCTTTTTTGGACGCGACAGTTTCGAACGGTTCCTGCAGGGCGGCCCGCTTTTTGACGAGCGGCTGGCCGGACGGGCGCCCTGGCTGCTGCTCGGCGGCGGCGCCCTGATTCTGCTGACCGTTCTCGGCTACGTCCTGAGCTGGTACTTCACCCGCTACCAGGTAGCCGGCGGCTACGTGCGCGTCAACACCGGTTTCCTGTTCAAGCAGCAGCGGCAGGCCAGGCTGGACCGGGTGCAGGCGATCGACGTCGTGCAACCCCTGCTGGCACGGATCTTCGGACTGGCTGAATTGCGGTTCGAAGTCGCCGACGCCGGCCAGTCCGCGGTGCGCCTGGCGTACCTGCGCGCGGACGAGGCCCGGCAGCTCCGCGCGACAATCCTGGCCCGAGCCTCCGGTGCCGCGGGCGGGAAGCCGGCGCGGGAGCCGGGAGACCCGGAGTCCGGAGAGCCGGCGGCCGCCGCCGTGGAAGCCCCCGAACAGGCCGTGCTCACCGTGCCGCCGCCGCGCCTGGTGGGCTCGCTGCTCCTGAGCGAACAAAGTGTCGTGATCCTGGCTGGCGGCATTGCCTCGGTGATGCTCTCCGCCGTCACGGAAAACCGGAACTTCACGGTCTTCCTGATCCCAGCCGCAATCGGGCTCATCGCCTCCTACTGGTCCTCGTTCAACAAGGGCTACAACTTCACCGCCGCCATTTCCCCGGACGGCATCCGGCTGCGCTACGGCCTGCTGGACACGCAGGCGCAGACCGTTCCGCCGGGCAGGATCCAGGCGCTGAAGGTCAGCCAGCCGCCGCTGTGGCGGATGTTCGGCTGGTACCGGATCCAGGTCAACGTGGCCGGCTACGGCCTGGCCGGCAGCGCCGGCGAAGGATCGGCCCGGACAACGCTGCTTCCGGTGGGATATCTTGGCGACGTCATGGACATCCTCTCCCTGGTGCTCCCGGATCCCGGGACCCAGGACCCGGTGGGGCTGTTCACCGCGGGGATCACCGGCCTCGCGGACCCTGCCGGGACCCCGGGCAGCGCAGCAGGGAAGGCCTCCGACGGCGGCTTCGTCACCAGCCCGCGCCGGGCCCGGTTCCTGGCGCCGCTGGGCTGGCGCCGCAACGGCTTCGCGGCAACGGAGACCGCCCTGCTCCTGAGGTCGGGCCGCTGGTGGCGGAACTTCGTGGTGGTGCCGCACCAGCGCACCCAGTCCATGGCGCTCCAGCAGGGCCCGCTCGCCCGGTGGTTCCGGGTGGCCGACCTGGTCCTGCACACCACGGCGGGTCCGGTGGCCCCGCGGCTCATACAGGCCGGGCTCGACGAAGCCCGGGCCCTGTTCGATGCCCAGTCGGCCCGTGCCCGTGCCGCGCGCAAGCACCAGAAGAGCGAACACTGGCTGGAGCCGGCGGCCCAGCCGGCCGCACCACCCGCAGAAGACCACCAGGAAGGCCCGCATCATGGCTAAACCAGGACGCCTCGGCGTCGGAATCATTGGCGCGGGGAAGGTCGGAGCCGTCCTGGGGGCGGCGCTGCGTGGAGCCGAGCACGCCGTCATCGGGGCGTCGGCCGTTTCGGACGCCAGCAAAGAACGCGTCGAAACGCTCCTGCCCGGCGTCCCGATCCTGGACGTGCAGGACATCGTGGAACGGGCCGAACTTGTCCTGCTCGCCGTCCCGGACGATGCACTGGGCCCGCTGGTGAACGGACTGGCCAAGCTCGGCGCCTGGCAGCCCGGCCAGCTCGTGGCGCATACCTCCGGGCGCTTCGGCGTCGGGATCCTGCATCCGGTCCGCGCCGCCGGTGCCGTGCCGCTCGCGCTGCACCCGGCCATGACGTTCACGGGCATGAGCTTGGACCTCACCAGGCTCCTGGACTGCACCTTCGGCGTCACGGCCGACGCCGCGATGCTGCCGATCGCCCAGGCACTCGTCGTCGAAATGGGCGCCGAGCCCGTCGCGATCGCCGAGGCCGACCGCGTCCTCTACCACGCTGCCCTCGCGCACGGCTCCAACCACCTGGTCACGCTCGTGGCGCAGGCCTCGCAGCTGCTCCGCGACGTCGGCGTCGAGGCCCCGGACCGGATGCTGGGCCCGCTGCTGCGCGCCACCCTCGAGAACGCCCTCGCCTCCGGCGAAACGGCCCTGACCGGGCCCGTGGCCCGCGGCGACACCGGCACGGTGGCCGCGCACGCCGGCGCCCTCCGCGAGTACGACGGCGGCGACGCCGGCGATATTCTTGAGGCGTACCTGGCCATGGCCCGGGCGACAGCCCGCCGGGCAGGAAGCCGCGGACTGCTGAAGCCGGAACAACTCGACGGCATCGAACAGGCGCTCGGCGGCCCCGGCCAGAACGGGACGCCCGCCCCGGAAGGACCCTGACATGGCAATCCAACTCGTCACCACAGCTGCCCAGCTCCGCGCCGCAAGCGCCCGGCTGCTGGCACAGAAAGGCGGCACGTCCCAGGGCCTCGTGCCCACCATGGGCGCCCTGCACGAGGGACATGCCCAGCTGGCCCGGACGGCCGTCGCCCAGAACGACGTCGTGGCGGCCACCATCTTCGTCAACCCGCTTCAGTTTGGCGAGGCCGCGGACCTCGAACGCTACCCCCGGACGCTCGACGCCGACCTCGCGCTGCTCGACGCCGAAGGGGTGGACCTGGCGTTCGCGCCGGGTGTTGAGGAGGTCTACCCCGGCGGGGCACCCCTCGTGCGGATCACGGCGGGACTCCTGGGCGAAAAATGGGAAGGCGTGTCCCGGCCAGGGCACTTCGACGGCGCGCTGACCGTCGTCGCGAAACTGCTCCACTACGGCATCCCTGGGGCCGGCGTGCCCGGTGGAGGCCAGCCCGCGTACCGCGCCTATTTCGGCCAGAAGGACGCGCAGCAGCTGGCCCTGGTCCAGCGCATGGTGGCTGACCTGAATTTTCCCGTGGAGATCGTGCCGGTGCCCATTGTGCGCTCGGCCGACGGCTTGGCGCTGTCCAGCCGCAACCGCTTCCTCTCCGAAGACCAGCGCGAGGCGGCCCTGGTGCTCTCCCGCGCACTGCGGCTCATCGAGGAGCGCGCCAACGCCCATGAGCCGCTGGACATCGAATCGGCGCAGGCCCTCGTCCGGTCCCAGCCGCTCGTGGAGCTGGACTATTTCGAGGTAGTGGATCCGCGCACCCTCGAGCCCCTCGCGGAGAACTGCCGGGACACCCCGTTCCGCGGCGAGGGGCTGGCGATCATCGCCGCCACGGTCGGCCCCGTCCGCCTCATCGACAACGTGCCCCTGAATTCCTAGCCCCCCAGCCCCACCACAAAGCAACGCGGGGCCAGTTACGGCCCATGCCGCCGCCCGTCATGGGCCGTAACTGACCCCGCGTTGCTTTCGCGGTGACGGGAATGCCTCCGGGCCCTAGACTGTTGGAACCTGCAGCAGCGCCGACGCTCGCCGGACCCACACCAAACTCCCTGAGGGAATTCCCATGTCAACAGACGTCTCTTCCAACGCCTCTGGCGATCCCGCACCGGGCGCTGCCCCCGCCGTCGCCGCGCAGAACGTGCCGGCCGCGCCGGCCGCGCCCACCGCGCCGGCAAAGATGCCCCGGGAGTCCGTGGCCATCATCGCCACGCTGCTGGTGGCCACCTTCGTCGTGATCCTCAACGAGACCATCATGAACGTGGCCCTGCAACGGCTGATGGTGGACCTGAACATCGATGCGCCCACCGTGCAGTGGCTGTCCACCGGTTTCATGCTCACCATGGCCGTCGTGATTCCCACCACCGGATTCATCCTGCAGCGGCTGACCACCCGTGCCGTGTTCATGCTGGCCATGGGACTGTTCTCCGGCGGCACCCTGCTGGCCGCCCTCGCGCCGGGCTTCGAAGTCCTGCTGCTGGCCCGCATCGTCCAGGCCGGCGGCACCGCGATCATGCTGCCGCTCCTGATGACCACCATCCTCACGCTCGTGCCGCTGGAGCGCCGCGGCGCCGTCATGGGCAACGTCAGCATCGCCATTTCGGTTGCGCCGGCACTGGGCCCGACAGTTTCCGGCCTGATCCTCCAGCATTTTTCCTGGCGGTTCATGTTCGTCTTCGTGCTGCCGATCGCCCTCGCCGCACTTGCCATTGGGGCCAGGTATCTGACCAACATCGGTGAGACCGAGAAAACCCGGCTCGATGCCCTCTCCGTGGTGCTCACGGTCCCCGCCTTCGGCGGCCTGGTGTACGGCCTGAGCCAGATCGGCGGCGGCCAGGCAGGCTCCCGCACCCCCGCCGTGGTGGCGCTGGCCGTTGGCGTGCTGGCCCTGGCAGCGTTCGTTCTGCGCCAGCTGAAGCTGCAGAAGACCGGCGGCCCCCTGCTGGACCTGCGCGCCTTCACCTTCCGGATGTTCACCGTTTCGGTGCTGCTGCTGGTCGTGGCCATGATCGCGCTCTTCGGCGCGGTGATCCTGCTGCCGTTGTACCTGCAGGAGATCCGCGGCCTGACGTCCCTCGAGACCGGCCTGGTGCTGCTGCCCGGCGGCCTCGCCATGGGCCTGCTGGGGCCCTTCATCGGCCGCGTATTCGACAGGGTCGGGCCCCTCCCACTGACAGTGACGGGCTCGATCATGATGGTGCTGTCCCTCTGGCAGTTCTCCATGCTGGACGCCACGTCGCCGCTGGGGTGGATCATCGCCCTGCACGTGGCACTGAGCCTGGGCCTGGCGCTGCTGTTCACCCCCGCCTTCACGACCGGGCTGAACCCGCTGCCGCCGCACCTGTACTCCCACGGCTCGGCCATCATGAGCACACTGCAGCAGGTGGCCGGTGCCGCCGGCACGGCGCTGCTGGTCTCGATCTACGCTTTCGTGGCCGTTGCCTCGGGCATGGTCGCCGGCATGCATGCTGCCTTCCTGACGGCGGCCGTCATAGCCATCGCCGCCGTCGTGCTGTCCGCCATGATGCGCAAAACCGAAGGCGCGGCACACCCGGCCGCCCACTAGCTGCAATTAACAAACAACGCGGGGTCACTTAGCGCCGGTCTGGACCTCGCAATGGGCGCTAAGTGACCCCGCGTTGCTTGTAGGGCGTTGGTTGTAGGGCGTTGCGTGTTGCGGGTCAGCCTGCGTAAAACGCGCTGAGCTCGGCGATCAGCTTGTCCGGCGCCTTGTTGACACCGTCATGGCCCATGCCGGGCAGGATCGTGTAGCTGGAGCCGGAGAGGACATCGTGGATCTGGGCGCAGGCCACGCCGAAATAGGCCGGGCTCTTCTCGCCCACGATGATCAGCGTTTCCAGCGGCAGTTCCAGGAAGGGTTCGGCCGGCATGTCCGCGGCGATGATCGCCTTGATCTCGCGGACGCCGGTCTGCATGAGGTCGCGCAGCTGCTTGCCGATCGGGGTGCCCGCCGAAAGCTTGTTCGCCAGCGTCAGCATGGACAGCGGCATCCGGGACAGGGCGCTGCCGGTCTCCAGGCCCTTGAGCAGGACGGCGAGGGCGCGGTCGTCGTCGCCGGCTGCGGTCGCCCGCTCGTATTCGGGCGTCCAGTCCGCCGTGACGCTGTGATTGACGGACACGGCGGGGTCGTACACGGCCAGCCGTTCCACCGGCAGGGTGCGGGCCGCGTGCAGGGCCACTGCCCCGCCGAAGCTGTGGCCGAAGACGTCCGTGCTGGCGGTGTGCTTCATGACGGCGTCGAGGTCGTGGATGTCCACGTCGAGGGTGTAATCCTCAGGCTGCGGGGAGGACGAGCCGCGGCCGCGACGGTTGAAGGTGTGCACCGGCCGCCCCAGTGACGCGCTGAGTTTCTGCGCGAAACGGGTGTAGTCGGCGGCCGTCACCATTGAGGCCGGCACGACGACGATGCCCGAACCCGCCGAGGCGAGCTCGGCGCCCGTGCTCAAAAGCTCGATCGTTCCGCCGTTGGGGGTTCTGATGTTCTCGCGGGTCATGCTCCGAGCCTAGCCGAGGCCACGCCCCAGTGCAGTAAGCCGCGGTGCACTATGGCGCCAGTCCAGCAGGGCGCAGTTCAGTATGACCGCAGTTCAGTTGTGGTCCCGTCGCAGCGGCGCTGCATGATCGCGCCGGCGCTAGTTGCCCAGCCGGCCGCCGGAGACCTCGAGGTAGCAGGCGCCGCAGAGCGACTCGTACCAGACGTCCTGGCCATCGATCGCAACCTGGTTCCCGTCGAACACCACGTGGTCCCCGATCCGGCGCGTGTTGAAGATGGCCTTCCGTCCGCAGCGGCAGATGGTCTTGAGCTCTTCGAGGGTGTGCGCGATCTCCAGCAGGCGCAGGGAACCGGGGAACGCGCGGGTCCGGAAGTCGGTGCGGATGCCGTAGGCGAGGACGGGGACGTTGTCCAGGACCGCGATGCGGAAGAGGTCGTCCACCTGCTCCGGTTCCAGGAACTGGGCCTCGTCCACCAGCAGGCAGGCCACCGGTGGGGTGTCCACGTGCTGCAGCAGGGCGTCGGGATCGTCGCCGTGGGCCTGGGCGGTGAACAGATCGCGGGCCGACGCGCCGGCGGGGATCAGGAAGTCCACCGAACGGGTCATGCCCAGGCGGGACACGACGTCGGAGTCGCCCTTGGTGTCCACGTCCGGCTTGGCCAGCAGGACCCGCTGGCCGCGTTCCTCATAGTTGAAGGCCGCCTGCAGAAGCCCCGTAGATTTGCCGGAGTTCATGGCGCCGTAGCGGAAGTAGAGCTTGGCCAAGGGGGTCCTTTCGAAAGGGTCGCCCCCGATTCTAGCGGTCGGTCGCGTCGCAGCCCTCAGCGGCCGGGCCCACTGCGCCGCCACCGGGCCGGCACGCCCGCGGCTGCAAGGCTGCCGGCCAAGCTGACGGGCGGCGGGGTCGCTGCCCCGGGCCCGCCGTGGAGGAAACGGGCCGTGCGGAGGGCCAGCCGGCTTCCCGGCCGGATGGGGCCTTCGTGGAGCTGCCCGGGGACCACGGCGAAGCTGACCGCGGGGACGGCGTCGGCAAGCTGGTGGCTCGTGTCGGCGAAGTAGCCGGGGCTCCAGCCGCCGCTGAGCATGAGGGTGGGGGTGGTGATGGCGGCAAAATCCTCGAGTTCGGCGTCGGCATCCAGCACGGCGCGCATCTCGGCGACGGCCGTGGGCAGCAGTTGCCGCATTTCGGCGCCGAGCCTGGTCCGGGCCGAGAGGATGCTGAGCATGCGCAGCGCGCCCAGGGGCAGCATGGACACCGGGCCGGCCGTCTCCAGGCCTTGCACCAAATGCGCCCAGGCGTGGTCGAGTTCGCCGGCAGCCACGGACCTTTCCAGTTCGGGCCGCCAGCGCTGGGTGAGGTTCCCGGAGAGGCTCACGGCGGCGTCGTAAGTCACCATCCTGCGGATCGGCAGGCGCCGGGCGGCCTCGAGGGCCACGAACCCGCCATAGCTGTGGGCCACGACGTCGCTGGCGCCGGTCTCGCGGAGCACGGTTGCCAGGTCGGCCACCTCGGTGGCGGCGGAATAGTCGGCCGGCTGGTGCGAGGAACCTGCGCGTCCGCGGCGGTTGTAGCAGTGCACCGGCTGGTCCAGCAGCCGGCAAAGTTTTCGGGCAAAGGACCGGTAGAGCGCATCGGTGATCAGGGTCCCGTGCACGACGACGACGCCGGATCCTTCGCCGCGGGACGCCACGGCGGCGTCGGACGCGGCTGTTCTGCCCGGTGCGTGCCCCGCCGGGCGGATGGTGTGCAGCTCAAGGTGTCCCTTGCCGTCGTCGGTCCTCACTGTCCATGTCTCCACAACTTCGAGTCTATTCCCGCACCCCGTCCGCCTGGCTGCCGCCCGGGCAGAACCGGGCCGGGACCTTCCCGGACGCAAATCGACGGTAAACTTGGGGATTGTGACTTCCCAAAACACCCCCACCCCGAACAACGCCGCCGAGCCGCATGATTCCAGCGAACAGACCCGCATCCGGATGGAGAAGCGCGCCAAGCTGATCGAACGCGGCGTCGAGGCATATCCGGTGGGTGTCGAACGCACGCACTCGCTCACGGAAATCCGGGAGAAATACGCCTACCTGCAGGCCGATGAAACCACTGGCGACGCCGTTGGCGTGACCGGCCGCATCGTCTTCATCCGCAACACGGGCAAACTCTGCTTCGCCACCCTCCAGGAGGGCGGCCTGGACGGGAAGGCCGTGCGGCTGCAGGTCATGCTGAGCCTGGCCAACATCGGTGAGGAGGCGCTCGCGGAGTGGAAGTCTCTCGTGGACCTCGGCGATCACGTCTTCATCAAGGGCGAGGTCATTTCCTCACGCCGCGGCGAACTCTCCGTCATGGCGGATTCCTGGACCATGGCCTCGAAGGCGCTGCGCCCGCTGCCCGTGCTGCACGCCGGGCTGAACGAAGAAACGCGTGTCCGCCAGCGCTACGTGGACCTCATTGTCCGAGACGAAGCCCGCGAGATGGTGTACACCCGCGCCGCGATCACCCGCTCCATCCGCGAAACCCTGCACCGCCAGGGCTACGTTGAGGTGGAAACCCCCATGCTGCAGCTGGTTCACGGCGGCGCCACGGCCCGTCCCTTCGAGACGCACATGAACGCCTTCGACCAGAAGATGACGCTGCGCATCGCCACCGAGCTCTACCTCAAGCGCACGGTGGTCGGCGGGATCGACCGTGTCTACGACATGGGCCGGGTCTTCCGCAACGAGGGCGTGGACTCCACGCACAGCCCCGAGTTCACCACCCTGGAGTCCTACGAGGCGTGGGCGGACCAGTTCGTCATGGCGGACCGGATCAAGGAGATCATCCTGGACGCCGCCGACGCCGCCGGTGTGGGCCGCGTGCTGCAGATCGAAGCCGGGGAGATCAACCTCGACGGCGAATGGACCTGGCTGGCGGTCTACCCGGGATTGTCCGACTTCGTGGGCCAGGAAGTAACCCCCGACACCCCGGTTGCCGAGCTGCTGGAGCTGGCTGCCAAGCACGAGGTCAAGGTCGACGCCGCCTGGGAAGCCGAGAAGCTCGTCGTCGAACTCTTCGGTGAACTGGTGGAGCCGACGTTGCTCAACCCCACGTTCGTCTACGACTATCCGCCGTCCGCGCAGCCGCTGGCCCGCCAGCACCGCGAAGACGGCCGCCTGATCGAGGCCTGGGACCTCATCATCGGCGGCATGGAGCGGGGCACTGCGTTCTCCGAACTGATCGACCCGGTCATCCAGCGCGAACGCCTCACCGAACAGTCCCGCCGTTCCGCCGCGGGTGACGTGGAGGCAATGCAGCTGGACGAAGACTTCCTCCGTGCGCTCGAGTACGGCGCGCCGCCCATGGGCGGGATCGGCCTCGGCATCGACCGGCTCGTGATGCTCTTCACCGGAGCCGGCATCCGCGAAACGATCCTCTTCCCCCTGTTGAAGCCCGAAGGACACTGAGCATGGACTATATCGCCGTATTGCTGCCCCCCATCGTGGTGGGCCTGCTTTTCTGGTTTGCCATGAAATCCATATTCAATGCCGACAAATCAGAGCGGCAGGCAGAAGCCCGCGCCCATGCCGAGGCCGAAACTAGGGCCAAAGGACCGGAATCCGGGACCCTGGGAAGCTAATTACCCGAAAGAAGTAATAGTTCCCTATTGCCGCCTTAGGTTTTCCTTTGGACAGAATTTTGCGCTTTGACTCCCTGCTGTAACGCGGAGGATACTTATTCCAGATACATCCTGCTTTTCTAAACGCTCGATCTTTGGAAAGAGAGTCCTTTATGGCACAGAAAGTAAAAATCATCCTCGTTGATGATCTGGATGGGGGATCCGCGGACGAAACTGTCCGGTTTGGCCTTGACGGCGTCAGCTACGAAATTGACCTGTCGTCAAGCAATGCATCAGAACTGCGCTCCGCGGTGGACCGATTTGTGACGCACGCGCGCAAAACGTCAAGCGGACGCGCCACGCGCACGAAAATTTCCAGCGGACGGAATCAGGACTCTGCCCAGATCCGCCAGTGGGCACGGGACAACGGCTATGCGGTAAACAGCCGCGGACGCATCCAGGCTGAAATTCAGGAAGCCTACCAAAAGGCTAATTCCTAGCAGGGCCCGGCGTCAGGCCGCAGTGCCGGGCCCGGCATGTGAGCGCAGTATCAAGCCGCAATCACGTTTCATGCCTTCGTAATCGAGCGTCTGTCAAATGCCAATGCCCCCGTTATGTGACGGGGGCATTGCCATGCCGGCGTCGGTGCGCCCGTCCGGTGATGAACAGGCTCCGCCGCCCATGTTCCTCCGCTGCAGCATTTCCAGGGAGATGTCCCGCACGAGGTGAACCATTCGCCGACGATGGCCGCTATGGGTCCAGGCTTAGCGGCCATCTTCGTCAATTCGGGCACCTTTGCCATGCCGACGGCGCCCGTCCGACGGCGCCCGTCCGGCGGTGCGCCCTTCCGGCCCGGCGGCGCGCTTGGCGGCCGGTTGCGCCCGTCCGGAAGGGCCGGTTTCGCCCTTCCGGATCGGCGGGTTGCGCCGGTCCGGAGGGGTTCCGGACGGTTCTTGCCCCTTGTCCGGGACCCAGTCCGGGCGCGGTTGCGCAACCCTCCGGTTTCCCCTGTGGCGAACAAGCCCCAAATCTGGAACCCGGCCACGTAGCATCAAAGTACGTCGTAGCTAGGAGTGTGGCGAAATGTTTGAGCGATTTACGGACCGTGCCCGTCGCGTAGTTGTGCTTGCCCAAGAAGAGGCACGCATGCTGAACCACAATTACATTGGTACCGAACACATCCTCTTGGGTCTGATCCATGAGGGTGAAGGTGTTGCCGCCAAAGCCCTTGAATCCTTGAGCATTTCGCTCGACGGTGTCCGCGAACAGGTCCAGGAGATCATCGGCCAGGGCCAGCAGGCGCCCTCCGGCCACATCCCCTTTACCCCCCGCGCCAAGAAGGTCCTGGAGCTCTCGCTGCGCGAGGCGCTGCAGCTGGGCCATAACTACATTGGTACCGAGCACATCCTCCTCGGCCTTATCCGGGAGGGTGAAGGCGTTGCCGCCCAGGTGCTCGTCAAGCTCGGCGCAGACCTGAACCGGGTCCGCTCGCAGGTCATCCAGCTGCTCTCGGGTTACCAGGGCAAGGAAGCCACGGGCGCCGGTGTCGGCCCCGGGCAGGCTGAGGGGACCCCGGCCGGGTCCGTTGTCCTGGACCAGTTCGGCCGCAACCTGACCCAGGCGGCGCGCGAGAACAAACTGGACCCCGTGATCGGCCGCGAGCAGGAAATGGAACGCGTCATGCAGGTCCTTTCCCGCCGCACCAAGAACAACCCTGTGCTGATCGGTGAGCCCGGCGTCGGCAAGACCGCCGTCGTCGAGGGCCTGGCCCAGGCGATCGTCCGCGGGGACGTCCCGGAGACCATCAAGGACAAGCAGCTGTACACGCTGGACCTCGGGTCCCTCGTGGCCGGCTCCCGCTACCGCGGCGACTTCGAAGAGCGCCTGAAGAAGGTCCTCAAGGAGATCCGCACCCGCGGCGACATCATCCTGTTCATCGATGAGATCCACACCCTGGTGGGCGCCGGTGCCGCCGAAGGCGCCATCGATGCGGCCTCGATCCTGAAGCCCATGCTGGCCCGCGGCGAACTCCAGACCATCGGTGCCACCACGCTGGACGAATACCGCAAGCACATCGAGAAGGATGCCGCGCTGGAGCGCCGCTTCCAGCCGATCCAGGTCAAGGAACCCTCCGTCGCGCACGCGATCGAGATCCTCAAGGGCCTCCGCGACCGGTATGAGGCACACCACCGCGTCACCATCACCGACGGCGCCCTCGCCTCGGCGGCGGCCCTTTCCGAGCGCTACATCTCGGACCGATTCCTGCCGGACAAGGCAATCGACCTGATCGACGAGGCCGGTGCGCGGTTGCGTATCCGCCGCATGACTGCTCCGCCGGAGCTCAAGATCATGGACGAGAAGATCGCCGCCATGAAGCTGGAGAAGGAATCCGCGATCGACGCGCAGGACTTCGAAGGCGCCGCGTCGCTGCGCGACAAGGAGCAGAAGCTCATTGCCGAGCGCGCCGAAAAGGAACGCCAGTGGAAGACCGGCGGCATGGACGACATCTCCGAAGTTGATGAAGACCTCATCGCTGAAGTGCTGGCGAACTCCACCGGCATCCCGGTCTTCAAGCTGACCGAGGAAGAGTCCTCGCGCCTGCTGAAGATGGAAGACGAGCTCCACAAGCGCGTGGTCGGCCAGAACGAGGCCATCAAGGCCCTGTCCCAGGCGATCCGGCGCACCCGTGCAGGCCTCAAGGACCCCAAGCGTCCGGGCGGCTCGTTCATCTTCGCCGGCCCCACCGGCGTCGGCAAGACCGAACTGGCCAAGGCCCTCGCCGAGTTCCTGTTCGGCGAGGAAGACGCCCTGATCACCCTGGACATGTCCGAGTACTCGGAGAAGCACACGGTGTCGCGGCTCTTCGGTGCCCCTCCGGGCTACGTGGGCTACGAGGAAGGCGGCCAGCTGACCGAGAAGGTCCGCCGTCGTCCGTTCTCCGTAGTCCTGTTCGATGAAGTGGAGAAGGCGCACGCCGATCTCTTCAACTCGCTCCTGCAGATCCTGGAAGACGGCCGCCTGACCGACTCCCAGGGCCGCGTGGTGGACTTCAAGAACACCGTGATCATCATGACCACGAACCTCGGCACCCGGGACATCTCCAAGAGCGTTGCCACCGGCTTCCAGTCCGGCACTGACACGCAGACCGGCTACAACCGGATGCGGGCCCGGGTCACGGAGGAGCTCAAGCAGCACTTCCGCCCCGAGTTCCTGAACCGCGTTGACGATGTTGTGGTCTTCCCACAGCTGACGCAGGACGAGATCATCGAGATCGTGGACATGTTCGTCGCCCGCCTGGAGAAGCGCCTCAAGGACAAGGACATGGGCATCGAGCTCACGTCCGCGGCCAAGGTGCTCCTGGCGACCCGCGGCTACGACCCCGCCATGGGTGCCCGGCCGCTGCGCCGCACCATCCAGCGCGAGATCGAGGACCAGCTCTCCGAGAAGATCCTCTTCGGCGAACTGCACTCCGGCGACATCGTCGTGGTGGACGTCGAAGGCGAAGGCGACGACGCGAAGTTCACCTTCGCCGGCAACGCCAAGCCGCGCATCCCGGAGATCGCTCCGAGCGTCTAAGCACCATCAACAACGGCCCCGCTGCCCCGAAAGGGACGGCGGGGCCTTTGCGTTGCCCGCCGCCGGGAAGCATTTGCCAGAGAGGGCCGCTATGGGACCTGGCTTAGCGGCCATCTTCGGCGGGCGGTGGGCGGTGTCCGTGCTGAAGCGCCAGGGGCCGTCCCGCATGATTCGGGAGCCCTATCTGAAAGCAATGTTTCACTCTTAGTGAACGTTTTGTGATCGATGCCACATTCGGTGTTGAATCGGTGCATGGCTGCTAAGGACTCAGAGACCCTGAGCGAACAACCCGAGACCCCCTTCCACGATCTGGACCACTACCTCGCGATCCCCAGAGTGAGCGGTTTGACGCTGAGCCCGGATGGCGCCCGGCTGGTGACCACCGTGGCGACACTCGGCGCGAAGGGCACCGAATACTGCACCGCGCTGTGGGAGGTGGATCCGGGCGGGGCCAAACAGGCCCGCCGGATCACGCGCAGCGCCAAAGGGGAGGCCGGTGCGGTGTTTGCCGCCAATGGCGACCTGTACTTCACCTCGGCCCGTCCCGATCCGGAGAGCCCCGAGGCCGACCCGGTGAACGCCCTCTGGATCCTGCCGTCCGACGGCGGCGAAGCCCGGGTGGCCTTGTCCCGGGCCGGCGGAATCGGCGGGGTCCACGCCGCCAAGGACGCCGACACCGTGGTGGTCGCGGCCTCGGTCCTGGCAGGCTCCACGGACGAGGACAATGACGAGGAACGCCGGAAAGCGCGCAAAGACAACAAGGTCGCGGCCATCCTGCACAGCGGCTACCCAGTCCGCTACTGGGACGCGGACCTGGGCCCGGCGCAGCCGCGGCTGTTCGCCGTCGAGCCCGGAGACCCGTTGGAGGCCGGAAAGCCGGCCACCGTCGACGCCGCGCCGCCGCTGAAGCTGCGCAACCTGACGCCCGACGCCGGAACGCGGCTCAGGGACGCCGAATCGGTGCTCAGTCCGGACGGCACGACGATCTACAGCAGCTTCGCCAAGCCCCTCGCCAACGCCGATTCACGTTCCGTGCTGGTCGCCATCGACGTCGCCACCGGCACCCGCACGGTCCTGCTGGACACGGAAGGCCTGAGCTACTTCCCGGGCCCGGTCAGCCCGGACGGCCGGAGCCTGGTGGTGGTCAGCGAAAGCGACACCACGCCGCTGGCGGCGCCGCAGGTCAAGCTGCACCTCCTCCACGTCACTGGCCCGGCGGCAGGGGGCAGCGCCCTGACGCCGCTCGCCCATGACTGGGACCGCTGGGCCCGCCCCGCCGCATGGCTGCCGGACGGATCGGCCCTGCTGGTCACCGCCGACGAGGACGGCGCATCGCCGGTATTCCGGATCGGTGTGGCCGGAGACCCGGACGGGGCGGCCCAGGTGCTACGCCTGACGGCCGACGCCGCGGCGTACACCGACGTCGTCGTCGCACCGGACGGACGCAGCGCCTACGCCCTGCGCAGCTCCTACGAATTCCCCGCCGAACCTGTGCGGATCGACCTCGCCTCCGGTGACGTCGTCCGCCTGCCCGCGCCCGCGGAACGCCCGCACTTCAAGGGCACGCTGGAGCGCGTGGAGACGACGGCGGCCGACGGCGCCCGTGTGCCCGCGTACCTGGCCCTCCCCGAGGGCGCGTCCGCCGCGGCACCGGCCCCGCTGCTGCTTTGGATCCATGGCGGCCCGCTGGGATCCTGGAACGCCTGGACGTGGCGCTGGAACCCGTGGCTGCTGGTGGCGCGCGGCTACGCGGTGCTGCTCCCGGACCCTGCCCTTTCCACCGGCTACGGTCAGGACCACATCCAGCGCGGCTGGGGGGAATGGGGCAAGGCTCCGTTCACCGACCTGATGGCCATCACCGACGCCGTCGTGCAGCGCTCCGACATCGACCAGACGCGCACGGCCGCCATGGGCGGCTCGTTCGGCGGGTACATGGCCAACTGGGTGGCCGGGCAGACGGACCGCTTCAAGGCAATCGTCACGCACGCCAGCCTCTGGGCCCTGGACCAGTTCGGCCCCACCACCGACGCCGCGCAGTACTGGCTCAAGGAGATGACGGCAGAGATGGCGCTGGAGAACTCCCCGCACCTGCACGTGGAGAACATCCGCACTCCCATGCTGGTCATCCATGGCGACAAGGACTACCGCGTACCGATCGGCGAGGGACTCCGGCTCTGGTACGAGCTGCTCGCCAAGTCGCAGCTGGCGGCGGACGGAAACGGCGAAACGGACCACCGTTTCCTGTATTTCCCGGACGAGAACCACTGGATCCTGCAGCCGCAGCACGCCAAGGTCTGGTACGGCGTCGTGGAGCACTTCCTGGCCAGGAACCTGCTGGACAAGGACGTTCCCGTCCCCGACGAACTAGGTCTCTGACGGCCCGGGGCCCGTGCCGGCAGGGAGCCGGCCGCGCCCGGGGCACCCGTAAGATTGGGCTGTGACTGAGACCGTGACTGAGACCGCCACTGAGACGATCCGCATCCGCCCCGCCCGCACCGACGACGTTGGCGCCATCAAGACCCTCGTGGCGCCGCTGGCTGACCAGCGGATCCTCATGGCCAAGGAAACCGTGGCCTATTACGAAAGCCTGCAGGAGTTCCGGATCGCAGAATCCGAAGACGGCGAGGTGATCGGCTGCGGGGCGCTGCACGTCATGTGGGAGGACCTCGCCGAGGTCCGCACGCTCGCGGCCTCGGACGTCTGGCGCGGCAAGGGCGTGGGCCACGCGCTGGTGGAGCGCCTGCTGGAGGATGCCCGCGCGCTGGGAGTCTCCCGGGTCTTCTGCCTGACGTTCGAAGTGGAGTTCTTCAAGAAGCACGGCTTTGAAGTCATGGCTGACCAGACCGCCGTCGACCCCGTGGTGTATTCCGAGCTCCTGCGCTCGCACGACGAAGGCGTGGCCGAGTTCCTGGACCTGGCGCGGGTTAAACCGAACACGCTGGGCAACACCAGGATGATCAAGGAGCTGTAGCCCCGCCGGGTTGCGGCTGCTCCGCGGCCGGCGAGGGCGGTGCCGGCAGCCGAAGCGGCGCCCCGGTCGGCGAAGGGGGCGTCCCGGCCGGCGAAGACGGCGCCGGCGTCGGCGGCCGCCAGGAACTCGACGTCCACGTAGGGCTTCCCTTCAATAAATTTGATGGATAAACTGATGCCGGCCCAGGGGGTGGGCCGCCATACTTCCGGAGGCAAAAAATTGCACAAAGCCGTGATTTTTCCCGATCTCTCCGCAATCCACAGGTCAATCGCCAGTGCTCCGGCAGGGCCGCCGGACCAGCCGCTGGAAGCGCTGCCGCCCGAGCCCGCCAACCACTCCTCGCCCGGCGCCGGCGCCGGCGTGACGGGGCAGACCGCCGGGGCGGTATCTGCCGCGTCAGGACCGCCGGCCGCGTCCCGCGCCCGCAAGGGCCGGCTCGCCGCACCGCCGTTCTCATGGCTGGGCGTCGATGCCTGGCCGCATTCTCCGGCGTGGGCCGACCAACAAGCCTGAAGCGCGTGGGTTCGGAACGCACGGCCACAACCCCGCCGCCCCGGGATTCGCAGCCCGCAAGGGAGCCCGGGCCGGGGGAACGGGGAGCCTACCGCCGGCCGTGCCCCGGTAGTAGGGTCTAAGCAAGCAGCCAGGACACCATCCAGGGAGCACCGCCATGAAGAAACTCATCAATGATCCCAAAGCCGTGGTCGACGAGTCAGTGGAAGGGTTCGGGCTTGCTCACGCCGACCTCGTGACCGTCTTCCCGGACCCGAAATACATCGTGCGCAAGGACGCTCCCGTCGCAGGGAAAGTCGGGCTCGTCTCCGGCGGCGGCAGCGGACACGAGCCGCTGCACGGCGGGTACGTGGGCCTGGGCATGCTCGACGCCGCCGTCCCGGGCGCCGTGTTCACCTCTCCCACTCCGGACCAGATCCTGCCGGCCACGCTGGCCGTAAGCTCCGGCGCCGGCGTCGTGCACATCGTGAAGAACTACACCGGTGACGTCCTGAACTTCGAAACCGCCGCCGAACTCGCGCAGGCCGAAGGCGTCGAGATCCGCACCGTGCTCGTCAACGACGACGTCGCCGTGGAGGATTCGCTGTACACGGCCGGGCGCCGGGGCGTTGGCGGCACCGTCCTGGTCGAGAAGATCGCCGGTGCGGCCGCGGAGCGCGGTGACAACCTGGACGCCGTCGCCGCGATCGGTGACCGCGTCAACCAGAACGTGCGCAGCATGGGCGTGGCGCTGTCCGCCTGCACCGTTCCGCATGCCGGGGTGCCCAGTTTTGAGCTCGAGGAAAACGAGATCGAGATCGGCATCGGCATCCACGGCGAACCGGGACGGCACCGCATCCCGATGGAAAACGCCGACGGCATCACCGACCGGCTCCTGGATCCGGTGGTCAGCGACCTCGGCCTTGCTTCCGGGGACCAGGTGCTCCTGTTCGTCAACGGCATGGGCGGCACCCCGCAAAGCGAGCTGTACATCGTCTACCGCAGGGCCGCGCAGAAACTGGCCGAGCAGGGCGTCACCGTGGCCCGCTCCCTGGTGGGCAACTTCATCACCTCCCTCGAAATGCAGGGCTGCTCCATCACTGTCCTGCGCCTCGATGACGAGATGACAACGCTCTGGGACGCTCCAGTGCACACTCCGGCCCTTCGCTGGGGCGTCTGACCGTGGGCTTGGACGTCGGCTGGGCGGTGCGGTGGCTGACGCTTTCGGCGCAGGCCATGGCGGAACACCGGGTGGAACTGATCGAGCTGGACCGGCCCATCGGGGACTCGGACCACGGCGAGAACATGGACCGCGGCTTCAGGGCCGTGATGGACAAACTTGCCGAGGCGCCGCCGGAAACCCCGGCCGCGGCGCTGAAACTGACGGCCATGACGCTGATGTCCAAGGTTGGCGGGGCGGCCGGCCCGCTTTACGGCACGGCGTTCCTGCGGGCCGCCACGGCCCTGGGTGAGAGCTCCGACGTCGACGCCGCCACCCTCGCCGCCGCGCTGCAGGCCGCCCGCGACGGGATCGTCGCCCGCGGCAAGGCCGAATCCGGCGACAAGACCATGGTGGACGCCTGGACTCCCGCGATCGAGGCGGCCGCCGCAGCGGCTGGCGACGGCGACGGGGACGTCAGAAAGGTGCTGCTTGCCGCGGCGGAAGCCGCCGAAGCCGGCGCCGTGTCCACGGATCCGATGCTCGCCCGCAAGGGCCGGGCCAGCTACCTGGGGGAGCGCAGCATCGGCCACCGCGACCCCGGAGCGGTCTCCAGCGCGCTGATTCTGCGCGCCGCGGCCGGAGCGGCCGAATGACAGTCCGGCTGGTGGTCGTCTCGCACAGCTCCAAGATCGCGGACGGCGCCGTCGAACTCGCCGCGCAGATGGCTCCCGACGTCCTGATCCTCCCCGCCGGCGGCACCGACGACGGCCGCATCGGCACGAGCCTGGACAAGGTCATGGCGGCCCTGGAGCAGGCTGCCGGTGACGGTGTGGTGGTGCTCGCCGACCTCGGCTCCGCGGTGATGACGGCCGAGTCCGCTGCGGAGTTTGCAGCCGATCCAGGCTCGGTGCTGATTGCTGACGCGCCCATCGTCGAAGGACTCGTCGCGGCCGCGGTGGCTGCCCAGGCAGGGGCCGAAGCGGCAGCGGTGAAGGACGCGGCCGAGGCCGTCTACCGGCCCCCCGCCCATCCCGCGGAGGCGGGGCATGTGCACCAGCAGCCGCCGGACGCCACCGGGGACTTTGTGCTCGTCAACCAGACCGGCATGCATGCCCGGCCGGCAGCGAAGATCGCCGGAGGCCTGTCCGCCATGGACGCCGAGGTGACCGTGAACGGCGCCGATGGCGCCTCCATGACCGAGCTCATGATGCTTGCCGCCGGCAAGGGAACCGTCCTGCACGTGGAGGCCAGCGGCCCGGACGCCGCCAAGGCGGTCGACTACCTTGAACGCCTGGTCGGCTCGGGGTTCGGAGAACCGTAAGCGCTAGGGTGCCTGGCGGAGGCCGGCCGCGTCGAGCACCACGCTGGCGGTGATGAAGGTTCCGCACTGCTCACCAAACGGGTGTGCCGCCCGGGGCGTGAACGCCGCGGTCCTGGCCGGCAGCGGGTTCCCGGCGGTGTCCGTGCCCGTGGCCGTCACCTCGATCCGGCTGGCGCTCAGCGTCTCCATCATCAGCATTCCGGTCAGGGTGCCGTCGGGCGAAGAAGTGGCCGAGCAGACGCCGTCGCCGCCGTAGGGGCCCGGCTCGCAGCCTTGGTCCACGGCCGTGCTCCCGGGAACCAGTTCGAGGTCCGCCTCCTTGCAGCGGCCGTCCTGGCACGCGGCCAGATGGATGGTCCGCACTGACGGGGCGTACTCCCGGTCCACCGTGAGCGACACAACGGGCGCCTGGGCGATCGCCGGGCAGGCGGCCTCCGGCCGGCACGCGACAGCCACGACTGCGGTGAGGACCAGCACGGCCGCGGCCGCCAGCTTGCGCATGCTCCAGCGTAGATCCTCAGCCCGGGAGCCGGAAGCCGCCCTGGTGCAGTTCGGCGAGGCCGTCGCCCAGCAGCCCTGCCATCGCCCGTTCCAGCTGCTCGGGGGCCGCGTTGAGCCGGTGCAGGGCCGCGAGCGGAATGCCGATGCCCTGCGGTTCGAAGCCCAGGTCCGCGGGAGCCTGGTGGAACAGGACCGGCGCCACGGGCTCCTCGGCTGCCCGCAGGACGGCCATCACGGCGCCGCGTACCTGCCGGTCCGTGCCGTGCCAGGCCTGTCCCTTGGGCGTGTACGTCGGCGCCGGCTCCCCGGCCGCCAGCCAGGCGCAGGACTCCCGGACAGGGCACTGGCCGCACTTGGGGGTCCGCGCAGTGCAGACCAGGGCGCCGAGTTCCATGACGGCGGCGTTCCAGCGCACCGAGGCGCCGGGGCGTTCCGGAAGCAGCGATGCCGCCAGCCGCATTTCGGCGGCGGTCAGGGCCTGCGCCGGCAGGGCAGAGCCGGTGACCAGCCGCGCGTGGACCCGGCGGATGTTGGTGTCCACCACCGTTTCGCGGCATCCGTAGGCGAACGCGGCGACGGCCGCGGCCGTGTAGCTGCCCACGCCCGGCAGGTCCAGGAGCTCGGTGTAGGTGCCGGGGACGGCCCCGCCGTGGCTGTCCCTGATGGCGACGGCGGCAGCATGAAGGCGCAGGGCGCGCCGGGGATATCCCAGCCGGCCCCAGGACCGGACGGCCTCCCCGGCGGGTTCGCCGGCCAGATCTGCCGGTTCCGGCCAGCGGCGCAGCCACTCCTCCCAGACCGGCAGGACCCGGACCACCGGCGTCTGCTGGAGCATCACTTCGCTGACCAGCACACCCCAGGGCGAGCAGTCCGCGGCCCGCCACGGCAGATCCCTGGCGTTGGACGCGAACCAGTCATTCAGGGCCGCATGGAGCGCTGGGAGATTGTCGGCACGGCCGGGCGCCCCGGCGGGCAGGGGGTCCCGCGGTGCCGCGGCGGATACGGGGGGCGTGGGGGCTAGAGTTTCGATCCATTCAGCGTAATAGATCGGGGTAACGGATCGGGACGGCGTCAGGTCCCGCGGCGTGGTCGGGCGCCATAGCCCGCGCGGTTCTCTAGGCTAGAAGAATGGTCAGGCAAGGCACTTCAGGTACGGGCGGTTCGCGGCCGAAAGGTTCCGCCCCGGGGCAATCCGGGCGCAAATCCGGACGGCCCCCGCTGCGCCGGGTCTACCGCCGCCGCCGGCTGTTTGCAGGGGTGGTCCTGCTGCTCGCCATCGCCGTAGCCTTCGGCGGCTTTGTGGCGGTCTCGAATGCCATGGGCGGAGGCCAGTCCGCCGGCGCCCAGCCGTCCGGGGCAGGAGCGTCGCCGGCGGCCAGCCCGGCTGGCTCCGCGTCGGGGAGCCCGACGGCGTCCGGGGAGGCTTCGGCCTCACCCACGGCCACTTCGGGGGAGGGCTGCGAGCAGAATCTGATCACCGTTACGGCCGCCACCGACAAACAGGCTTACACCGCCGGTGAGAAGCCGCTGCTGAGCCTCACGGTGACCAACAACAACAAGGTCCCGTGCGAGGTCAACATCGGGACGTCGCAGATGGAGTACATGATCACCAGCGGCTCGGACCGGATCTTCTCCTCCAAGGACTGCCAGGCGGAGAGCGCGGACCTGATGAAGACCATTGCTCCGGGCAAGAGCGAGACGGCGAACTTCCCGTGGCAGCGCAACCGCACGGTGCAGGGCTGCGAGCCCGTCGAGGCCACGCCCGGTGCCGGCGGCGCCTACTACGTCTTCACCGCGCGGCTGGCGAACAAGAACAGCCCCAAGGCCGTGTTCCAGCTCAGCTGACCCGCATAACTCCTGTTACCCCCGATTACCCCCCCGGTGGGCTTGTGGAGGGGATTAGAGGAAGCGGTCCAGCAGGCTGGCCTCGGCCATGCGGCTCAGGCCCTCCCTGACGGTCCTGGCACGCTGGTCACCGATCCCGTCGACGGTCATGAGGTCATCGATTGTTGCCGCCATCAGGAACTGCAGGCCGCCGAAGTGGTCGACGAGCCGGTCGGCGACGGCCTTCGGCACGGCCTTGAGCCCGGAGAGCAGGCGGTAGCCGCGCGGCTGCACGACGGCGTCGAGGTTGGCCTCGCCGCCGGCGAAGCCGACGATGCCGGCGATCTTGCCCAGGTCGATCAGCTCGGTCGGGCCCAGGCTGACGAGGGCCTTAACCGCTTTGTCGATGTCATCCGCTGTTGCGGCCGGCCCGGAGTAGTCGCGGATGATGACGTCGCTGCCCGGGCCGCGGCCGACGGTGAGCTCGTCCAGCTGCAGCGAGAGCAGGCGGCCGTCCTCGCCCAGTTCCAGGACGTACTGGGAGATTTCCTCGGAGATCCTGCGCACCATTTCCTGGCGCTGCAGGGTGACCGCGACGTCACGGACCGTCACCATGGCCTCGATTTCCAGGGCCGAGAGCGAGCTGGTGACCTGGTCCAGGCGCGAGCGGTAGCGTTCCAGGGTTGCCAGGGCCTGGTTGGCGCGGGCCAGGACCTTTTCGGAGCCCTCCAGGACGTGGCGCAGCCCGTGCACGTACAGCGCGATGATCTGCATTGACTGGCTGACCGAAATGACCGGGACGCCCGTCTGGATGGCCACGCGTTCCGCGGTCCGGTGCCTGGTGCCCGATTCCTGCGTTTCGATGCTCGAATCCGGGACGAGCTGGACCGCCGCGCGCAGGATGTTGCTGGCATCCTTGTCGCAGACGATGGCGCCGTCCATCTTCGCCAGTTCCCGCAGCCGGGTGGGGGAGAAGTCGATGCCGATCTCGAAGCCGCCCGAACAGATGGACTCGATGGTCCTGTCGATGCCCAGCACGATCAGCGCGCCGGTCCGGCCGCGGAGGATGCGTTCCAGGCCGTCGCGGAGGGCTGTGCCCGGTGCCACCCTGGCCAGGGTCGCCTTGAGCGCATCTTCAGGGCTCCGAGCCATAGATTTCCCTTCAAAGGTGCAGGGACGAGCCTGCAAGTGCGCCGGATTCCAGGGTCTCCCGGCAGGATCAAAGTACTCAGTTCCCCGCTCTCCCCATGATAGGGGTAAAGCAAGGCCACTTCCGCACAGGCAAGCCTTAAAGTGGTCCATTGCGGCGTGCCGCCGCGGGCCTCCTGAAGGGCTGCCCCGGGCGCCGTCCGTGACGGCATTTTGGCGCCGCAAGGCCGCAGCTTCGTGCCCGGGCCTCGCGCAGCTTCATGCGCGGTCCGGACGCAGCTTCGACCGTGGTCCGCGGCCTGCGATAAACTTGGATTCTTGGGTGTACCGCGGGCTCTCCGCGCCGTGACCCGTCCACTGCCGCAGCGAAAGTAGCATCGTGTCTCAAGAAGTCCTCAGCCCCGCCCGAGTCCAGGAGATTCACAAGCAGGCGGCCCGGCGCCGGACTTTCGCGGTCATTTCGCACCCCGACGCCGGCAAATCCACCCTGACGGAGGCCCTGGCGCTGCACGCAAAGGTGATCGGCACGGCCGGCGCCTCCAGCGGAAAGGCCAACCGCAAGGAGACGGTCTCGGACTGGATGCAGATGGAAAAGGACCGCGGCATCTCCATCAGCTCTGCCGCTTTGCAGTTCGCCTACCGGGACACCGTCATCAACCTTCTGGACACCCCGGGCCACGCCGACTTTTCCGAGGACACCTACCGCGTGCTCGCGGCCGTGGACTGTGCCGTCATGCTGGTCGACGCAGCGAAGGGCCTGGAAACCCAGACCATGAAGCTCTTCGAGGTCTGCAAGCAGCGCAACCTGCCCATCATCACTGTCATCAACAAGTGGGACCGGCCCGGCCTGGACGCCCTGGCGCTGATGGACGAGATCACCGAGCGCACCGGCCTGCAGCCGATGCCGCTGACCTGGGCTGTTGGCATCTCCGGCGACTTCCGCGGCGTCTGGGACCTGCGCAACGACCGCTTCGCGCAGTTCAAGCGCAACAACGCCGGCGCCAACATCGCCCTCACCGAATACTTCACCCCCGACGAGGCCGCCGCCAGCCAGGGCGACGATTGGTCCAACGCCGTGGACGAGGCCGGGCTGGTCATCGAATCCAACCTGGCGTTCGACGTCGCGGCCTTCCACGCCGGCAAGGCGACGCCGATCCTGTTCAGCTCGGCCGCGCTGAACTTCGGCGTCAAGGAAATCCTCGACGCCCTCGTCGACTTCGCCCCGCCCGCTGCCCCGCGGCCCGACGTCGACGGCGACCCCCGCCCCGTGGATGCCCCGTTCGCCGGGTTCGTCTTCAAGGTCCAGGCCGGCATGAACAAGGCCCACCGCGACCACGTTGCCTTCATCCGTGTCTGCTCCGGCATGTTCGAGCGCGGCATGGTGGTCACCCAGACCCGGACGGGGAAATCCTTCGCCACCAAGTACGCCCAGCAGGTTTTCGGCCGCGAACGCGAGGTGATCGACGAGGCCTTCCCGGGCGATGTGGTGGGCCTCGTGAACGCCTCCTCCCTCCGGGTGGGGGACAGCCTGTTCCTGGACCAGCCCGTGGAGTTCCCGGCGATCCCGCTGTTCGCCCCGGAGCACTTCCAGGTGGCGCGCTCCAAGGACCCGAGCCGGTTCAAGCAGTTCCGCCGCGGCATCGAACAACTCGAGCACGAGGGTGTCATCCAGGTGCTCCGCTCCGACATCCGCGGTGACCAGGCGCCCGTTCTTGCCGCCGTCGGCCCCATGCAGTTCGAAGTGGTCGAGGACCGCATGGCGCACGACTTCAGCGCCCCGATGCGGCTGGAGCGGCTCCCGTATTCCATGGCCCGGATCTCGACCGCCGACGCCATGCCGGCGCTGGCCAACGTCCCCGGCGCCGAAGTCCTGTTGCGCTCCGACGGGGAATACCTGGCCCTGTTCAACGACGTCTGGGCCCTGCGCCGGATCGAAAAGAACCACCCTGACCTCACCCTGGTGCCGATCGGGACCCACAACCCCGCAAAATAGCCCAAGGCGGCGGACCGAAAGGGTCCCGGGAAGTCTTCCGGAATCCGGTTTCCGCGTTATGATAAGTAAGCTTGCTTATGGTGCGGGTGCCGGGATTTGTCCCGGCTTTGGACTGATCCGCCCGCTTCCAGCGGCGGCCCCATTAGAGGGACCACGTAGACCTTTGACAACCATGGACCCCGGTTTCCTGCTCAGCGGGCGCTACCGGATCGAAGAACTCATTGGCAGGGGCAGCCAATCGAGCGTGTACCGTGCCACGGACGAGGTCCTGGGGCGTGAAGTGGCAGTCAAACTCTTCCGCGACGGGACAGTGGACGAAGAGCGGACCCGCAGGCAGGCCGATGAAGTGCGGATCCTGGCGGGGATGGCCCACCACGCCCTCGTGACACTGTTCGACGCCGGCACGGACCTCAGTGACCCGACCCGCCGGCTCAGTTATCTGGTGATGGAACTCGTCCGCGGCCCCGACCTGCGCCGCCGCTCGGCCGAGGGTCCGCTGTCGGCGGCCCACATGGCGCTGATCGGACACGATCTCGCCGACGGTCTTGCGCACATCCACCACCACGGCATCATCCACCGGGACGTCAAGCCGGCCAACATCCTGCTCGTGGACTACAGCGTCGAGGACCGGCGCGCCCGCGCCAAACTCAGCGACTTCGGCGTGGCCATCACCATCCGCGAAGGCCACCACGGCGACCCCGATGACAGCTCCGGCACCCCGGCCTACCTCAGCCCTGAACAGGCTGCCGGCGAACCGGCAGGCCCCGCCAGCGACGTCTATTCGCTGGGGCTGGTCCTGCTGGAAGGCCTGACAGGGAAAATGGCCTATCCGGGCGCGCCGGTGCAGTCCGCCCTGGCCCGGTTGCTCCACGACCCGGACGTCCCCGAAGACATCGCGCCCATGTGGGCGGCCCTGCTGACCTCCATGCTGGACAGGGATCCGGCCGCCCGCCCGCCGGCCCGGGAAGTGTCCCTGGCCCTGCGCCAGGAAGTCATCAGCGGCACAGGACGCCGCCGCCGGGACCCGGCCGCGCTGTTGACCGACGAAGAAGGGCGCATGCGTGCGGTCGAGCGGTACCGGATCCTGGACACTCCCGCGGACGGCGTCTTTGACCGGATCGCGGCGCTGGCCGCACGCATGTTCTCGGTGCCCGTGGCGATTGTCAGTGTTGTGGACCATGACCGCATCTGGTTCAAGTCCCACCACGGCACGGATGTCACGGAAATCGGCCGGGACCCCGGATTGTGCGCCTCCGCCGTCCTGCAGGGCGATGCCTGGATTGTCTGGGACGCCGTCAACGATCCCCGGACGCTGGCCAACCCCCTCGTGGCAGGCGAGTTCGGCCTGCAGTTCTATGCCGGGGTGCCGCTGCGCACTCCGGACGGCTACAACCTGGGCACCTTCTGCATCCTGGACCGTGAGCCCCGCGAGTTCAGCGATGAGGACACTGCCGCGCTGGAGGACCTGGCGGCGCTCGTGATGCACGACCTGGAGCTGCGGCTCCACAGCCGGCGGGCGCTCGCCGGGTAACCTGCGGTCCGCCCGACGGGCTTGGCCTACCGCCGGCCGGCGTGCAGGGCCAGTTCGAGTTCGAAGCGCGCCGTTGGGTCCTCGAGGGCGTCGCCAAAGAGCTCGCGCAGCTGCGCTGCCCGGTAGCCCACGGTCTGCGGGTGGATCCCGAGCTCGGCGGCCACGGGCGCCCGCTGGCCCCAGTGGCGCAACCAGGAGAGCAGGGTTTCGGCGAGCCGGTCGCGCTGTGCGGGCCGGAGCCCTTCCAGCGGCGCGAGCCGGCGGTTGGCGAGTTCGGTGATCGCCGAGGGTTCTGCACCGAGAATCACCTGCGCCAAGTGCTCGTCGGCCCAGATCGGGGGGTCATCCGGTCCCTCCCGCGGAGGCAGTGCTGCGGCGGCCAGCACGGCCAGCCGCAGCGAATCCGGAACCCTCTCCCAGCCCCCGGCCGGTCCCACGGAAGCGCCGCGCCCCTTCAGGGCACGGTCCAGGTCGTCCCGGGCGGAGCGCGACATCCGCGCCGGCACCAGGGCGACAACATCGGTCTCGCGCTCAATCACAAGGGTGCCCGGGCCCAGGCGCAGCCGCAGCCCGGCCGCGCGGTCCAGCGGCAGCGTCACCACCGCCATGCGCTGGGGCAGGGACCAGTCCGCCATCGCCGCCGTCTGGCGCAGGGCCGCCTCGTCGGCCTGGCCGAGCAGGAGCAGGTCCAGCAGTTCGGTGCGCCGCCGGTCCACTGCTCCGGCCCGTTCGGACTGCTCAAAGGCGTAGGCCTCGGCGCTGACCGCTGACAGCTCATCGATGTACGCGAGGATCGATTCGCCCAGATCCACCACGACGCCCTGGCCCAGATGATGTTCCACTGAGACTTTGGACATCTCCCGGAACGTCACGCGGGCGCCCATCCGGTAGGCGCTCAGGAGCGCGTCCATGCTCCGCCCCTGCCGGAACTCGCCGCTGCCCAGCCCGGCCACCAGCTCCCGGCTTTCCTCGGACAGCGCTGGCAGCCGGGTCCCGGGCAGTTGCAGGAAGCGGTCCAGTGCCGCGGCCACGCCCCTGCGCAGCCCCCTGCCAAAGCGCCCCTCGATCGGCCTGGCGTACGCCGGGACGAGCTGCGGGACGGCTTCGATGATGGCCTCCACAATGCCGGGCATCCGCGGCCGCAGCATGTCGCTGACCTCCCGCGGCAGGGCCAGCCAGGGAGGATCGTAGGCGGGGGTGGGGCCGGCAGGCTCCCGGGCAGGGGATGTGTTCATGAACAGTCCGATGAGTTGTTGCGGCGGGATAGTTTTCTTGAGTCGATCGTATGCCTTGGGTGAAGAAGTATGGCGCAATCTGACATAAGCTTGGTGAATGATCCGGCTCCGTAAGCTGGCGCGCGCCGCATCTCTACTGACCACCCCACTAGCTCCAGAAGACATTCTGTCGCTGTTCAATCCTGTGTTTTCCGCCCGCCAATTGCGCGGCGTAGTCACCAGGGTGGTTCCAGAAACGGCCGATTCCGCCACCATTTTCTTCCGTCCCGGCCGCGGCTGGCAAGCACATCTTGCCGGCCAGTGGGCCCGTATTGGCGTCGAGCTCGACGGTGTCCGCCACTGGCGGTCCTACTCGCTCAGCGCCCCCGCCGGACAGGACCCGGCAATCACCGTGACCGACATGGGCGCCGTCTCCGGGGCCCTCGTGCGCGGCACCAAGCCCGGCGACGTCCTGTTCCTGGCGCCCCCGCAGGGCGATTTCGTCCTGCCCGAGCATCCGCGGCCGCTGCTCATGCTCACGGCCGGCAGCGGGATCACCCCGGTGATGTCGATGATCCGCACGCTCGTTCCGCACCGCCCGGATTCGGACGTCGTCCTGATCCACACAGCCCGCACCGCCGCGGACACCATCTTCCGTGAAGAACTCGCCGAGCTCGCCGACCAGTTCCCCAACCTGCGCGTCACGCACTGGTTCACCGGTGAGAGCGGACGGCTGGACTTCACCTCGGCCGCCGACCTGGACCGGCTCTGCCCGGACTGGCGCCAGCGCGCCGCCTACGCATGCGGTCCGGAAGGGTTCCTCAACGACGCCGAGGCGCTGTGGGAGGCCGAAGCGGAGGACGCCCAGCAGGCCGCGGCCAGCTCGGGCACCCTGACCATCGAACGCTTCAGCACCAGCCTCGCCGGCGGCGCCGGGCACGACGGCGGCCTGGTCACCTTCGAGGCCTCCGACCGTGAAGTCGAGGCCGATGGCGACACCCCGCTGCTCGATGTCGGCGAGGACGCCGGCATCCTCATGCCCAGCGGCTGCCGGATGGGTATCTGCCACAGCTGCCTCATCCCGCTGCGGGCCGGCCACGTCCGTGACCTGCGCACCAACGAAGTGCACGGCGAGCCCGGCCAACTAATCCAGACGTGCGTGTCGGCAGCCGCCGGCCCCGTTAACCTCGACCTCTGAGGAGTATCACCGCATGACGATTGTTTCCAACAAACCGGACCTTTCCGACGCCGACACCCCCGCCACCAGCGGTTCAGCCGACACAGCAAAGGTCGTCACGGTCGCGAAGACGCGGCCCGGCGCCCTCGCCGAGACCGGCAGCCCGTTGCTGCGTCCGCCCGCGGCCGCCCACCTCTCCGACGAGCAGGTGGCGGAGCTGGGGCGCGAACTCGACGCCATCAAGGATGACATCCTCGCCAAGCGCGGGTCCGCCGATGCCGCCTACATCCGCCGCATGATCAAGATCCAGCGAGGCCTCGAGCTCTCCGGCCGTGCCCTGCTCCTTGTCAGCAAGAAGAAGCCCGCCTGGTTCGCCGGCACCGCGCTGCTGAGCTTCGCCAAGATCCTGGAAAACATGGAACTTGGGCACAACATCCTGCACGGGCAGTGGGACTGGATGCGGGACCCGGACATCCACTCCACCACCTGGGAATGGGACTTCGTCACCCCCGCGCGCTCCTGGCAGCACACCCACAACGATCTCCACCACCGCTGGACAAATGTGGTCGGCAAGGACAACGACATCGGATACAACCTGCTGCGGATGGATCCGGACCAGAAATGGACGCCCTTCAACCTGGGCAACCCGCTGTACAACGCGCTGCTGGCACCGGTCTTCGAGTGGGGCATCGCGATCTACGACCTCGAACTGGTGGACTACAAAGAGGGCCGGAAGTCCAAGGAAGCCCTGACCAAGGACCTGAAGGCCCTCGGCCGCAAGGCACTGACGCAGTTCACCAAGGACTACGCCGCCACTCCCGCCGTCGCCATGCTGACCGGTTCCGGCAAGCAGGCCCTCTACGGCACGCTGACCGCCAACGCCGTCCGCAACGTGTGGGCGCACGCAGTGATCTTCTGCGGCCACTTCCCCGAAGGCACCGACACCTTCACCGAGGAAATGGTGGAGGGCGAGACCCGCGGTGACTGGTATGTGCGGCAGATGATCGGCTCGGCCAACATCTCCGGCTCCAAGTTCATGCACCTCATGACCGGCAACCTCTCGCACCAGATTGAGCACCACCTGTTCCCGGACCTGCCCTCGAACCGCTACGCGGAGGTGCAGCCGAAGGTGCAGGAGATCTGCAAGCGCTACGGACTGCCGTACACCACGGGTCCGCTGCTGAAGCAGGTCGGCTCCACGTGGGCGAAGATCTTCAAGCTGGCCCTGCCGCCCAAGAAGGCCTAGCAAATCCAGGCCGGCTCAGCCGGAGCGAAATCATGAGAGGGGTGTCTGCCATCGGGGCAGGCGCCCCTCTTCGTTGTGCCGGGGCGGGGTCAGGATTTGCCCGCCATGCCGAGGACGTGGGCCAGCCGCGGATTGCCGGGAAGCACCGAAAAGCCGAAGCGCTCGATGCCCTGCACGCTCAGGCCTGCCGCGGCGATCATGGCTGCGGTGTCACGGTTCGGGTGGCATCCGCCTGCCATCCGGCCCCACAGGGGTGTGAGCAGGTCTTCGGCGGCCCCCAGCAGGCGGTGCGCTGAGCGGACATGTTCGTAGAACAGCAGCAGGCCGCCGGGGCGCAGGACCCGGACCACCTCCGCCAGGGCGAGGGGCGGGTCCGCCACGCTGCAAAGCACCAAACTGGAGACGACGACGTCGGCCGAGTCATCCGCCGCCGGCAGCGCTTCCGCCACGCCGTCCCTCACCGTGACGGGCACAGGCGCCTTGCCGGCGGCGGCGAGGGCCAGCGCACGGAGCGTGGGGTCCGGTTCGAGGGCCAGCACGCCGGACACCGTGGAAGGGTAGAACGGGAAGGTGGCCCCGTAGCCCGCCCCGATTTCGATGACGAAGCCGTGCGCCGGCGCGACGAGCCGGCGGCGGTGCTCTGCTGCGCCGCGGGCGTCCATCCGCGGACCCACCCGGGCATACGATCTCCCGAATGATGACTCACGGCGGGTGGTTTCCGGCATCGGGGCCTCCACCAGGTCAGCTGACCGCGGCCGGGTTGAGCTTGAGCCCGCGCAGCAACTGGGCGTTCAGGGCAACCACAATGGTCGACGCCGACATCATCACGGCGCCCGCGGCGGGGGACAGGACAATTCCGGCGAAGGCGAGGACACCGGCAGCCAGCGGCACCGAGATGATGTTGTATCCGGTGGCCCACACGAGGTTTTGCCACATCTTCCGGTAGCTCGCCCTGGAAAGATCGAGCATTGACAGCACAGCCCGCGGATCGTTGCCGGCCAGGACCACGCCGGCGGATTCCACGGCCACGTCCGTGCCGCCGCCAATCGCGATCCCCACCTCCGCCCGTGCCAGCGCGGGGGAGTCGTTGACGCCGTCGCCCACCATGGCCACCTTCAGCCCGCGGCCCTGGAGCTCCGCCACTTTCTTGTCCTTGTCGGCGGGGAGCACCTCGGCGAACACTTCGTCGATGCCGAGCTCGGCGGCGACGGCGTGCGCCACCTGCCGGGCGTCGCCGGTGACCATGGCCACCTTGATGCCGCGTGCCTGCAGGGCCCGGACGGCCTGGCGGGACTCGGGCCGTACAGCGTCCTCGAGGCTGACAGCACCCAGGACCCTGCCGCCGTCCACGACATGGAGCACCGCTGCGCCGCGCTCCAGCCAGGTGCCGGTCGTGGCGGCCAACTCCGGCGGCTCCTGCAGACCCAGCTCCCGGAGCAGGGCCGGACCGCCCACCTGGACCGTGCGGCCATCGACCGTGGCGCGGACCCCGCGGCCGGTCAGCGACGTGAACCCGTCCGCCGTCGGAAGCTTCAGTCCTCGTTCCCGGGCGGCGGCAACGATTGAGCGGGCCAGGGGATGTTCGCTGTCGGCCTCCACGGCGGCCGCGAGTGCCAGCACCGTATCCTGCGCGGCGTCTTGGCCGGTCGTTCCCGCGTCTGCGGCGGCGACTTCCTTGAGTTCCGGTTCGCCCCTGGTCAGGGTTCCGGTCTTGTCGAACAGCACGACATCGACTGTCCGCATGCGCTCCAGCGCCATCCGGTTCTTGATCAGGACGCCCGCCCGGGCGGCGCGCTCGGTGGAAATGGCGATGACGAGCGGGATGGCAAGGCCGAGGGCGTGGGGGCAGGCGATTACCAGGACCGTCACGGTGCGGGTGACCGCGTCTCCTATGCTGCCCATCAGGGTCCAGAAGATGAACGTCAGGACGCCGGTGCCGGCCGCGAAGTAGAAGAGGAAGGCCGCAGCCCGGTCGGCCAGGGCCTGGGCCCGGGAGGAGGACGCCTGCGCCTCGGCCACGAGGCGCCGGATCCCGGCGAGGGCCGTGTCCTCGCCGATGGCCGACACCCGGACCCGCACGGAGTTGTCAGTGGCGATGGTTCCGGCCACCACGGGATCCCCAGGGGCCCGCAGGACGGTTTTTGATTCGCCCGTGATCATGGATTCGTCGAATTCGGCCTGCCCGCCGCTGACGGTGCCGTCGGCCGGCATCCGGCCGCCGGGGCGGACCAGGATGGTGTCCCCGGCGCGGAGTTCGGCGAGGCTGACGGTCTCCGTGCCGGCTGCCGTGACGCGTTCCGCTTCGTCGGGCAGCAGCGCCGCCAGGGCATCCAGCGCACCCTGCGCCGAGCCGAGGGCGCGCATCTCGATCCAGTGGCCCAGCAGCATGATGGGGACCAGCAGCGCCAGCTCCCACCAGAAGTCGAGATCGAAACCGCCGATGCCGAGGCTGGTCACCCACGAGGCGATAAAGGCGACGCTGATGGCCATGGCAATCAGCAGCATCATCCCCGGTTTTCGCGTCTTCAGTTCATTGAGTCCGCCCTTGAGGAACGGACGGCCGCCGTAGAGGTAGATCGCCGTGCCGAACACCGGCGGGATCCACGCTGAGCCGGGGAAGGCGGGAGGAGCGTAGCCCAGGAGTTCCGCGAACATGGGGCTGAAGAAGACCACCGGCACGGCCAGGGCCAGTGACAGCCAGAACCTGTCCCTGAACATCGCGACGCTGTGCCCGGCATGCTGGCCGTGGCTGTGTACCGTGTGCTCATCCGCGGCGGAGCCCACGGCATGGTTGCCGTGCGGCGTCCCGCCCGGGCTGTGGTTCCCGAGGCCCTGGTCCGCGCCGGGGCTGCTGTGCCGGTGTTCCATGGTGTGTGCTCCTGACGGATGCTCAGTCATCTGCGGCTACGCCAAACATACCCCCGGGGGGTATCTTTGGCAAGAGGGCATTTCCAGCCTCAGCGGACCTCGATAACGCCCATCATCCCGAGGTCCCAGACCACCAGACCACCCGGCATTTGCGGCGTCAGCTGATCAGCAGTCCCAGGGCCTCGGCCAGGTGGCCGACCTCGCGGACCGAGAAGCCCGCCGGAACCGGTCCGTGCCCGTTGGGGCTGGCCGGTACCACGGCATGGGTGAAGCCGAGCCGGTGCGCCTCCTGGATGCGCTGGTTGATGCCGGGCACCGGGCGGACTTCGCCCGCCAGGCCCACCTCGCCGAAGGCTATGAGCCGCTGGGGGAGCGGCTTCCTGGCCTTGGCCGAGGCCACCGCCAGGGCCACGGCGAGGTCCGTGGCGGGTTCGCTGAGCTTGACCCCGCCGACCGTTGCCACGTATGAGTCGTCCTTGTTCAGCAGGCAGCCGGCGCGCTGCTGCAGGACGGCCAGCAGCATCGCGACGCGCGAGCTGTCGAGCCCGCTGGTGGCGCGGCGGGGCTGGGAGCTGGCGCTCTCGGCGAGCAGCGCCTGCACCTCGGCCAGCAGCGGCCGGCGGCCCTCCAGCGTGACCGTGATGCAGGTTCCCGAAACGGGCTCCTTGGTCCGGGAGACGAACAGCCCACTGGGATCGGCGAGGCCCTCGATGCCGTCCTCGTTTAAATCGAAGCAGCCGACGTCGTCGGTGGGTCCGTAGCGGTTCTTGACCGCGCGCAGCAGCCGCAGCCGCGAGTGCCTTTCGCCTTCGAACTGGCAAACGACGTCCACGAGGTGTTCCAGCAGCCGGGGCCCGGCGATGGAGCCGTCCTTGGTCACGTGCCCGACCAGCAGCGTGGTCATGTTGCGGCGCTTGGCCGCGGCGATCAGGGACGCCGCCACCTCGCGCACCTGGGACACGCCGCCGGCGCTGCCCTCGACGTCGGCGCTGCTGAGGGTCTGCACTGAGTCCACCACCAGCAGGCGCGGCTCCAGCCTCTCCACCTGCCCCAGGGCCTGCCCCAGGTCAGTTTCGGCGGACAGGTACAGGGATTCGGCGACGGCGTCGATCCGGTCCGCGCGGAGCTTGACCTGGGCCGCGGATTCCTCACCGGTGATGTAGAGGACGTCCTGCGCCGTGCGGGCGAACTTGGCCGCAACGTCCAGCAGCAGCGTCGACTTGCCCACCCCGGGCTCGCCCGCCAGCAGGATCACGGCGCCTGGCACCAGCCCGCCGCCGAGCACACGGTCGAGTTCATCCACGCCGGTGGGCAGGAAAGCGGCGGTAGTGGCGTCGACGTCGGCGATCCGGCGGGCCGGTTCCAGGACGGTCGTGGCCGCCGTCGTCCGGGCGACGGCGGTGCCGGTCTCCTCCACGCTGCCCCACGCCTGGCACTCGCCGCAGCGGCCCACCCACTTGGCCGTCGTCCAGCCGCATTCGGCGCATTTATAGCCGGGCGCCTTCGGCCCCCGGGAAGTCTTCGTAGCCATTGGTCCACACTATCGGGGGCCAGCGACAACAAGTGCGCCGGCGGCGGGCCAGCGACAACAAGCGCGCCGTGCGCCAGCTGCAGCAGCTACAGCGGGGGCAGGATGTCCCGGGCTTCCTTGGAATCCAGCCCGGCGGCCTCGAGCAGGTCCACCATGAGCGGGCGGAACAACATGACCACCGTTTCGCCCTCCAGCCGCTGGACGTCCAGTATCCGCGGATGCAGCCGGACGGCGATCTCGCGCAGCTCCGAGCGTGCTGTCCGCAGGTGGGCGCGGCGGGCGCCGTCGTGGACTTCCGCCAGGCCGAGCGAGAGTTCGTCGACGGCGGCGGCCGTCTCCTGCAGGACCTCGGCGATGTTCTGGGTGGCCTCGTCCGAGAGCGCCGCATGGTTGATGGCGCTGGTCAGGCGGCGCGCAAAGACCCGGCTGTTGCGCAGCGCAAGATCGATGTAGTCCAGCGACTGCTCCATCTGGTCCAGCTCGTCCCGGTGCCGCCGGTAGGCTGGGGCCAGGGTTGCCACTTCGCCGGAGGCACGCAGCGACTGGCGCATGGCGTCGACGAGCGGCTGGCAGTTCCGGCCCCGGATGAGGGCATGCCAGGCCTGGGTGGAATCGCTGTAGCTCAGCGCCGAGGCGCATTCCCGCAGCACCTCGGCGAGCTCGTGCAGGAGCTTCTTGACGTCGCTGCGGGGTTCACGCCGCGGATCCTTGGGAACGAGCACGGTCATCAGCAGCGCGAACACTCCGCCCACCACGGCGTCGATGCTGCGGGTGAACGGGCCCCCGATCGGTGCGGGCAGGAGCACCACGAGGACCGACTGCAGGCCCAGTTGCGTCGTGAAAATCGTCCCGCTGTCCAGGAACCTGGCCAGCAGGATGGAGAAAAGGAGCACGACGGCGGCCTGCCAGATTCCGGAGCCCAGCCAGTGCAGCAGCAGGTCTCCGACCACGATTCCGAGCGTGCAGCCCAAGCCCACCTCGATGACGCGGCGCAGTCTGGGGTCGCGGGAAAAACCGAGCGCAATAAGGGATGACGTGGCCGCAAACAACGGCCCGCTGTGGCCCAGGACGTATTCTGCGAAAGCGTAAGCGCCCACGGCGCAAGTGGTCATCTGGATGGCCGGGCCCAGGGAGTTCCGGCTCCGGACAAAGCCGGTGCGGACCCGGCCGCGCAGGAATCGTGCGCTTGCGGAGAGTCCAGTCGCGGAGGCCATGCCCTCCAGTCTATTTGCTGCGCCGGGACGGCCGGGACGGCCGGCACGGCAGGACGCGGCACGGGCCGCGGGCCGCGGGCACTGTGTGGCTGATACGACTGTGACGCACAGAACACAATGGCGGCCCGGCATATGTAAGCCAATAGTCCCGCGTCGTTCACCGGCCGTTCACTTTGGTCCGCAATTCTCTTCACCTGGGCCACTTACGGTCGGTAAAGGTACAAACCCGTACGCATCCCTGCGGGCCTTCTCCAGGCCCGGCACTCACAGCCCTGGAAGGGGTACAACTCAGTGAAGGCTCTCCGCTTCGGCCGCAACGCGGCTATCGCTGTAATCGCCGTCGGCGCACTTGCGCTGACCGCCTGCGGTTCGGACAACGCAACCAACACGGCCCAGACCGCGGCGCCGTCCGCCTCGGGTCCCGCGGTCACCGGCACCCTGACCGGCATCGGTTCTTCCGCCCAGGGCGCAGCCATGGATGTCTGGAAGACCAACTTCGCTACCGCGAACCAGGGCGCAACTGTGCAGTACTCCCCGGACGGTTCCGGCGCCGGACGCAAGGCGATCCTCGACGGCTCGGCCCAGTTCGCCGGCTCCGATGCCTACCTCAAGGATGACGAACTCGCCAGCTCCAAGGAAAAGTGTGGTCCCGACGGAGCCATTGACATTCCGGTCTACATTTCCCCGATCGCCGTCGCCTTCAACGTCCCTGGCATCACGGACCTGAAGCTCGACGCCGCCACCGTCGCAAAGATCTTCCGCGGCGAGGTCGCCAACTGGAATGACCCCGCCATCGCGGCCATGAACCCGGGCGTCCAGCTGCCGGACCTCAAGGTCACACCGGTGAACCGCTCCGATGACTCGGGCACCACCACCAACTTCACCGACTACCTGTCCGCCGTAGCCCCCTCCGTGTGGACCGACAAGGCAGCCGGCGTCTGGCCCGCCAGCCTGAAGGGCGAGAACGCCAAGGGCACCTCCGGCGTCGTCAAGACTGTCACCGACACCCCCGGCGCCGTGACCTACGCCGACGACTCCGCTGTCAGCGGCAAGCTCGGCACCGCGCAGATCAAGGTCGGCGACTCCTTCACGAAGATCTCCGCCGAGGCAGCTTCCAAGGCAGTCGACCAGGGCAAGCCGGTCGAGGGCCGCAACGCCAACGACCTCGCCATCAAGCTGGACCGCACCACCACGGTCGCGGGTGCCTACCCGATCGTCCTGGTGTCCTACCACATCGTCTGCACCAGCTACGACACGCAGGCCACCGCTGACCTGGTCAAGGCCTTCGTCAAGTACGCCGCCTCCGACGCGGGCCAGCAGGCCGCCGCCGACGCCGCCAAGTCGGCGCCGCTGTCCAAGACCCTCCAGGACAAGGCCATGGCTGCCGTCGACTCCGTCAAGGCCAAGGCCTAGGGATACGCTGCGCCGCGAGGCGAAGTGGAAAAAGGCATAGTGGAAACACCGGCCTGATCGAGGTTCCCTGCTCCATGGCGGCCGTCACCGGCGGCCGCCATGGAGCAGGGAACTGACGCGTTTGTTCCATACATCTAGATTTGCCGGGCACCGGCCGCGGAGGCCTCCGCACCCGGCGCCCGGATCCCATCCAAACCGAAGGACCGTGAAGTGACCACCACCTCCCTGACCAAGTCCCGGGGCGCAGGCCACGCCGGTGACAAAGTCTTTTCCGCAGCCACCTTGGCAGCAGGGTGTTTGATCCTCGTCGTGCTCTTCGGCGTGGCACTGTTTCTCGTGATCCAGGCGCTCCCCGCCCTCGTGGCTCCGGCGGACAAGATCCAGGGCGGCGAAGGATTCTTCACCTACATCTGGCCGCTCGTCATCGGCACCCTCATCGCCTCGGTGATCGCTCTCGTGATCGCGACGCCGATCGCGATCGGCGTCGCGCTGTTCATTTCGCACTTCGCGCCGCGCCAGCTCGCCTCCGGCCTGGGTTACGTGATTGACCTCCTCGCCGCCATCCCGTCCGTGGTCTACGGCGCCTGGGGCGTCGCGTTCCTGGCCAAGGAAATCTCGCCGTCGTACAACTGGCTGGCCGAGAACATGGGCTGGCTGCCGATCTTCCAGGGCCCCGCCTCCGCCACCGGCAAGACCATCCTGACGGCCGGCATCGTGCTCGCCGTCATGGTCCTGCCGATCATCACCTCCCTGACCCGCGAAATCTTCCTGCAGACCCCCAAGCTGCACGAAGAGGCCGCGCTGGCGCTCGGGGCCACCCGCTGGGAGATGATCCGGATGACCGTGCTGCCGTTCGGCCGGCCGGGAATCATCAGCGCCGTGATGCTGGGACTGGGCCGGGCCCTCGGCGAGACCATGGCCGTCGCGCTGGTGCTGTCCTCCGGAGCCCTGACCGCCAGCCTGATCCAGACCGGCAACCAGACCATCGCCGCCGAAATCGCCCTGAACTTCCCCGAGGCCAGCGGGCTCAAGGTCAGCACGCTGATCGCCGCGGGCCTGGTGCTGTTCGTCATTACCCTCGGAGTGAACATGATTGCCCGGGGAATCATCAGCCGGCACAAAGAATTCTCGGGAGCCAACTAAATGACCTCCACCCTGACTCCGGTACGCAAGCGCTCGGCGCTGACCAGGGGCCAACTGCCCAAGGCCGCGCCGTACATCGTCCTGGCCGTTGCCTTGATCCTCGGCGCCGCGATCCTCGCGCTGATCGGCTTCAATGCCTTCGGCTGGGGAATCGTCTCCGCCATCCTCTTCGCCGCCGGCCTGGTGGGCTGGAGCCTTATTGTGGAAGGCGCCCGCAAAGCCAAGGACAAGCTGGCCACCTGCCTGGTTGTGGGGGCCTTCCTGGTTGCCCTGCTGCCCCTGTTCTCGGTGATCTGGACCGTGTTGATCAATGGGCTACCCGGGCTCCTGGATCCCGGTTTCCTCACCACCTCCATGAACGGTGTCACCGGCGCCTTTGACAACAAGACGGTCGAGGAAGGTGCCCCCCTGCTGGGCGGCATCTACCACGCGCTCATGGGCACCTTGCTGATCACGGTGCTCGCCACCCTCATCTCGGTCCCCGTGGGCCTGCTGACCGCGATCTACCTCGTGGAATACGGCGAGGACCGCGCACTGGCCCGGGCCATCACCTTCTTCGTGGACGTCATGACCGGCATCCCCTCGATTGTCGCCGGCCTGTTCGCCGCCGCCGCGTTCTTCGCGGTGGTCGGCCCGGGCACCAAGACCGGCGCCGTCGCCGCCGTCGCACTGTCGGTGCTGATGATCCCGGTGGTGGTCCGCTCCAGCGAGGAAATGCTCAAGATCGTGCCCAACGAACTCCGCGAGGCCGCCTACGCCCTCGGCGTCCGCAAGTGGCGGACCATCCTCAAGGTGGTTCTCCCGACGGCGATCTCCGGCATCGCGTCCGGCATCACCCTGGCGATCGCCCGCGTGATCGGCGAAACCGCGCCGATTCTGGTCACCGCCGGATTCGCGACCACCATCAACACCAACGTGTTCAGCGGCTGGATGGCCTCGCTGCCGACCTTCATCTACACCCAGATCCTGAACCCCACCTCGCCGTCCAACCCGGATCCGTCCTCCCAACGGGCCTGGGGGGCGGCCCTGGTGCTCATCATCCTGGTGATGCTGCTCAACCTCGGCGCCCGCCTGATTGCCCGCATCTTCGCCCCCAAGACAGGCCGCTAGGCCATCCGCGCCCGCCGCCCCTACCTCCAGCAAGTGAAGGAACACCATGTCTAAGCGCATCGACGTCAAGGACCTGAACGTCTACTACAGCAAATTCCTGGCCGTCGAAGGCGTCAACATCAACATCGACGCCAAGTCCGTCACGGCCTTCATCGGCCCCTCGGGCTGCGGCAAGTCCACCTTCCTGCGCACCCTGAACCGCATGCACGAGGTCATTCCCGGCGCGAGGGTTGAAGGCGAAGTGCTGCTGGACGGGGACAACCTGTACGGCCCCGGCGTCGATCCGGTCACCGTCCGGTCCCAGATCGGCATGGTGTTCCAGCGCCCCAACCCGTTCCCCACCATGTCCATCCGGGACAACGTGCTGGCCGGCGTGAAGCTGAACAACACGAAGATCTCCAAGGGCGAGGCCGATGTCCTGGTGGAGCGGTCCCTGCAGGGGGCCAACCTCTGGAACGAGGTCAAGGACCGTCTGGCCAAGCCCGGCTCCGGGCTCTCCGGCGGCCAGCAGCAGCGCCTGTGCATTGCGCGCGCGATTGCCGTTGAACCCCAGGTGATCCTCATGGACGAGCCCTGCTCCGCCCTGGACCCGATCTCGACGCTGGCCATTGAGGACCTCATCAACGAGCTCAAGGACCAGTACACGGTGGTGATCGTGACGCACAACATGCAGCAGGCAGCCCGCGTGTCGGACAAGACGGCCTTCTTCAACATTGCCGGCACCGGCAAGCCGGGCAAGCTGATCGAGTTCGGCGACACCCCCACGATCTTCAGCAACCCGACAGAGAAGGCCACCGAGGACTACGTCTCCGGCCGCTTCGGATAACCAACCGAGTCCTACAGGCCGGCCACCGTCGAGAGCGCCAACTGCAGGACGAACGCGGCGGCGGCGGTGACAACCGGGGTCGCTACCCAGAACACCAGGATGCGGATCACCAGCCGCCGGTCGGTGCCCGGGAAACTTTGGTTGGCGCCGGCGCCAAGGGTTGCCGCCGTCACCGTGTGCGTGGTGGAGACGGGCCAGTGCAGCCCGATCGCGCCCACCAGCAGCATCACCGCGCTGTACATCTGCGCGACGAATCCGCGCAGGGGATCGACCCGGGTCAGCCGGTAGCCGATGGTGTAGGAAATCCGCCACCCGCCCGCGAGGGTTCCCGCCGACAGCAAGACGGCCGTCAGCAGGGCCACCCACACCGGCACTGAACCGCCGTCGGAGAGCCCGGCCGCCAGCAGCGCCAGGATCACCACCGCGCTGGTGCGTTGGCCGTCCTGCAGCCCGTGCCCGAAGGCGACGGCGCCCGCGGCAATGGCCTGGGCCCGCCGGGAGCGGGTGTTGACGACATTGGGCGGCGTGTACCGGGCCGCCCAGCCCGCGGGCCAGACCAGCAGGAACGACCCCGCATAGGCGATCACCGGTGAGATCAGCAGCGGGAGCACCACCTGGGACAGGAGCGAGGCGTCAACGCCCATGACGGGGTTTCCGCCGACGGCGACGCTCGCGACCCCCGCCCCGGCGAGGCCGCCGACCAGGGCATGGGTGGAGGACGAGGGAATGCCGCGCCACCACAAGTAGACGCCCCAGAGGATGGCGCTCAGCAGCGCGGCCAGCAGAATCGTCAGGCCGTTTGTGCCCGGCGGCAGCGACAGCCACGCCTGGCTGACGGCCAGCGCCAGGGCGGCGCTCAGCCCGGCGCCGATGAAGTTGAACAGGCTGGCCAGAATCACCGCCACTGTTGGGGTCAGCGCCCGCGTCCGCACGGCCAGCGCCACCGACGAGGACGCGTCCCTGAACCCGTTGAGGAATGCAAAGGCCCCGGCGCAGAGCAGCACCAGGGCAAGGAAGAAGAGCACCACGTCAGGATTCCTTGACGATGATGCTGCCCACCTGGGTGGCGATCCGGCGCATGTCCTTCGTGACTTCCACGAGCTGGTTCGCGACGTCGCGGTTGCGCGCGTACTGCATGGCCTTCATCTCGTGGAGCATGTCCGCGACCCAGACCCGGTGCGTGCGCTCGGCACGCTTGGCCAGGCGCAGGATCTCGATCCAGTAGTCCTCGAGGTCGTCCAGATTGTTCAGCCGCCGCATCGCATCGACCGTTAGTTCGGCCTGGCGGCTGATGATTTCCAGCTGGTCGGCGGCCCGCCTGGGCAGCCGTTCGAGCTTGTAGAGGGAGACGAGCTCGGCGGCGGCGTCGAGCTTCTCCATGGCCTCGTTGAGGAACCGGGACAGCGTGTACATGTCCTCGCGCGGCAGCGGGTTCACGAAACTGGTGCGCATGTGGGTCAGGAGGGCAAAGTGCAGCTCCGCGGATTTGGCCTCGTGGTTGTGCATGTCCTCCACCAGCCGGGCATGCTCGCTGGCCGGGGCGCCGAGGATCTCCGAGAGTGTTCCGGTCCCGAGCACGATCTGGCGCGCCATTTGGGAGAGCAGGTGCAGTCCGGCGGACTCCTGGGGGAACAGGCGCAGCTTCACGTGGTGTCACCGGTCTTCCGGGAGGAGGTTCGCGGGTTGAGTCGGCCGGCCGTGTGACTTGACGGTGACCAGTGCATACGCATCACTTTACCGTCCCCGGCGGGTCCGGCCCGGCCCGACGCGGCGTGTGACGGCGCAGGTGAAAACCGGGCGAACATCAGGGTAAGAAGGCATGAAAATGGTGCCGAACCGGATACGCCTCTCGGCGGTAGGCCGCTCTAGGCGGCTAAATGTTGAAGCCCGGGGGTTTCGCGGTTCGGCACCGCTTTTAGTTTTCTACGTAGGTTCATGCAAGTCAACATTGACAGCCTGCCCGCGTCGTGCGTGTCCTGGGTGCTGCGGGCCCGTCATCCGGGCCCTTGCCGCCCGGCCCCTCAGTCCAGTTCGCCCAGCCGCCACGCGTTGGCGGCGTGCTCGAGGTCCTCGGCCGTCTTGACGAGCAGATGCGAGTTGCGGGTGAGTTTGCTGGCGTGGTTTTCGTTGCTGTGCTCGGCGTTATCCGCAAGCGTTGCCTGGCCCAGGGCCACCACGCGGCAGAACGCTGCGGAGCGTTCCAGGGCGACGTCGAATTCGCCGTCGAACGCCCCGGAGAGGATGGCGTCCGCCATGGATTTCATCTCATCGGCGCCGGGCGGTTCGGCCGCGCCGGCGACCACATGCGAAACCTGGGCCGTGTCCTTGCCCGCCTTGAAGTAGACGGAGATCCGCTCGGGATCCTGGATGGTGGCGGCCCGCAGGGCGTACAGGCGCCACAGCGCGCCGGGGAGGGACCGGGCGGGGCTTTCGGCCCACATTTCGGCGATTGCTTCCAGGCCCTGCTCATCGGCGAGTTTGACGAGCCGTTTGGTGACTTTGGGGTCGTCGCTGTCCCGGCCGCGGCGCACGAGAGCCTGCGCGGCCAGATGGGCCGCCTCCGAGACGCGGGCAGGATCGGCCCCTCCGGCGAAAGGCTCAAAGTCGATCGGTGCGAAGGGTTTCGGCTTGTGGTGCCGCGGGCCGGGGGCGCTTGATCCTGCTTGCTCGCTCATGCCCCCACGCTACTCCAGTGCCGCAAGGGAATCGAGGATCGGTGCGCGCTGCTGCCCGTAGACGCCGGGGGCCGACGCCGCCGGTGCGGCCAACGTGAAAAAAGCCGGCCCGGGTCTGGGGTACAGTGTTAACGTCCAGAAATGGACTGGGCCGAAACGCGCTGCATCAGCGGATTTATCCGCTGGTTCGGGGCTGTCGGCTGGGGCCTTTAGCTCAGTTGGTAGAGCATCGGACTTTTAATCCGTGGGTCGTGGGTTCGATCCCCACAGGGCCCACTCTTTTAGCGAAGAGTGGAAAAACCCCGGTTTCCTGGCAACAGGAGGCCGGGGTTTTTTTGTGCCCGCCACCGGGGTCCAGTCCGGGCGGTTCGGGGCCCTAGCCGCCAGGGCTCCGGGGCCCTGGGGCCCTGTGGCTGCAGCCACCCGGATTGCACGGCTGGCTAGTTACCAGTTCCGCTAGGCTTGGCGAATGGACTCCCACGGCGCCTCCGGATACTGGTATGGCCCCGATGACAGCCTGGATCCTCCGGCGGCGATCCTGCAGGCCCTCCGCGACTATCGGATCTCGGAGGTGGCGACCAGGCGGTCCACCCGCGATTCGATGGGCATGGGAGAGACGGACCTGCTGGCTTTGCGCTACCTGCTGCGGGCTAAGGCGACAGGCGAACGGGTTGGCCCGAAGGATCTCAGCCGCGTCCTGGGCATCACCACCGCTTCCACAACGTCCCTGATCGACCGGCTGGTAGCAAGCGGGCACGTCCGGCGGGAGCCGCACCCGACGGACCGGCGCTCCCTTGTGATCGTGCCGACGGTGGCGACGGATTCCGAAGTCCGCGCCACGCTTGGACACATGCACCGGCGCATGATGGAGGTGGCAGAGTCCATGAGCGCGGAGGACGCCCGCGTGGTCATTACTTTCCTCCGCCGGATGAGCGCGGCCATCGGCGCCGAGCGGCATAACTAGCTCGTTTAACTAGTTATATGTATGCTTACTACTTGTTTTTTAGATCTCAACGAGAGTAGGCGCCGTGGCTGAATCCGCAACCCTGACCGGGGACCCTGCGACAGTGCTCCCGCCCGGCGCCCCGCTGCACTGCGGCGCACCCATGCAGTGGACCTCGCCGGAGCCGGCGATGCCCTCCTACTCGTTCGGGCCCGCGGACCCGTCCCTCGATCTTCCGGCCCTGTGGCGCTGTCCCTGTGGCTTCCAGCTCGACGGCGGTATCCAGCCGGGGGACGGACTCCACTTCGCCGACGGTTTCCAGGCGGAGAGCGTGTTCCAGCCGGAGGGAGGGTTTCAGCTGGGCGGGATCCAGCTGGATGGGGGCGAACAGGGCGTCCATCAGGCTGCTGCGGGGCTTGCCGCGGCCTGCTGACCCGGCGGCCTGCTCTTCGCCGGCCTGCTCTTCACCGCAGCACCGCGTCAGCCGGGCGCCGGCTTCTCACCCCCGGTGCACCAACCGGGGCCGGGCCGGCACCAGCGCGGTGGGGGAGGCCACCTGCAGCCGGTCCGCAGGGATACCCGGCAACCCTGATGCCGCGTCCAGAGGAAACGTCACGATGTCGCCGGAGCGTTCGTGGGCGACGTGCAGCAAGCCGTCGCGGGCCAGGTGGTGCCGGGGCCAGTCGCCGCCGCTGGGGACGTCGGCCACCGGACGCAGCGCCGCGCCCCCGGCCTCCACCTCCAGCACGCAGACCCGGTTCGAACCGCGGACGCCCACATAGGCGTACCTGCCGTCGGCCGCCAACGCGATCTCTGCCGCCGAATCATCCGGCTGCGCCCCGGCGGCGGCGGCGGGCCCGACGAATCCGAGCCGGAAGTCCCCGGAGTCCGGCGACAACCCGGCCACAGCCACCTCGATTGAATACTCGGTCACTACAAAGACATGGCCGCCCTGATGCTGGACCAGGTGCCGGGGGCCGCTGCCCCGCGGCAGGACCACCTCGTGGTCCAGGGCCGGCCCCAGAGCCAGCCCCGGTCCGGATCCGACATTCCAGATCCGCAGCAGGTCGTGGCCGAGGTCGGTGGTCATCACCCTGCCGTCGGCCAGCATAAGTGCCGCATGAGCGCGGCTCGGCCGTTTTTCCCGTTCGCCGGGGCCGCCGCCGGGAGTCTCACCGTACGGGTCGCGCGATTCGACGCCGGCCGTCCGGTCAACGATGCCGCCGTCGGCGTCGAGCTCATAGAACAGCACCTGGCCGTCGCCCCAGCAGCAGACAACGAGGAAACGGCCGGAAGGCTCGACGGCGACATGGCAGGCCGCGTCACCGGCCGGCCACGCCGGGCCCGCGGGCTCCAGTCCAAACGCGCCGGCCCGGCGGTAGGCCCGGACGGTCCTGGCCTGCTCGGCCACGGCATAGACCACAGGGAGAGACGGGTGGACCGCCAGGAAGGACGGCGAGTCGGCCGCCGCCGCAACACCCAACCAGCGCAATGTGCCGTCGGCCGCCGCGGCAACCGCGCCGATCCCCGTGCCGCGGCCGCCGGAATCTGCCGTGTAGGAGCCGGTCCAGATGAGATCGTGGGCAGGGAGGGAGTCCATGCTGCCATCCTGCCAGCCGCCGCCGCCAAGGCATCCCAAGCAGGCGTCACAATCCGCCGCCGCAGTCCGCCGCAAAACCCGGACTAATCACAGCAGACCCAATCACAGCTGGCCGCGGGCGGCTTCGGTAGCATGGGGCAATCGAGCAACTGCAGCAAAAGGAGGTGGGTCCCGTTCACGCAAGTCCAGAAAGGATGCCCGCCCAGCAGTGCCGGCCTCGGCCAGCTCACGGTGAGGGCGTCTGACACCCGACCGAAAGGCGCACCCATGCCAGTAATCCGCCATCTTTCCCCGCACGAGATACTCACGGCCAGGCTCCGGGCAGCCGGCTGCGTGTTTGCCGAAGACGAGGCCCGCCTGCTGATCGACGCGGCCCCGACCCCGGAGGCGCTCGAACGGATGGCCGGCCGGAGGGTCGCCGGCCTTCCCCTTGAACACATTCTCGGTTGGGCGGAATTCTGCGGACTCCGCATCGCGGTCGACGCCGGAGTCTTCGTGCCCCGCCGCCGGACGGAATTCCTCGTCCGGCAGGCCGCTGCGTTCCTGGACGCAAGCCGCATGGCGCGGGGCGACGCCCCGGCACCGGTCGTTGTCGATCTGTGCTGCGGGTCCGGCGCTGTCGGTGCGGCGCTCGCGGCCCTCGCCGGCCCCGCCGAACTCCACTGCGCCGATATCGACCCCGCGGCCGTGTCCTGTGCACGCACCAACGTCCTGCCCCTGGGCGGGGAGGTCCACGAGGGTGATCTCTATGCTCCCCTCCCGGCGGCCCTCCGGGGCCGGGTCCGGCTGCTGGCCGTCAACGCCCCCTACGTTCCCTCGGCAGACATCGAAACCATGCCGCAGGAAGCGCGCGTCCACGAGCCGCGGGCCTGCCTCGACGGCGGCGCCGACGGGCTTCAGGTGCAGCGGCGGGTCGCCGCCGGCGCGCGGCAGTGGCTGGCGCCCGGCGGCCACGTGCTGATAGAGACCAGCCGCCGGCAGTCCGCGCAGACGGCCGGAATCCTCCGCGGGCACGGACTGGCGGCCCGGGTGCTGCACTCGGAGGAACTGGGGGCCACCGTGGTGGCCGGCGTGCTGCTGCCCTCCGGCGGGCGGTAGCCGGCAGGGGCGGCGACGGTGGCCCCTCAAAGAAACTCCTAGGGCAGTTTGTCCCCGTCCACGTTGGTGGCGGGGCCCGCCGGGGTGGCGCCGCCCTCGTCTGACCAGTCCTGGCCGGTCTGGTCGGTGAGCGCAGGGTCGGAATGGACATCGCGGGCCGCGGGTGCCGGCGTTCCGGGCGTGGCTGCTCCCGGTTTTCCTGGCGTGGCCGTTCCGGGCGTGGCCGCGGACGTGCTTCCGTGGCCGGCATCGCGGTGGACAGCGGAGCTTATGACGGTACCGGCGCGGCGCGCGGCTTCGCCGAGATGCTCGGAGACCTCGGGGGCTTTGTCTTTGACCGTTTCTGCTGCCGCGGCCACCTTGTCCTGGACCGGCTTGCTGTTCCAGAGCTCTGCCGACCTGGCCTTGAGCTTGTCATAGGCTGCGCGGCCTGACCGCGATCCCAGGACGTACCCTGCTGCCAGTCCGGTGGCGAAAAGAAATTTGCCCTTCATGCTGTGCTCCTGCTCCCTGACGTAGGTGAAAAGTAGACGTTGTTGAACAGTTCGTGGACAGTGGGTGGCAGTGCCGGACCATGCGGCCGGCAGGCCGCCTTGCTGTCAAAATAGTGCAAAAAACCGGCCCCGGGAATAACCCAGGGCCGGTTTCCGGTCAGCTTCCGTGTTAGCGGGCTGAGCGCTTGCTGATCATGCCGTAAACGAGCAGGACGATGATCGCACCGCCGATGGCCAGCAGCCAGGTCGACAGCGAGAAGAACTCGTTGATGCCAACGCCGAACAGTGCGCTGCCAATGAATCCGCCGAGCAGGGCGCCGACGACGCCCAGGATCAGAGTGATGATGATGCCACCGCCCTGACGTCCCGGGAGGATAGCCTTAGCGATGGCGCCGGCGATGAGGCCCAGAATCAGAAATGCGAGAAAACCCATTTTTCGTTCCTTCTTCTTTCATAGAGGAGGCACCCGGATCGCCGGGTGCGCTACATCCTTCTGCCCTAATACTAATCATGCTTAGTATCAAAGAGCCACCCGACACCCGTGGGTTCGCCGGGCGGGGTGCCAAAACAGCCGACTGCGCCCTACCATGCGTAGTCTTCCGGAGCCGTCCTGTGGCCCGGGAAGATCTCGTCGAGGCGCTTGAGCGCATCGGTGTCGAGCTTCAATTTGTGCGCCCTGACGGAGGCTTCGAGCTGCTCGAGGGTACGCGGGCCGATGATCGGAGCGGTGACTGCCGGCTGGTGGAGCAGCCACGCGAGTGCCAGGTCCGCGGGTTCCTGACCCAGTTCGGCGGCGAATTCCTCGTATCGCCGGATCTGTTTCTGGTGCGACTTGAGCGCCTCGAGGGCCCGGCCCGCGATGCGACGGACGCCGTCGTTCTCCTTCTTCAGCACTCCGCCGAGCAGGCCGCCGTGCAACGGCGACCATGGCAGGATCCCCAGGCCATACTGCTGGGCGGCCGGGATGACCTCCAATTCCACGTCCCGGGTCAGCAGGTTGTAAATCGACTGCTCGCTGACCAGCCCGTTGTAGTTGCGGCGGCCGGCTGTTTCCTGGGCCCGGGCGATGTGCCAGCCGGCGAAGTTGCTGCTGCCGGAGTACAGGATCTTGCCTTGCTGGACGGCGACCTCGATAGCCTGCCAGATCTCATCCCAGGGCGTGTTCCGGTCCACGTGATGGAACTGGTACAGATCGATATAGTCCGTCTGCAGCCGCTTCAGGCTGGCATCGAGCGCCCGGCGGATGTGCAGTGCCGAGAGTTTGGACTCGTTGGGCCGGTCGGTCATGGTGCCGAACAACTTGGTGGCAAGCACCGTGCGCTCGCGGCGCTCGCCCCCCTGGGCGAACCAGCGGCCGAGTATTTCCTCCGTCCAGCCGCGGTGGCTGGACCCGCCATACACATTGGCCGTGTCGACGAAGTTGATGCCGGCGGCCTGCGCGGAGTCCAGGATGGCGAAGGCCTGCGTCTCCTCGGTCTGCGGGCCAAAGTTCATGGTGCCCAGGCAAAGGCGCGAGACTGTCAGGCCGGAGCGGCCCAGATGCGTATAGCGCATGAAGTTTTCCTCTCCGCCCTGGCCTCCTCTGCCCTGACGGGTTGCGGGTTTCTCCGGAGCGGGACGGTGCGTGCCGGCCCGCTCCGGAGTCTGGCGTCAACGCTCCAGGCGGAACCCCAGCTTGATGGTGACCTGCCAGTCGGCGACCTGCCCGTTTTCAAGGTGGCCGCGGATCTCCTTGACTTCGAACCAGTCAAGGTTCCGGAGGGTCTTGGCGGCCTCGGCGATGCCGTTCCGGACGGCCGCATCGACGCCCTCGTTCGAGGTTCCGACAATTTCAGAAATGCTGTAAGTGTGATTAGGCAACTTCGCTCCTCGTGATCGCCATCGATGCCCGGCTGTGGGCCGTTCCTGCAGACTAGCCGACCGAACCCGGCCGGACTAGGGGTTTGTGCCCGGAGTCCGGGACCCCGGGAGGCGGTCCGGGCAGCGGGCGTTTGGCCTGCCGGGGCGGGGTGTCTGCGCGCGGCCTGATCCGGCTCACCATCCAGGGCAGCATGTAGTGCGCCATCCATGCCAGGTCACCGGCCCGGGTCTCCCGCCAGTTGCCCGGCGGCATCGGCTTCGGTTCCAGCGGCCGCAGACGGTGTGGCACGCTGAGCGTGTCCAGGACCATGGCCGCAATGGTGTGGTGTCCCAGCGGCGAGAAGTGCAGGCGGTCCGGATCCCACATCCGCGGATCGCTCAGTTGCCGCAGGGCCCACAAATCGGCGATGACGACATCACGCCGGGCGGCGATGACACGGATGTTCTCGTTGAATACCGCGACCTTCCCCCGGATGTGTCCGAACACAGCGGTTTCGCCCCAGTCCGGCCCGGTGAACAGGACCACCGTGGCCCCGGTGGCAGAGAGGGCTGCCACGGCGTCGTCCAGGGCCGCGGCCATCCGGTCCGGATCGCCGCGATGAAACACGAGATCGTTCCCGCCGGCGGAGAGCGAGACGAGGTCAGGCTTCAGGTTCAGGGCCGGTCCGAGTTGCTGGTCGAGTATTTCGCGCAGGACCAGGCCGCTGATGGCAAGGTTTGCGTACCCGAACTCGCGGCGGCCCTCGCCGAGTTCCTCGGCGATGCGGTCCGCCCACCCCCGAATGCCCCCGGGGCTCAGCGGTTCCGGGTCGCCGACGCCTGCCGTGAACGAGTCGCCCAAAGCGACATACCGGCTCCAGGGCCGGGAACGCAGGTCACCGGCACGGCCGCGTGCGGAGCTCTGATCCCCTGGATGCCACGGCCCCGCGGCGGGGAGGTTGACGCCGGTACCGCCGGCGTCCGGCTCTAGGAACCTGGCGGCGTTCACATCACCAGCAATACGCCGATATTCCATGCCTCGCTAGGTACTTATGCCCCTAGCGGGGCGGCATGCGGCCGCGCGGCCACCCCCGGCCGTCCGCCACCCGGGAGGCGAAATACTCAGGGGGGTATAATGTGGAGCCTGACGCATCGAACCGGAGGAACCAATGGAACTCGATCCCACCGACATGAAGCCTGTTATTAACCGGCTTCGCCGCGCCCAGGGCCAGCTCGCGGCCGTCACCAGGATGATCGAGGAGGGCCGTGACTGCAAGAGCGTCGTGACCCAGCTGGCGGCCGTGTCGAGTGCCCTGGACAAGGCTGGATTCTCCATCATTGCGACGGGCCTGCAGCAGTGCATGCAGCAGGAAGACCCCAGCCTGGACCGCGCCGAACTCGAGAAGCTCTTCCTCTCGCTCGCCTGAGTTCATTATCCGGGCAAAGCGCGGGTCCGCGTCAGGCGGGGCCTCCGGCCAGCACGAAGGTCTTCAGATCGTCAAGGGTCTGCTGCATGTGGGCGTCCATGGCGTCGCGGGCGCGGTGCGGGTCGCGGGAGGCCAGGGCGTCAGCGATGTTCTGATGGTGCCCGATGGCGTGCTCCTGGATCTCCGGCACCTTGGAAGTTTCCGTCCGCCGTTTTTCCAGCACGCGGTGCAAGGGTTCGAATAACACGGCGACGAAGACGTTTTCCGAGGCCTGCAGGATGAGGTCGTGGAAAGCGAGGTCTTCCTCCACGAATGCCGCGAGATCATTCCTCTCGTGGGCCAGCCGCATCCTGTCGACGTGCGCGCGGAGGGCCTGGATGTCCGTGTCCGACATCCGCCCGGCAGCCAGTTCGCAGGCGCCCGTCTCCAGCATCCGCCGGAGCTCGATGAGCTGGATGGCGGCCGAGGCGTCGTTCGTGCCCTCCGAGGCTGCCCGCAGCACGGCGTCCAGGGAGCCCCAGCGGTTCACCGGGTTCACGAACGTGCCCCGGCCCCGTTCCACGCTGAGGATCCGCTGGGCTTCAAGGGTTTTCATGGCTTCGCGCACGGTCATGCGGCTGACTTCGTGCCGGGAGCTGAGCTCCAGTTCGCCGGGGACGCTCGCGCCGGGCGGGAACTCGCCGCCAATAATCCGGTCCAGCAGTTCGTCGGCCACAACGCCGACCAGCGATTTCCTAGCCAATTCTCCCCGTCCAGCGACTTGTTGCCTGATGGCGTGCTCCGTGATGGCCAAGTCTACTTGCGCGTCGTTGTGCCATATGCCACACTAGCATTCATATGCAAGATGTCTGACATCTTACATTTTGTTCCTGCTGCGGCTCGCGGAGAACCGCAGTTTTCCACTGAAAGATCCACACACAATGGAGTGCATAGTGCCCCTCGAAGCAGACGTGCTGGCCGCTTTCCCCGCGGAAGTACAGATCCCCGCCCGGCTGGTGGCAGACAGCGTGGCCGCCTCCTCCGAGGCATCCCCCCGTGTCCTGGTCGTACTCGACGACGACCCCACCGGCACCCAGTCCGTGGCGAACCTGCCGGTCCTCACCCGCTGGGAAGTGGCGGACTTTGCCTGGGCGTTCGCCTACGAAGTCGACGGCCAGCGCCAGCGCGCGGTCTACGTGCTCACCAACACCCGCAGCCTTGACCCTGCCGAGGCGGCTGCCCGCAACGAGGAGATCGTCCGCAACGCACTCGCGGCCGCAGCGTCCGCTGAACCCGCGCTTCGGCTCAGCTTTGTCAGCCGCAGCGACTCCACCCTCCGCGGACACTACCCGCTCGAACCGGACGTCATCGCAGCCACCGTCACCGCCGTCAACGGCGAGAAGACGGACGGCGTCGTGATTGTTCCCGCGTTCCCCGACGCCGGCCGCGTCACGGTCGGCGGCGTGCACTTCACCCGCGGCACAGGCCCGGACGCCGGGCAGCTCACCCCCGTGGCCGAGACCGAATTCGCCCGGGACGCCAGCTTCGGCTTCGCCAACTCGGAGATGGCCAAGTATGTCGAGGAGAAGTCGAACGGCCGGTTCCCCGCGGATTCGGTGATCGTGCTGGATCTGGACATCATCCGGGCGTCCGCCGATCCGATGATCTCCGCCAAGGCCATTGCCGATGCCATCGACGCCGCCACGGATTCGACTCCGATCGTGGCGGACATCGTCACCGAAAACGACCTGCGGGCGCTGGCCCTGGGCCTGGAAGAAGCGGAAAGCCGCGGCAAGAAGCTGCTCTACCGCGTGGGCCCGCCGTTTGTTCGGGCACGGATCGGCCAGGAAATCCGCACCGAACTCAGCGGCGAGGAAGCCTATGCGGGCAACATCCCCTCGGAAGCCGGTGGCCTGATCGTGGTCGGTTCGCACGTCGGTGTCACCACCCGCCAGCTCAACGCCCTCACCGAGCAGCACAGCGCGGCCCGGATCGTGGAGATCGACGTCGAGAAGCTCCTCGGCGACAACGCGGGGGAGTACCTGGACGAAACCGTGGACACGGTCGTCGCTGCCCTCCGCGGCGGCGACGTGATCGTGCACACGAGCCGGCTCCTGATCAAGACCTCCGACGCCGCCGAAAGCCTGCGGATCGCCCGCACCGTCTCTGCCGCCGTCGTTGCCGTGGTGAACCGCACGCTAAAGACCTTCCCGCCCCGCTTCGTGATCGCCAAGGGCGGCATCACGTCCTCGGACGTGGCCGCACACGGCCTGGAAATCCGGCACGCGATAGTCCGCGGGCCCATGCTGCCGGGCATCGTCAGCCTGTGGGAACCGGTGGACGGTCCCGCCAAGGGCATCCCGTACATCGTCTTCGCCGGCAACGTGGGCGACGACCAGTCCCTCGCCGATGTCACGCGCAAGCTCAGCAACACCTTCTAATCCCCGCCGGCTCCCAGCCTTCACAACCTCAGGCAGGGCCCCTCGCCGGTATGGGCCCAGCACCACACGTCATTCGATGGAGAACACCATGACCAGCAACTACACCATCACCGTCCTTGGCCTTGGCGCCATGGGCCTGCCCATGGCCACGCGCCTGGCAAGCGAGCTCACCGTCCACGGCTTCGACATCGCCGAACCGCGCCTGAAGCTGGCTGAAGAGGCCGGCATCCGCACCTTCGCCTCCGCACGGGAAGCCTCGAAAGGCGCCGACGCGCTGCTGCTGGCAGTGCGCAACGGTGAACAGCTAAACGATGTCCTGTTCGGCGAGAACGGCGTGGCCTCCGTGCTCAAGCCGGGCGCCGTCGTGATCCTGGGCAGCACCGTGGGCACCGAGGCCATCCCGGCCGCCGTCGACCGCCTGGCCGAATACGGCGTCGAACTGGTTGATGCCCCGCTGTCCGGCGGCCCCAAGCGTGCCGGCGAGGGCGACCTCCTGATCGTGGTGGGCGCCTCGCCCGAGGCCCAGGAAAAGGCCCGCCCGGCCCTTGAGCTGCTGGCCTCCACCCTGACCGTGGTCGGCGACAAGCCCGGCGACGGCCAGGCTCTCAAGACCGTCAACCAGCTGCTCTGCGGCATCCACATCGCCGCCGCCGCCGAGGCGATGGCCCTGGCCGACGCCCTCGGCCTGGACCAGGCCAAGACCCTCGCCGCCCTTGAAGCCGGCGCGGCGGGTTCCTTCATGCTTTCCAACCGCGGACCGCGCATCCTGGAGGCCTACACCGAGGACGGCGCCGAAGTCCTCAGCCGGCTGGACATCTTCGTCAAGGACATGGGGATCGTCGGCAAGGCCACCCGCGCCGCCGGCCTCGCCGCCCCGGTGGCCGCCGCCGCCGAGCAGCTCTACCTCCTTGGCCAGGCCCAGGGCCTCGCCGCCGCCGATGACTCCGCCGTCATCAAGGTCGTCGCGCCCACCAGGCGCACCGCCTAACCAGCCACCCCCATCCCCGACGACGGCGGTCCCCCCTCCGCCGTCGCCGGGTCCCCACCCCACTGTTCCCGGCGACTGACTCGCTGGGCGACCTTCCTGTCAAAGGAGACACCTCTTCATGACCCCCCTGCTCAATTCCCTGATGGTGCGCGCAGCCGACGCGCCCGTCATCAAGCCGGCCGTGGAGCTGGGAACTCCGCTGCTGCTGACAATCGCGGCGGCCGGCGTCGCCCTGCTGCTGGTGATTATCATCCGCTTCAAGATCCAGGCCTTCGTGGCCCTGCTGACCGTCAGTATCCTGGTGGCCGTGGCCGCGCAGATCCCGCTCAAGGACGTGTTCACCGTGGTGGCCGCCGGGGTGGGAGGCACCATGGGCAAGGTCGCCCTCCTGATTGCGCTCGGCGCGATCCTGGGGCGGATGATCGAGGTATCCGGCGGCGTCCAGTCCCTCGCCGACCACTTCACCGCCAAGCTCGGGGCCACCCGGGTGGCCGTCGCCCTCACCGCAGTCGGCTTCCTGGTGGCGATTCCGGTGTTCTTCGAGGTCGGCATCATTGTCCTGGTGCCGGTCGTCTACGCCTTCGCTAAAATTGCCAACGTCCACCCGGTGAAGTTCGGCCTGCCCATGGCCGGCATCATGCTGGCCATCCACGTGGCCGTGCCCCCGCACCCGGGGATTGTTGCCGGTGCCGGCGTGCTCGGCGCCGACATCGGACTGATCGCCCTGATCTCGCTGACGATCTGCGTGCCGCTGGGCTTCCTGTCCTACTGGGTCGCGTCCATCATGAACCGCAAGACCTACGAACTGCTGCCGGCCGTCAAAACCCAGGTGGACGAGTTCGGCTCCGCCACCATGGTCCGCGTCGGCCACGAGGGCCCGGGCAGCAAAGCCATCGCCCCGCCCCGCCCGGGACTGATCATCTTCCTCATCGCCACCCCGATCGTGCTGATCCTCCTCGGCACCGTCGGCACCCTGGTGATCGACAAGAACGACTTCTGGTACGGCGTCGCGGCGTTCGTGGGCAACCCCGTCTTCGCCCTGCTGGTGGCCGTTGCGCTCTGCTTCTTCCTCCTGGCCGTCCGCCGGCAATGGTCGCTGACGGAAACCGGCGAAATCTTCGAAGGCGCCCTGCCTCCGATCGCGTCCATCCTGATGGTTGTTGCGGCAGGCGGCGTGTTCGGCAGCGTCCTGCAGGTGAGCGGAATCGGCAAGGCTCTCTCCGAATCCCTCGACACGCTCGGCGTTCCGCTGCTGCTGCTTGGCTTCATCATCTCCCTCGCCCTCCGCGCAGCCCAGGGCTCGGCCACCGTCGCGATCGTCACCACGGCCGGCCTGCTCTCCTCCGCCGTCGCCGGCGGCGGCTACACGCCGGCGCAGACCGCCGTGATCGTGATCGCCATCGGATTCGGCGCCCTCGGCCTCTCCCACGTGACCGACGCCGGTTTCTGGGTGGTTGTGCGCTACTACGGACTGACCGTCGCTGACGGCCTCAGGACCTGGACCGTGCTCACCACCGTGCTGGGACTGGCAGGCTTCGCCCTGACATTCGTCGCCTGGATGCTGGTGGGGGGACTGAGCGCCTGATGCGTACCCAACTGGACACCCTGGTGACCGGCGCCCTGCAGCAAGGCTCTGCCGTTCCGGCGTTCACCTGTTACGACTTCACCACCGCGCTCGCCGTTGTGGGGGCGGCCGAGGAATCCGGCCGGGGCGCCATCCTGCTGGTCGCACCGAAAACCGCGGCAACGCCCAACGGGCTGCGGCTGATCGCCGCCCTGCGCGGACTCGCCGACGCAGCCTCCGTGCCGATTGCGGTGCAGCTGGATCATGCCACCGACCCGCAGGTGATCGCCGACGCCGTCAGTGCCGGGGCCGACTCGGTGCTGGTCGACGGGTCCTCGCTGCCGTACGAGGACAACATCGCCCTGGTCCGGAACGTCCGCGCGGCCTTGGCAGCGCAGGGCCGGGCCGACGTCGTCATTGAAGCAGAACTCGGCGGACTCGCCGGCGACGAGGACCGGGCCTTCGGGACCGACGCCGCGGATAACGCAGGCAGCACAGTGGCGGACGCCCCCGCCGGGCTCACCGACTCCGCCCAGGTGGAGGACTTCGTGGCCCGCACCGGGGCGCAGCTGCTCGCCGTGGCTGTGGGCAATGTCCATGGCAAGTACAAAGGGGAGCCCCGGCTGCGCTGGGACGTGCTGCAGGACATCGCCGTGCGGACCCGGATCCCGCTGGTCCTGCACGGCGCCTCCGGCATTCCGGCCGAGGAACTGGTCAAGGCCGCCGCGATGAACGTGGGCAAGGTCAACTTCAACACGGAGTTGCGCACCGGCGTCCTGGCGGTCCTTGAGGAACAGACCACAGCGCACCGGGCCGACGGCGAGAACCTCCAGGCACTGCTGGGCCTGTGGAATGCCTCGGCCAGGACCTTCGCGGCCACCGCCCTGGCCACACTCTCGCGCTGACACTGTGACTGCCAGAGCAGTATGGCCCGCAGCCGGCGCGCATCCGGGCCATACTGCTCTGGCAGCCAGGGCGCCGCGGCCCGACAATGATGGCAACACAGCCTGTCTTCCCGAGGGGTGCCATGCTTGCGCAGCAGCGGCCAACCGGCGACCCGGCGCCGATGCCGGACCGAGACCCGGTGATCGACCTTGTCCGGTTCTTTTGCCTGGCATTGGTGGTGGTCGCGCACACCATGATGGTGAGTCCCGTACTGCACCCGGACGGCACCGTGACGTCCGAGAACACCTTGGGCGATCAGCACTGGTTTGAACCAGTGGTGTGGGTCTTCCAGATCATGCCGCTGTTCTTTGTGGCCGGAGGCATCACCGGGCTGCAGTCCTGGCGCCGGCTCCGCGCCAGGGGCGGCAACGCCTTCGATTTCATGCAGGCCCGGCTGCTGCGCCTGATCCGGCCGGCCGCCGTCCTGCTGGCGGTCATGTTCGTTGGCCTGTCGGCGGCCCGCCTCGCAGGGGTTGACCCTCAGGTCATCGAGCTGCTCACCAGCGGAGCCGGCATGCCGCTGTGGTTCCTGGCCGCGTACCTCGCCGCGCAACTCAACCTTCCCTGGCTGGCGGCCCTCCACACCCGCGCGCCATGGCTGACCTTCGCCGGCCTCACCGCCCTGGTGGTGACGGTCGATTGCCTGCGGGGAGTGCTGCCGCTGCTGGCATACCTGAACATGCTGTTCCTGTGGTGCGCCGTGCAGCAGCTCGGATTCATCGTGGCGGATGGCCCGCGGCTGCTGCCGGGCCGGCCGGCGCACCTGGGCATCATGGTTGCCAGCAACATGCTGCTGGGGCTGATAGTCCTGCTGGGGCTGTATTCGGGGAACATGCTGGTGAACCTCAATCCGCCCAATGTGACGCTGCTGCTCCTGGGCATCTCGCAGGCCGCCGCCCTCCAGCTCTTCCGGCCGGTGCTGTCCCGGATCGCGTCCGTGGCCGGGGTGCGCCGGATGATGGGCGTGGCCGGCCGGCGGTCCATGACTGTTTATCTGTGGCATCTGCCCCTGCTGGCGGCGATGTCCGGTGTGCTGCTGCTGACGGATTTCCCGCAGCCCCCCGGGGGTAGTGCGGCCTGGTGGTGGGGGCGGCCCCTGGTGCTGTTGGGCGTCATCGCCCTGCTGCTGCCGGTGGTGGCATTGTTTGGCAGGCTGGAGGAGCGGCCGACGGCGTCCGGCCCGTCGCCGAGCCGGCCGGCGGCCGCCGTGCTGCTCGCCGCCGTCGCCGTTTTTGTCCCGGCAGTCAACGCCGCGCTCACCGGGCTCACGCCCGGGCTCCTCGGCGGGGGTGCCGCCTGCTTCGCGCTCGCCGTCGTGCTCCTGGGCCGGATTCCGGTTCGGCTCACGACGCCACCTGACGGGCAGGGCGGATCGGAACCGCCATTGCCACGCCCGCCATTAAGTGCCAATGTCGAACCATGACGGAGAACTCGGCAACCACGGAAGACACCTTCACCCCGGACGTCTCCACCACCCGGAACGACGAGCTGCACCGTTACGAACTCCGTGTCGGCGACAAGCTGGCCGTCCAGGTGCGCTTCATCGACAGGCCGGGCCATATCGACTTTATCCACACGGATACCGCAGAGCAGTTCCAGGGCCAAGGGCTCGCCAAAGTGCTGGCGCACTTCGCCCTCGATGACGTGGTTGCCTCCGGCAAGCGGATCATCCCGAATTGCCCGTTCATGTACCGCTACCTGCGCAAACATGAGTCGTACCACCAGTATGTGGACTGGCCGGAGCGGGTCCCAGAGGGAGCCTGAGCGCCTGGCGCGGGGGCCGGAACGGCATCATCGGCCTGCCCGCTTGTGGGCAGCGGACCAACCTCGTAAAGTTTGACCAGAGTTATGCAGTTGGCTCTTGGACAGGTGACTTTGGAGTACCCCATGAACCATAAACTGCGTGTGCTTGTCCGGGTGGACGTCGATCCCGCACAGGTCACCCTCGAAATTACCGGCTGCGTTACCCAGTCTGACTCAGCAACCCTCCTGCACATTGTGCGCCGCGCCTGCCGCCTCGAACCGGGCGCCGCCGTGGTCATCGATCTCCACGGCGCCTCCCACCTGGACCCTGAGGTGCTGCTGGATCTCCGGCGTCTCGCTGATGCCGGACACCTGCCCTCTCCCGATGCCGGGGGCTCCGCAGAGTCCGGACCGCTTCGTTTCACCCTCGACGAGCCGGCGGTGCTGCCAATCTGCCTCGTGCACGTCGGCGCCGACGCCGAAGTCCTCGCCGGACTCGACACCGACGACCGCCCAGCCCCCGTTGCCGTCGCCGGGAACGGAGACAGCGAAGCTGCCGGACTGCTCGACGTCGGGCCCGGCTCCGGATCCGACTCCGGGCTGGGGGAGGCCAACAGCCCGCTGGCCGCGGAAACCGGCGGCGCCAGCGACCTTGGCTCCATCGACGGGCTGGCGCTTTCGGAGTACTTCGAGGGAACGCTGGATCCTGTGGCCACGGTCCGGGCACTGTCCGACACGGCGTTGTGCCGGCTCGCTGACGCTCTCTACCGCCACCTCGACACCAGCAGCCCCTCTTTCGGGGCGCACACCTGGTACGAGCTTGCGGCCGAAGAGCTTCAAAACCGCCACCTGCTCGATGACGGTGACCCGGCAGGGGACGAACTGGCGCAGGACACGGCCCTGGCCTGAGCCGGGACGAGACTAGGCTGTCGCTATGAACCCTCAAACAGCCTCTACATCCGGCAGCACAGCCATGGTCACGGGCGCGACGGCGGGCCTTGGCGCCGAGTTCGCCCGCCAGCTCGCCGAGCAGGGCCACCGCGTGGTGCTCGTGGCCCGCGACGCCGGCCGCCTCGCGGCCACCGCTGCGGAGCTGGAGAACAGCTACGGGACCGCGACGGAGACGATCGCCGCGGACCTGACCGACGACGCAGGGATTGCCGCCGTCGTCGCGCGCCTGACCGACCCCGCGCGGCCGGTGGAGATCCTGGTCAACAACGCGGGAATCGGCCTGCTGCGGCCCTTCGAGGACAACGACATTGCCGAGGAGAAGAAACACCTGAAGCTCCATGTCGAAACCGCCATGGAGCTCAGCCACGCCGCCCTGCAAGGCATGCTCGGGCGCCAGTCCGGCAGGATCATCAACGTCGCCAGCGTGGCGGCCTTCCTGCCCCGCGGCACCTATTCCGCAGCGAAGGCCTGGCTGCTGAGTTTCTCGCGCTCGGCCAACATGGCCTATGCGGCGCGCGGGGTGAAGGTCACCGCCGTGTGCCCCGGCTTCACCCACACCGAGTTCCACGACCGGATGGGGATGGACAAGACGGCGACGCCGCGCTGGATGTGGCTCGAGGCCCGGCAAGTGGTCAGCGAGGGACTGGCGGACAACGCCAAGGGCAAGGCCGTCTCGATCCCCAGCAAGCGCTACAAAGTCCTGACCTCGGTTTCGCGGGTGCTGCCCTCAAAGCTCATCGCCGGGCCGGCGCGGCGCGCCAAGTAGCCGCCGGGTACATCAGCGGACGGCCAGGCGCCGTCGGCGGATCAGTACGACGACGGCGATCCCGACGGCGGCGCCCACGAGTGTTTCGACGGCCCGTTCGGTCACCAGCACGGCGGGATCGGCCGGCGCGGCAAGCTGTCCGACCAGCAGGATCACCGGGGTGAAGGAGACCATGGCAAGGCCGTAGTGCCGGGTCATGAACAGCTCGGTGCTGAACTGCAACACGATCACCAGGCAGACCAGGACGGCGGCGTCCTGCCCGGGGAAGGCCAGCAGCGGTGACCCCGGCCACGGGAACAGGACCGCCGCGACCACCACGAGACCGCCCAGTGTCCCGACGATCCGGTGGACGCCGCGGTACACGCTGCTGGGCAGGTCCGCACCGGCAAGCGGCACCGCCGCCGCGGCCATGGCCCAGTGCGGGTGGCCGCTGCCGCTGAGGACCCCCAGGGTCCCGGCGCCGCCGACAGCGGTGACGTAGCGGGCGGCATGCAGCCACGCCGCCCGGCGCCCGGCCCCGCGCAGCACTGTGACGTCCCGCCGCCTCCCGCGCTGCCAGGTGCGGCCGACAAACCAGCCGCCAAAGCCGACCATGATGGAGAACGCGGCCGATCCCGCGGCGATGAGAACGCCCGTGTGCCAGGGGACGGCGGCGGGAACGGAGGCGCACGCGCCCAGGGCCAGGATCCCGAAGAAGGGGCCGGCGGGTTTCAGGGCCGTCTTGTCCGTGAACACCGAGCCCACGCCGGCGAACGCGGCCTCAATGATCACCAGGGCCCACGAATGAATGTGGTGGGCCGAGAGGAAGACGCCGACTCCTACGCCGGCAACCAAAAGGACAGCCGCCTGGCCTTGATGCCGGAGCCGGAGCTGGTGAGGCTCGGTGCGGCCGTACATGCCGGTCAGCGCGCCGAAAACAGCGTAGCCCGCCAGCCCGGGGCGACCGGCCGCCAGGAGCGCCAGGGACGGAACGGCCACGCTGATCGCCACCCGCCAAGCCGACACGTGGTCCTTGTTGGCCGGGGCCAGGCTGTGCAGCGAACGGATGTGGTGCAGCAGGGACTTCACAACTGCCTCTCCGATTCCTGTGGTTCCTGTGGTTTCCCCGGGGGCCCGGGGTTTGCGGGGTTCGCGGGGCCCGGGTGCTGATAGTGGTTCGGACACGCCTAAGGCCTGCCCGGATGCGTCCCCCAACGGGTAAGCATCCGGAACAGGCCTCAAAGGGCGGGGCTGTCAGCTACGTAGCCTGGACTGCTGCTGCCGGTCCGGGCGGACCGGCAGGCTTAGGCTGTGGCCGGGACTTTCTCGGCATCCCCGCGCCCTGCGGTGGAATCGACGGCCGGTGCGACCATGGGCATGTCCATGTGCTCGAGGTCGATCAGCGGGTTCTCGTCCTGCGTCGCGACCAGCTCGCGGGCCTCAGCCTGGGTGTCCACGCTCGGCATGGAGCCGGGCAGCGGCATCTGCGCGGATTCCTTGAGGAAGTAGATCGCTACTGCGCCGATCGCCGAGGTGGCCATCAGGTAGTAGGCCGGCATCATGTCGTTGCCGGTTGCGCTGATCAGGGCGGCAACGATGAACGGCGTGGTGCCGCCGAAGATGGCCACCGAGAAGTTGTACGCGATGCCCATGGCGCCGTAGCGGCTGGCCGTCGGGAACTGGGCCGGCAGGGCCGACGCCAGGTTGGCCACGTAGAACGTCACGGGGAAGGCAATCAGGGAAAGGCCGGCCAGCGTTGACCAGATTTCACCGATGCCGATCAGCAGGAAGGCGGGGGTGGCGAGGACGACGGTGCTGATGGCGCCGATCCACAGCACGGGGCGGCGGCCGATCCGGTCAGAAAGCCTGCCGGTCAGCGGGATGCAGAGGCTCATGATGACCAGCACGGGGATGGTCAGCAGCGTGCCGTGCAGCTCGTCGTAGCCCTTGGACTCCGTCAGGTACGTCGGCATGTAGGAGGTCAGTGCGTAGCCGGCGGTGTTTGCTGCCGCGACCAGGATCATCGCGACGATGAGGGAGCGCCAGTACGCCTTCACGATGCCCACCGGGCCCTTGGAGGCTGTGGTGTCCGAGGCGGTTGCGTCCTTTGCGAGGTTCTCCTGGGCATCCAGGGTTGCCTGGAACTGCGGGGATTCCTCGATCTTGCTCCGGAAGTACACGGCGATCAGGCCGAGCGGGCCGGCAAGGAGGAACGGGATGCGCCAGCCCCACTGCTCCATGGTGTCCTGGCCGAGGGTCAGCTGCAGCACCGAAACGAGGGCCGCGCCAAGGGCGAAACCGAGGTAGCTGCCCATGTCCAGGAAGCTGGCGAAGAATCCGCGGCGCTTGTCAGGGGCGTACTCGCTCACAAAGGTCGTGGCGCCGGCGTATTCACCGCCGGTAGAGAAGCCCTGGATAACTTTGAACAGGACCAGCAGGACCGCAGCCCAGATGCCGATCTGTGCGTAGCCGGGCAGGAGCCCGACGGCGAAGGTGCTGGCGGCCATGATCATCAGGGTCGCGGCGAGGACCTTCTGGCGGCCGATCTTGTCGCCAAGCCAGCCGAACACGACTCCGCCGAGGGGGCGGGCGATGAAGGTGGCGGCGAAGGTTCCGAGCAGGAACAGGGTCTGGACGGACTTGTCCGCCTCCGGCAGGAATACCGGTCCCATGGTGGTGATCAGGTAGCCGAACACGCCGACGTCGTACCACTCCATGGTGTTACCCACGATGGTGCCGCCGAGTGCCTTCTTGAGCATCGGCTGGTCGACAACGTTGACGTCGGACTCGCGGAGTCGACGGCGACGTAGCTTCGGTTTCTTCACACCCTTGGGTGCGCCTTGGTTGGTTCTGCTGGCGTCGATGACGCCTGCTGAAGAGTCGGTCGTGCTTCGGTCTGTGGGCATTTGGGAAGCTCCTAGGGAGATCATTTGCTTGCGACTTGTAGCTGCCCCGCTCTGGGCAGGCTTTCAATTTTACGGGAATTCTCTGGAGTTTCCGAGTTGCGTGCCGTATGATCGCCCATTTCGCGTGCAAATTGGGGGCAATTCACTAATTTCTTTTGCCCGCTTTCGCCGCGCGGATACTGGGAACCGGCCATCCGGGCGGCGCCGCGCCCAAAATTTTCCGCGCCAGCCCTCGATTGCGGGGGTTTCCGACGGGATTCGGGCCGACGGAAAGTCCGACGGCGGGCGCTACAGACATCTCCCCGGGGCAGTCCTACGATTGATGGACACTTCATTTCACAGCGGTTAATTACAGCGGGAAGGAAGATCAATGGCGGATCATCAGTTCGGAGAAGAAATCGAGCCCGAGGTCGCGAGCCATCTGGCGCAGTCCATGGCTGAAGCCCCGGGACCCGAGGCCCTGCACCACGCTCCCCCCGGGCCCGGCCAGGGACAGCAATGGCCGGACGGCAGCGGCAAGCAGCGGCACCCCAAGGACCGCGACACCGCCCGCGGGCGGCGGGGCCAGCAGGTGGCCGCCGGCGCCATGCACCGGCAAAGCCGTCCGCAGCTGCCCCACCACGACTAGCCCCATCACCGCTGGCCCCACACGACTAGGGGCCGGCGGCAGGGTCAGCCACGACGTCGGCTGGCGCCTTATCCAGGCGCCAGCCGCGCCACACCGGGTGCCGGAGCTTCCCGCTGCCGGTCCATTCCCCGAAGGTGACCTCGCCGACGAGTTTTGCGCTCACCCAGTTGGCGTCTGCCGCGTCAGCGTCCGGCACGTCCCGGAACGGGGAGGTCTTCCGTGGCAGGGCGTCGAGTTGTTGCCTGAGTTCCTTGAGTTCACGGGTGCTGAAGCCGCTGCCCACCCGGCCCACATACCGTAGTTTTGAGCCGTCCGGAATCCCCAGCAGCAGCGAGCCCACGGATTCCCGGCGCCCCCCTTTCCCGGGCCGCCAGCCGCCCACCACCACCTCCTGGGTCCGTTCAACCTTGAGCTTGAGCCAGGACCGGCTGCGCTGGCCGACGTAGCGCCCGTCCGTGCGCTTGGCCATGACCCCCTCGAGTCCGAGCTCGGCGGCGCTTTCCAGGATGTGCGCGACGTCGCCATCGATCACGCCGGAAAGCTCCACCGGGGCGGCGGAAGGGCGGAAAAACTGCTCCAGCCGGCGGCGCCGCTCACTCAGCGGCTGGCGCCGCAGGTCCTCGCCGGCGTCGAAGAGCAGATCGAACAGCATCAGCCGCACGGGCGTCGACTGCTGCGCCCGGGCGACGTCGGCGGCCCTGCTCAGTTTCATGCGGCCCTGCAGCAGCCCGAAGTCGGGCCGGCCGGAGCGGCCGACGGCGATGATCTCGGCGTCGGCGACGAAGCCCTGCTCCGGCCAGCAGGACCGGTCCGTCAGCTCGGGGTAGCTCACTGACATGTCGATGCCATTGCGGCTGATGAGCCGGACTGTCGTTGCGTCGCCGATCACCAGGGCCCGCACCCCGTCCCACTTGAGCTCGATCTGCCAGTCCAGGTCCGGAAGGTCCGCCAGGGTCCCGGATGTGGCCAGCATCGGGCTGAATCCGGAGGCGCCGGGGGCACGTTCGGTGCCGGCGGCGGTTTCCGCTCCGCCCTCGCGGTGGCCGCGGCCGTCCGCTGAGCCGTCCTCCCCGCCGTCGTCCGCTGCCTCGTCAGTGTCTTTCTCGGTATGCTCCGCCGTGCCGGCCGGGTTGTCCGCTGTCCCGGCCGGGGGCCGCGGGCCGGGACGGCCTTGCGGGCCCGCAGGGTCCATCAGGTGGATCAGCCACTGGTCATCGGCCCGGCCGGTGTGGATCAGGGCGAACCTGCACGGTCCGCCGAGGCCGCCGCCCTCCGCGCCGGTCAGGGTGGCGATGACCTCCTTGCCCGCGATCCATTTTTCGCATTCGTAGTGTCCGTGGTCCCAGATGCTGACCGTCCCGGCGCCGTACTGGCCTTTGGGAATGTCACCCTCGAAGTCGGCGTAGTCCAGCGGGTGGTCCTCGGTCTGGACCGCGAGGTGGTTCTTGGTTTTGCTGGTCGGGACGCCCTTGGGCAGCGCCCAGGACACCAGCACGCCGTCGCGTTCCAGCCGGAAGTCGTAGTGGAGCCGGCTGGCGTGGTGCTCCTGGATGACGAACTTCTCCCGCCGTGTCCCGCCGTCGTCCCCGGCGTGGTGACGGTCCGCGGTGAAGGGCTCGGGAGTGGCCGACCTGTCCCGTTTGGTGCGGTACTTTTCCAGCCGCGGATCGGTGTCGCCGCCGTCGCCGGCCGGCTCGGGAGAGATTTCGGCCCGCCCTCCGGGCAGGTGGACGTCCCGGTGGTCCACCCGGCGGTCCGGCGCGTGCGCCGCCGGGGCTCCGGCGCCGTGCCGGCCACCGGAAACCGGGGCGAACGGATCCTTGCCGGCTGCGACGCGCTTCATCACCTCCTGGAAATCCAGCTGGTGCAGCGACGCGGAGCTGAGTTCCCGCCATGTCCGCGGGGCGGCCACCGTCGGCCGGAGCCGGCCGCGCAGCGAGTACGGCACGATCGTGGTCTTGGCGGCGTTGTTCTGGCTCCAGTCCACCAGCACCTTGCCCGTGCGCAGGGTCTTTTTCATGTCGCTGACGGCGAGATCCGGGTGGTCTGCCTCGAGCGAGCGGGCCAGTTCGCGGGCGAAGTCGGAAATCCGGTCCGAGCTCTGGGACCCGTCCAGGGCCGCGTAGAGGTGGATGCCCTTGCTGCCGCTCGTCACCGGTACGGGGTCCAGGCCAACGTCCTGCAGGATGGTGCGGGCCAGCCTGGCCACCTCCACGCACTCCGCCAGTCCCGCGCCCTCGCCCGGGTCCAGGTCCAGCACCAGCCGGTCGGGCGGCATGGCGTTGCCGTGGGAGTCAACCCGCCACTGCGGCACGTGGATCTCCAGGGCCGCGATCTGGGCCAGCCAGGTGAGGGTGGCGGGATCATTGACCAGGGGATATTGGATGGTCCGGTCCTTGTGCGTGATGGCGGCACGGGGCACCCAGCCGGGCGTTGAATGGTCCAGGTTCTTCTGGAAGAACATCTCTCCCGGGGCATCTGCGGTCCCGACGCCGTGGACCCAGCGCTTCCGCGTGGCCGGCCGGTTGCGGGCGGCGGGGATCAGCACCGGCGCGACGGCGGCGTAGTAGGCCAGGACGTCGGCCTTGGTGGTGCCCGTCTCCGGGTACATGATTTTTTCCAGGTTGGTGAGCACCAGTTCGCGCCCGTCCACGCGGACGCGTTCCTTACCGTTGGGCAAAACCCTTCACCTCCGCGCAACTGTGATGTTCACTTGATCCATGAGAGCCATCTGGAAAGGCGCAATAGCGTTCGGGCTGGTCAACGTGCCGGTCAAGGTCTACAGCGCCACCGAGGACCACGACATCAGCCTCCACCAGGTCCACAACGCCGACGGCGGCCGGATCCGCTACCAGCGCCGTTGCGAGGTCTGCAGCAAGGTCATCGACTACGAGGACATCGACAAGGCCTACGAGGACGACGGCCGCACGGTGGTCCTGACGCGCGACGAGCTCAAGTCCATCCCGGCGGAAAACAGCCACGAAATCGAAGTGGTCCAGTTCGTTCCGGTCGACCAGCTCGATCCGATGATGTTTGAAAAGAGCTACTACCTTGAACCCGACTCCAAGTCGCCCAAGGCCTATGTGCTGCTGCGGCGCGCCCTCGAGGACACGGACCGGGTGGCAATTGTGCAGTTCGCGCTCCGGGACAAGACCCGGCTTGGCGCGCTGAGGATTCGCGACGAGGTCCTGGTGCTGCAGTCGCTGCTGTGGGCCGACGAGGTCCGCGAGGCCAGCTTTTCTGCACTCGAGACCTCCATCCGGATCTCGGCGCAGGAACGCGAGATGTCCGCGGCCCTGGTTGACTCGATGGCCTCCGACTTTGAGCCGGACCAGTTCACGGATGATTACCAGGAGCAGTTGCGTCAGCTGATTGAGGCCAAGCTGGACAAGGGGGAGTCGCTGGACACGGAGGAGACCTTCGGCGCCCCCGCCGAGGCCGGCGAGGGCGAAGTTATCGACCTGATGGAAGCACTCAAGCGCAGCATCGAGAAAAAGCGCGGCGGCGGGCCGGCGGAGACTCCTGCCGGGGGCTCCGGTTCTGCTGCCAAGGCCGCCCCGAGGACCTCCGCCAAGACGGCGGCAGCCAAGTCCACGGGCACTAAATCCACGGCCGCCAAGACGGCGGCAACCAGGACTGGTTCCAAGACTGCGGCGGCTTCCAAGACTGAAGCGGCGCCTAAAGTGACGGCGTCGAAGACGGCGCGAAAGCGTGCCTGAGCCCGGATGCCGGCTGGCGCCGTCGTGCACGTTAATCAGGAGTTCCGCAGGGTGGAGATGAGCTCGCTCTTCTTCTTGGCCGAGTAACCTTTGAGGCCGATCTCCTTGGCGCGTGCCTTCAGCTGCGGCACTGTCCAGTCCTCGTAGTCTCCGGCCTTGCCGCCCTTGCGGCCGACCGAGGAACGGCCCCGCTTGGCGGCGGCGTTGGAGATCCTGGCGGCTTTTTGCTTGGAGGCGCCGTCCTCGAGCAACTTCTCATAGAGCTCGGGGTCCTTGATGCTGGGGCTCTCTGAGCCTTGTGGCTCGCCTTTCGTCGTTGGCATGGCTGCGCGATCATCTCCTTCGGCCGGGAACCACCTGGGCGGCGTCCCGCGGTCGGTGCCGCGGGGGATTCCAAACTAGCCGCGCCGCGGGGCCGTGACAAGCATTTGCTAAGGCCGCTTATAAAAGTTGCCCCGACGGTCCGTCGCCAGAGCAACGCGGGGTCACTTAGCGCCCAAGTTCCCCACCGGAATGGGCCGTAAATGACCCCGCGTTGCTTCTGAACGAAGCGGCAGGCAACGCGAAGGCCCGGCCGGCCCCTGATCGGGGCCGGCCGGGCCAACTGAAGTTGCCGGTGTTCCGGCGCGGGGCCGGAAGGTGGGGCTATTCGGCGTCGTGATCCGTCTCAAGGATCTGCACGAGGCGGTCAAGTGCGGCGTCGGCGCCCTCACCTTCGGCACGCAACACCACAACTTCGCCGTGCGATGCGCCGAGGCTCATCAGCGACAGGATGCTGGCGGCGTCCATCGCCTCGTCCTCGGGCTCGCCCAGCCGGGCAATCGTGATCTCGAGGTTGTCGAACTCGCCTGCAGCCTCGGCGAAGATGGCGGCCGGACGGGCGTGCAGCCCGACCCGGCTGGCAATGGTGGCGTTACGTTCGGTCATTTCTGCTCCTTGAAGTCAGCTTGGGTGTTTGTCAGCTGTGAGTATCTGCTTGGAAAATCGTCCCGGTTCAGGCGGCTACGGGAACCGTTTCCACCGTATCAACCGGCTTCTTGACTGCCCAGCGCTTGAGCCCGATCACGGCGAAGGCGCCGACAACGGTACCGGCCGCAATGGCGATGCAGAACCACAGGAACGAATCGATCGCGAAGAAGACGAAGATTCCGCCGTGCGGGGCCTTCGAGCCCACGCCGGCCGCCATCGAGATGGCACCGGTCACGGCGCCGCCGAGCATGCTGGCGGGGATGACGCGGAGCGGGTCCGCGGCGGCGAACGGGATGGCGCCTTCGGTGATGAAGGAGGCCCCCAGCAGCCAGGCAGCCTTGCCGTTTTCCTGTTCCGCAAGGCTGAAGAGCCTCTTGTTCAGCACGGTCGCGGCCAACGCCATGGCCAGCGGCGGGACCATGCCGGCGGCCATGACGGCCGCCATGATCTGCCACGGGGCCTGGTTGGTGATGGAGGCTGCGCCCAGGCCGGCGACTGCGAAGGAATAGGCAACCTTGTTGACGGGACCGCCGAGGTCGAAGCACATCATCAGGCCCAGGATGACGCCCAGGGCGATGGCGCTGGCACCGGTGAGGCCGGACAGGAACTCGTTGAGCCCGACAGTGACCCGGGCGATGTAAGCGCCCAGGAACACGAACAACAGGCCCGACGCCGCGAGCGACGCCACGAGCGGGATAACGACCACCGGCATCAGGCCGCGCAGCCAGCGGGCCACTTTAAGCTTGCCGATCGAATGGGCCACGTAGCCGGCGATCAGGCCGCCCACGATGCCGCCGAGGAACCCGGCACCCATGAAGACGGCAACGGCGCCGGAAACGAAGCCCGGGGCGATGCCGGGCCGGTCAGCAATGGCGTAGGCGATGTAGCCGGCCAGCGCGGGTACGAGGAAGCCCAGGGACAGGGCGCCGATCTTGAAGAGCACGGCCCCCAGGTAGGCGCCCAGCGGGCCCCAGGCCAGCTCCGGGTACGCGGTGGGCAAGTTCGTGAGGCTGTTCTCCGCCAGGATCTTGTCCGCGAAGGCGGTGATGTTGTAGCCACCCAGCAGGAAGCCGAGGGCGATCAGCAGACCGCCGCCAGCCACGAACGGGATCATGTAGCTGACACCGGTCAGGAGGGCCTTCTTCAGCTTCGTGCCAATGTGCTCACTCTTTTCCTCGGCGGCCATCTCAGCCTGCTCCTCGGCGCCGAAGTGGGGCACGCGGTGGGCGTGCGGGTTGTCCGCTGCGGCGAGTGCCTCGGCGACCATCTTGTCCGGTTCGTCGATACCGCGCTTGACCGGCGCGTTGATCACCGGCATGCCGGCGAAGCGCTCCTTGCCGCGCACGTCCACGTCCACTGCAAAGATCACGGCATCGGCGGCGGCGATCACGGCGGGGTCAAGTGCCTTGGCGCCGGAGGATCCCTGGGTTTCGACCTGCAGGTCCACGCCGACTTCCTTGGCCGCGGCGACTAGCGAGTCGGCGGCCATGTAGGTGTGGGCGATGCCGGTGGGGCACGCGGTGACGGCGACGAGGCGCTTGGGCCCCTTGGCCTTCGCCGCGCCGGCACCTTCACCGGTTGCGGCCGCCGCGGCTGAGGCGCCGGCCGCGGATGCGGCGCCGGTCGCTTCGGCAGCGGTGTGGGCGGCCGGCTTGTCCGCCAGGGCGGCGTCGACGAGGTCGACAATTTCCGCCTCGGAGGTCGCGGCGCGCAGGCTGGCTGTGAAGTCCTTCTTGATCAGCGACCGCGCCAGCTTCGAAAGCAGCTTCAAGTGGTCCTGGTCCGCGCCCTCAGGAGCGGCGATGAAGAAGATGATGTCAGCGGGCCCGTCCTTGGCGCCGAAGTCTACCGGCTGGGACAGCCGCGCCATCGCCAGCGTGGGTTCGGTGACCGCCGTCGAGCGGCAGTGCGGGATCGCGATGCCGCCCGGGACGCCCGTGGCGGTCTTGGATTCCCGGGCGAAGGCATCGGCGAAAAGCCCTTCGGCCTCGGTGGCGCGTCCGGTGGCTGCAACCCTGCCTGCCAGATGCCGGATCACGTCCTCGGGCGAGCTGCCCAGATTCTGGTCGAGCTCGACCAGTTCGGTGGTAATGAGCTGTGTCACTGTCAATCCTTCCGGAGGGCCGTGATGGTTACGGCATCAGGGGTGGTTTGGTTGACTGCCGGGACAGTGGAGCCAGGCAGGGAAGCGGCGGCGGCACCATGGGCCACCGCCTGTCGGAGGCAATCGACCGGGGCGGCGCCCTGGCTGGATGCGAGCAGGTATCCGGCCAGCGAGGAATCGCCGGCGCCGACAGTGCTGACCGCGGTGACCGGCGGGTGCGTGGCCAGCCACGCGCCGTCGGCCGTCACAAGAACGGCACCCTTGGAGCCGAGGGTGGCCAGTACGGCACCCACTCCGGAGCGCACGACGGCGGAGGCGGCGGCTGCTGCAGCCTCCGGGTCCGCTTCGAGCTCCTCGGCGGACTTGTTCGTGGCGAAACCGGCTGCGGCAGCCAGTTCCACCAGTTCCTCGGCGTTGGGTTTCAAGAGGTCCGGCTTTCCCGAGGTGTCGCCGGAGACCGCTGCGGCGAGGGGTTCGCCGGATGAATCGACGGCGACCCGTGGTGCGGCCTCGCCGTCGAACATGGACCGCAGCCGCCGGGTGACGGTCGCGTAGAAGTCGGCCGGGACCCCGGGTGGGAGCGAGCCGGCCAGGACTACCCAGGCGGCACCGCGGGCGTGGTCCAGCAGCAGGCTGATCAGGGCCTCCTGCTGCTCCTCGCTGAGGGCCGGTCCGGGTTCATTGATCTTGGTGGTGACGCCGCCGGGCTCGGTGAGGGCCACGTTGCTGCGCAGCGGCTCGCCAATCGGGAGGGCCGCGAACGGAACGTCGGTCTCCCGCAGGCCGGTGAGGACGGGGTCGGCCTCGGCGCCGGGGAGAACGGCGACTGTCTTCAGCCCCGACGCGACGAGGGCGCGGGAGACGTTGACTCCCTTGCCGCCGGATTCCTGGCGGACGGAGATGGCCCGCTGAACTTCCCCGCGGAGGAGGGGGCCGGGCAGCGCCACGGTGCGGTCCAGGCTGGGGTTGGCGGTGAGGGTGACAATCACGCGACCACCACCTCCACTCCGGCTTCCGCAAGGGCGTCGGCGAGTTCCCGGCTGGGTTGCGAGTCTGTGATCACGGTGTCCAGATCTTTCAACGAGGCGAACTGGACCAGCGTTTCCGCGTCCAGCTTGGAGGAGTCAGCCAGCACCACAATGCGGCGCGCTGATTGGACGAAGGCAGCCTTGACGGCGGCTTCTTCAGGATCGGGTGTGCTCAGCCCGAAGGCTGCATGGATGCCGTTGGTGCCGATGAAGGCGATGTCCGGGCGGATCCGGCGGGCGGCTTCCACCGTGGACTGGCCGACGGCGGCCTGGGTCAGGCCGCGGACCTTGCCGCCGAGCAGGTGCAGGGCGATCCCGGGTCCGCCGGACAGCCGGGATGCGATGGGCAGGGAGTGGGTGATGACGACGAGTTCGGCGTCGGACCCGGACGCCGCAACGGTGCCCTGCGCGGCGGCTCCGGCGGCCCGGGCGGACAGGAGTTCGGCGAGGGCCTCCGTGGTGGAGCCGGCGTCGATCAGGATGCTGCCGGTGAGGCCCTGGGGAATGAGGGCCAAGGCGGCCTCGGCGATCCGGGTCTTCTCGGGCTGCCGCTGGACGGTCCGCTCCAGGATGCTTTCTTCCGTGGTGCTGAAGCGGTCCGGGGAGACCGCGCCGCCGTGCACCCGGCGCACGCTGCCGGAGGCTTCCAGGGCGGCGAGGTCCCGGCGGATGGTTTCGGTGGTGATGCTGAAGCGCTCGGCCAGGTCCGTGACACTGGCCCGGCCGCTGGCGTAGATGAGCCCCACGATCAGCTGCTGGCGTTCTTCGGCGAACACTTACCCTCCATTGCGTACTGCGTCTGACTTGGTTCTTGTTCTTGCCGTGCGTTGAGCTGGAATTGCGCCCTGGCCGCTTCGGTGACTCCCGTCACATGAAGTGGAATTATTTGACTTTATCTTTGTTCTTGTTGGTTTGTCAATGAAAAACCACATGAACGCAGAAGGGTGGGCTTTCGCCGCGGGACATGTCCAGTGTTGGGGCCGGGCGTCTGGGGACATGTCCAGTGTTCGGACCGGGGAGTGGGCATTTGGGCAATGTGTCTATGGGCCGCCGCGGGGACTGGGCATGCGCTGCGGTTGTGGTGGTTGCGGGCCTGGCGCCTGGGGACATGTCCAGTGTTCGGACCGGGGAGTGGGCATTTGGGGAATGTGTCCATGGGCCGCCGCGGGGACTGGGCATGCGCTGCGGTTGTGGTGGTTGCGGGCCTGCTGCCGGGGGACATGTCCAGTGTTCGGGCCGGGGAGTGGGCATTTGGGCAATGTGTCCATGGGCCGCCGCGGGGACTGGGCATGCGCTGCGCTTGTGGTGGTAGTGGGCCGGGATGGCGGAAGCCGGGCCCGACCTCGAGGTCCGGCCCGGCTTCCGGGTCGTTTGATTCCGCGCCGCTCAGTGGGTGCGGGGAAATCTCAGATGCCTGCGTCGCGGCTCTCATTGCGGGTGATGGTCTCGCCGGTGCTGGGGTCCACTACCGTGCGGCTCTCGCTGACCCGGCGCGTGCGGCCGCGTCCGGGGCCGGCGAGGACGAGAGAAGCGATGAGTCCAATCACGCCGACCGCCATCAGGATGTAGCCGATCATGGCCTGGTTCACATTGGGGATCAGCCCCGGGGCGACGGCCCAGGCGAGGATGGCGCCGATGGCGATGAGGAAGATTGCGGAACCGATTCTCATAACGTGCTCCTTGATGCCCGGGGGCGGACTGATGATGGTAAGCATGCTGTCCAGCGTCACGCTACAACCCCGCTCATACTGTTTCAATGAAGCGCCCTCCGCCCCGCGGGGAAAATTTCGGCGCCGGTTTCGGCCAGCCTCGCCTTTTCCGGACGGATGCGCCACGGATCCGAGGGGCGGAGGTCCGTTTCCGCCGCGGAAGCCGCGGAGCGCGGCCCCGTGCGGGGCGGGACGCGTGGCGGTGCTGGATAGGCTGAGCCAATGGAGACGGTGATCTGGTCAAAACCCGAACACGAACGCGGCGGCACCCCGCTGCTGGTGATGCTGCACGGCTACGGCACGGACGAATTCCGCATGTCCAAGCTGTTCGCTTCCCTGCCGCCCGAGTTCAGCTGCGCCGCCCTGCGTGGACCCAAGGACATTGGAGACCACTACGGCTGGTTCCTGCTGGACTATTTCCTCACCCATGACTTTGCCGACGTCATCGCCTCCACGAACGCGGTCTTCGCCTGGATCGAGTCGGTCAAAGCCCGGCACAGCAGCGTCAGCCTGTTCGGATTTTCGCAGGGGATGGCGATGGCCAGCACGCTCCTGCGGCTCCGGCCGGAACAATTCCGCGCAGCTGTGGGGCTCTCGGGTTTTGTCCTGGACAACGAACTGCTGGCGATGAGTGAATCGTTCACCGCCCGGCCGCCGTTCTTTTGGGGCCGGGACAAGGGCGACGTCGTCATCAACGACGCCGCTACCGAGCACACCGAGGCTTGGCTGAACCGGAATACCCAGCTCACAGCCAGGACCTATCCGGGCATGGGCCACACGATCTCGCTGGCCGAACTCGTGGACGTCAGTGCGTTCCTGCGGCACTACGTCCTGCGCTGACCAGGGCACTACGTCCTGCGCTGACCGGGCGCTGACCAGGACGCCCGCCCGGCCCCGCCAACCCACGGCCAAGCAGGCCTGCCAGCCCGTTCCCGCTCCGCTGCCAAACTCCGGATCATCCACTTGCATGCCAAATATGTAAGCGCTTACAATCGACCTCGGCCATGAACACCGGGCCCACTACTTCGGGGGGAAGAAAGGGCTGAGCCCGTGCCGCAGGCCAATACCCCGCGCGTGAGTATCCAGCACGTCCCCGCGCTCCCCGCGCTCCCCGGACTCCCCATCTGCACCGTCTCCTCCGGACCTCGTGCTCGACGCCGGCTCCAGCATCGAAGGCGGCCGGCTGGCCATGGTGCAGCCTGTGGAAAACCCCGGGATGCCGTCCGCGGTCTTCGCCGGTTGCGACGAGACAGCCTGCGGTGCGCTCATGGCCATGCGGGAGCTCGGTTTGTCAGCGCCGGAAAACGTGTCCATCATAGGAATAGACGATCATCAGATGAGTTGGTTCCTGGGCCTGACCATAATTGCCCAGCCACTGGCCGGCCAGGGCGCGTTCGCGGCCAACCTGCTGATTGAAAGACTTCATCGCTCAGGACTTGCCACGCCGCCTGCCAGTCCGCCGTCGAACCATCTGCTGGACACCAAATTGGTAGAGCGCACCAGCACGCGCCGACGCTGATCCGGACGGCGTCCGACGCCGGAACGGCCCCCAACAGAGCAGCCCTGAACTGCCTGCCTTAGACCATCGCTTTGACCAAACCGTCTTGCCTGCCCGTCGTCTGAAAGGACCTCGACTCATGACTGTAGTTCCCGACACCTCCGGCCTCGCCGGTGCGCTCTCCGGTGCAACCGCCATCCTTTTTGACCTCGACGGCGTCCTGACCCCCACCGCCGTGGTGCACGAGCACGCCTGGAAGCAGCTCTTTGAAGGCTTCCTGGCGTCGGTCCCCGGTGCTGAGCCCTACCGTGAGAGCGACTATTTCGACCACATCGACGGCAAGCCGCGGTTTGACGGCGTCCGGGACTTCCTGGCCTCCCGCGGGATCGTGCTGCCCGAGGGCCCGCTGAACGACGAGCCCGCACATGACACCGTCCACGGACTCGGCAACCGCAAGAACAAGGTCTTCAACGACATCGTCGAGGCCGGCGGAGTCCAGCCGTACGAGGGCTCCGTCCGGCTGGTTGAGGCCGCGCTGGCCCGCGGGCTCAAGCTCGCCGTCGTCTCCTCTTCCCGCAACGCCCCTGCCGTGCTGAAGGCTGCCGGCCTGTCCGACTACTTCCCGGTGGTGGTCGACGGCGTCGTCGCCGTCGCCGAGGGGCTGCCCGGCAAGCCCAGCCCGGCCACCTACGAATACGCCGCGCGGCTTCTGGGCCTGCCAAGCCAGGAGTGCGTCGTGGTGGAGGACGCCGTCTCCGGCGTCCAGGCCGGCAGCGCGGGAGACTTCCGCTCGGTGATCGGCGTCGACCGCGGCGCCGGCCGGCAGACCCTGCTCGACGCCGGCGCCACGGTCGTGGTCAACGACCTCGCCGAACTGCTCTAGCCCGGCCCGCTCACCCCACCGCCCAGCCCACTGCCCACTCCCGCCGAAGGAACCCCCTAAACCATGGCTCTCATCACCTCGGACCGCGCCCGGTTCCCCAACGATCCCTGGCAGCTGGTCGAGACCGTTCACCTCCCCGGCAATGCCGGCACCCTGGAGACGCTGTTCAGCCTCGGCAACGGGCACCTGGGCATCCGCGGCGCGCACTGGGGTGCCGCGGACGCCGAACTTCCGGGCAGCTTCATCAACGGCTTCCACGAGACCTGGGACATCAAGCACGCGGAAAACGCGTACGGCTTCGCCCGCACCGGCCAGCGGATCCTCTACGTCCCGGACGCCAACAACTTCACCGTCATCATCGACGGCGAGCCGCTGAGCCTGGAGGAGTCCACCGTGCTGGACTACCGCCGCTCGGTGGATTTCGCCACGGGTATCTACGAGTGCCGGATCACCTGGCAGTGCCGTTCCGGCGCGACCGTGACCACCACCGAACGGCGCGCCGTCGGTTACGCAACCCGCGGGGCGCTGGGCATCAGCCTCGAAGTGGCGGCCGACCGGGATATCTCCGCGGACGTCACGTCCTCGGTCATCAACCGCCAGGACCAGCCGGTGGAGGACCACTCCGCCCATGATCCGCGCCGCGCCGGCCGCCACGCCGGCCGTGTGCTGCTGCCCCTGCGGCTCGACGGCGGGGACGGCTCCCTGCGCCTGTCCTGGGAAGCCTCGGAATCCAAGCAGCGGCTCGGGATGGCCGTGGATCACTGGACCTCGGCCGGCGTGCAGCCGTTCGACACCCAGGTGGACCAGGACGACAGCAGCGTGCGCTACGTGCTCGCCGTCAGCGCGGACGCACCGTTCGTGCTGGAGAAAAGCGTCAGCTACGCCGTGGGTCAGGCCGCCGAGGACCTCGCCGACAACGCCGAAGCCAGCCTCAAGCCGGTCAGCGAGATCTTCACCGAGAGCGAGGACCACTACCGCGCCTACTGGAGCACAAGCGACATCGTCCTTGCGGGCCAGACCGAGCTCCAGCAGGGCGTGCGCTGGAACCTCTTCCAGCTCGCGCAGGCCACGGCCTGCGCCGATGTGGCCGGCATCCCGGCCAAGGGCGTGTCCGGCTCCGGCTACGACGGCCACTACTTCTGGGACCAGGAGGTGTACCTGCTGCCCTACTTGACCTACACGAACCCGGGCAACGCCCGCCAGGTCCTGGAATTCCGCCACGACCTCCTGCCCGAGGCGAAGATCCGCGCCAAGGAACTCAGCGTCGACGGCGCCCTCTTCCCCTGGCGCACCATCAACGGACTCGAGGCCAGCGCCTACTACGCGGCCGGCACCGCGCAGTTCCACATCGCCGCCGCGATCGCCTTCGCGACCAACCGGTACATGTGGGCCAGCGGGGACACCGAGTTCCAGGCCACCCTGGGCTCCGATCTGCTGATCGAGACTGCACGGATGTGGGTCTCACTCGGCTTCTTCGGCAAGGACGGACTGTTCCACATCCACGGCGTCACGGGTCCCGACGAGTACACCGCCGTCGTCAACGACAACCTGTACACGAACGTCATGGCGCGCTTCAACCTGCGCGCCGCGGCGGCACTGGACCACCCGGAGATCGACGACGCCGAACGCCAGCTCTGGGAGCAGGCAGCCAACCGCATGCAGCTGCCCTACGACGAGGACCTCCAGGTCCATTCCCAGGACAACGACTTCATGACCCTGGAACCGTGGGACTGGACCACGCCCCGGTCCAAGTACCCGCTCCTGTTGCACTTCCACCCGCTGGTGATCTACCGGCACCAGGTCCTTAAGCAGGCCGACACCGTGCTGGCCATGTTCCTGCAGTGGCAGGACTTCACCGCCGAGGAAAAGCGCCGCGCCTTCGATTTCTACGACCCCATCACCACGGGCGACTCCACGCTGTCCGCCTGCGTCCAGGGCATCATGGCGGCCGAGGTCGGCTACGGCAAGGCCGCGCTGGACCACTTCACCCACGCCCTGTTCATCGATCTCGACGACACCCACGGCAACACGATCGACGGCGTCCACATCGCCTCCACCGGCGGGGTGTGGAGCTCGCTGGTCAGCGGCTTCGCCGGGCTGCGGGACCAGGGCGCTGTGCCGTACTTCGACCCCCGGCTGCCTGCCGAATGGGACGGCCTCGAGTTCCACCTGAAGATCCAGGGCAGGCTCCTGCACGTCGGGCTCGAACAGGATTCGATCAGCCTGACCGTCCGCGACGGCGCGCCGCTGGAGGTCGACGTGCGCGGGGAACTGCTCACGGTCGACGGCGGCCCGGTCCGGGTCCCGCTGGCGCCCGTCACCGTCCCGGAACCGACCATCTTCCCCAGCGGCCTTCCGACGTCGTCGATCCCGGTGGTGCGCGCCGCAGTCTAAACCGCCGCCGAAGCAACGCGGGGTCACCTATCGCCCATGATCCCCCCGGACATGGGCGCTAGGTGACCCCGCGTTGGTCTGGGCCGGGCTGCCCTGGTCCGGAGGATTCGGCAGGCGCCGGGGCGTCGGCGGGTTCCTCACCGCCGGCGGGCTCCTCACCGCCGGTGGGCTCCTCGCCGCCGGCGAGGGGGTGGGCCAGTTCATCGGCAGGCATCCGCGCCACGACCATCGCGACGACGGCCATCGCCGGGCACACGGTCCCGGCGACGAGGAAGATCAGCCACACCGGCAGCACCTCGGCGGCCGGCCCGGCGAGTGCCATGGAGACCGGCATGAGGGCCAGGGATACAAAGAAGTCCAGGCTCGAGACGCGGCCCAGCAGATGCGGCGGCACCCGGCGCTGGAGCAAGGTTCCCCAGATCACCATGCCCACGCCGCCGGTGGCGCCGAAGATGAAGAGGGCGGCGGCCACGGCCCAGAAACTGTCCATGATTCCGACGGCGGCGATCGGCAGGCTTCCAGCTCCCCAGGACACCATCATCACGGTGAGGTAGCGGCGCGGGAGGGGAAAAGAAGCCGTGGCCAGCGAGGCTGCGGCACCGCCCACGCCCATGATGGCGAGCAGGAAGCCGAACATGCGCGCGTCCCCGCGGAGCTGGTCCCGGACCACGAAGGGGATCAGGACCTCGATGGGGCCGATCAGGAACAGCACCGAAATGCAGGCCCAGAGCAGGGTCCACAGCAGCCAGGGCGTCCGGACGGTGTAGCTGACGCCCTCGCGGAGGTCGTGGCGCAGGGACGTCTTGGCCCGCGGCTGGCCAGATTCGGTAGCCTCGCCGCTGACCGGGACTCCCGCCGCGGGCTGGCGGTGGAGGAGGTTCAGGATGCAGAAGGCCACCAGATGGCAGGCCGCCACTCCGGTGACGGCGTAGGCGGGGGACAGGGCCGCCACCAGGATGCCCGCGACGGCCGGTCCGGCGGCCTGCTGCAACAGCGGCCGCATGGTGCCTTCCAGGCCGTTGGCCGCCAGCAGGTCCTCAGGCGGCAGGATCCGCGGCAGGATGGCGGAGTAGGCGGGGAAGAAGAACGCAGCCCCGACGCCGAGCACGAAGGCCCCCAGCGCGAGATGCCACAGCTCGAGTAAGCCGGCCAGGGCCAGCCCGCTGACAGTGGCAACGACGGCGAGGTTGGCGCCCTCGACCGCGATGATCAGGAGCCGCTGGGGCACGCGGTCCGCGGCGATGCCGCCGGCGAGCAGAAACGTCACCAGCCCGACGCTGCCCGCCGCGGCCACGACCGAAAGCTCCAGCGGTCCGCCGCCCAGGTGGATCACCTCGTAGACCATCGCGACGGCCCACATCCCGGAACCGAAGATGGAGATGGCCAGCGCCGTGATCAGCACGCGGTACTCCCGGTGCGCGAAGGGGCGGAGGGCTCGCAGGGCGGGCATGGGCCCAGTCTAGTAGCCAGCCGCGCGGCCGGGCTGGACCCCTCCGGGGCGCAGCGGCGACCCCGCCTGCCTGCCCGTGTGTAGTGTTAAGTGCACTTAGTTTTATGGTTCCGACGAGAGGCGATCATGGCCAAGCGCAGCAACCCGGCAATGAAGATTGCCCAGGAAACAGCCCACAGCGCGATGTTCGACGCGGCAGGCCAGCCCCGGCCCGGCCTGCACAAGGTGCTCCTGCGGGCGGTTGAAGTCCAGCGGCCGCTGGTGCTGGCCAATATCCGCAGGCTTCAGCGCAGGCACCCGCAGGCCACCGCGGCGCAGCTCGCCGCCATCCTGGAGCGCGACTACCTGCTGGCCGTTACCGGCGGCGGTGCGCTGGTCGGCGGGGCTGCCGTGATTCCGGGCGTCGGAACTGCGGCCGCACTGGGTCTCTCGGCCGCCGCAGCAGTCGGGTTCCTCGAAGCCACCGCACTGTATTCCACGGCCCTTGCTGAACTGCACGGCATCCGGATGGTGGACCCGGACAGAGCCAGCACCCTGGTCATGGCGGTCATGCTGGGCGAGGAAGGCACCCAGCTGCTGAGTTCGCTGAGCGGACAAGCGGCGGGCCGGGGCAAGGGGCCCACCCAGGCCTGGACCGCGGCCTTCACCCGCCGCGTCCCCCTCGCCGGCTTCGGTACAGTGCGGGCCAAGATCCAGACGATGTTCCTGCGCTCCCTGCTCAAGACCCAGGGCACAGCCTGGCTGGGCCGTGCCCTGCCCTTCGGTATCGGCGCCGTCGTAGGCGGCGTGGGCAACCGGGTGATGGGCCATGCGGTCGTCGCGAACGCCAAGGAAGCATTCGGGCCCATCCCGGACACGATTCCGGGAGAACTGCAGGCCCTTGCGGAAACCACCGGGCCGGCCGCGCTCTACGAAACTTCCCTGGACGCGCAGCCGAATGGTGGCGCCCCGGACGGCGGCGCTCACGGCGGGGGCGCCCCGGGCGGCGGCGCCCCGAAGACTTCAACGAAGGACGGCGGCACGTTTTGGATCTGAACACTGACCTGGGGGAGTCCTTCGGGACCTGGACCAAGGGCTCCGACGCCGCGATGTTTCCGCTGGTCACGAGCGCCAGCGTGGCCTGCGGGATGCACGCCGGCGACCCTGTGACCATGCTGGACACCTGCCGGGCGGCGTACGAGCTAGACGTCAACGTCGGTGCCCACATCGGCTACCCGGACCTGGCCGGCTTTGGCCTGCGCTCGCTGGACATGACCTTTGACGATCTCTTCGGCGCGGTCCTCTACCAGCTCGGGGCGCTCGACGGCGTCGCCCATGCCGTGGGCGCCTCGGTGGACTACGTCAAGCTGCACGGGGCGCTCTACGACCGCACCGTGCACGACGGCGAGCAGGCCTCCGCCGTGATCGCCGCCATCCAGGCGTACGATCCCGGACTGCCCGTCCTCGGCTTCCCCGGCTCAGCCCTGCTGGAAATCGCCAAGGAAGCCGGGCACCCCGTCTTCTCCGAGGCCTTCGCCGACCGCGCCTACTTCCCCGACGGCACCCTCGTGCCGCGCACCGAGGTGGGGGCGGTGATGCTCGACGCCGGACAGGTTGCCGAGCGGGCGGTCAGGCTCGCCACGAAGGGCGAAATCGAGGCCGTCGACGGCACGGTGCTCCGGATCGAGCCGCAGTCGCTGTGCCTCGAGGGCGACACCCCCGGCTCCGTTGCCACGGCGACCGCGATCCGTGCGGCGCTGGAGGCTGCCGGCGTCGAGCTGGAGAGCTTCGCCTGACCCGCTGGCCCTGACCCGCGGGCCCTGAACTGCGGGGCCGGCCGGGCAGCTCCCGGGCCGCCCGGACCCGGGCCCGCCACAGTGTCCTAAGGCCCTGTTCCGGCCAGAAGGGGCACCCTAGCTTGAAGGAATGACTGCCGGAGACGCGGCGGGGCTGGACGGGCCCGCCTCGGATGCAATGTTGAAGCTGGGCCGATTCTTTACGAAATGGGACCAGACCGACGACGGCAGGGCGGTGTTCCGCGAGGGTGGCCGCAAGGGCGACATCTTTTACCGGGACCGCTGGAGCCACGACAAGGTGGTCCGGTCCACGCACGGGGTGAACTGCACCGGCTCCTGCTCCTGGAAGGTGTACGTCAAGGACGGCATCATCACCTGGGAATCCCAGCAGACCGACTACCCCTCCGTGGGCCCGGACAGCCCGGAATACGAGCCGCGGGGCTGCCCGCGCGGCGCGGCCTTCTCCTGGTACACCTACTCACCCACCCGGGTGCGTTTTCCGTATGCGCGGGGCGTCCTCGTCGAGATGTACCGCGAGGCCAAGGCCCGGCTGGATGACCCGGTGCTGGCCTTTGCCGACGTCGTGGGCGACCCCGAGCGGCGCCGCCGCTACCAGCGCGCCCGCGGCAAGGGCGGCCTGGTGCGGGTCTCCTGGCAGGAGGCGATCGAAATCGCCGCCGCCGCGCACGTGAACACCATCAAGGCCTACGGCCCGGACCGCTGCGCCGGCTTCTCGCCCATCCCGGCGATGTCCATGGTCTCGCACGCCGTGGGAACCCGCTTCATCCAGCTGATCGGCGGGGTGATGACGTCCTTCTACGACTGGTACGCCGACCTCCCCGTGGCCAGCCCGCAGGTGTTCGGGGACCAGACCGACGTCCCGGAATCGGGGGACTGGTGGGACGCCCGGTATCTGATGATGTGGGGCTCCAACGTCCCCGTCACCCGCACCCCGGACGCGCACTGGATGGCCGAGGTGCGGTACCGCGGCACCAAGGTGGTCACGGTCAGCCCGGACTATGCGGACAACACGAAGTTCGCCGACGAATGGCTCCCCGCACAGGCCGGAACCGACGCCGCGCTGGCCATGGCGATGGGGCACGTCATGCTCAAGGAATTCTTCGTCGACCGTGAGGTGCCGTTCTTCGCCGACTACGTCCGCCGGTACACCGACCTGCCGTTCCTGGTCCGTCTCGAACGGCGCGACGACGGCTCCCTCACCCCGGCCAAGTTCCTCACCGCCAAGGACCTTCCCGCCGAGTCGCTGGCCGAGGACGCGGCGTTCCGCACCGTCGTGTTCGACAAGAAGACCGGGCTGCCGGCGGTCCCCAACGGCTCGATGGGCTTCCGCTACTCAGAGAGCGGCGAGGGCAAGTGGAACCTGGATCTCGGAGCGATCGAACCGGCGCTGTCCCTCCGGGAAGTGTCAACGGAAAGCGCCGAGATCCTGCTGCCGTGCTTCGAGGACGCCGGCGGGGACGGCAGCGTGCTCCGCCGCGGCGTGCCCGTCCTGGCGGTGGAAGGCCAGCTGGTCACCACCGTCTTCGACCTCATGCTGGCCCAGTACGGGGTCGGCCGCGACGGGCTTCCGGGGGACTGGGCCGCCGGCTACCAGGACGCCGCGACGCCCTACACGCCGGCCTGGCAGGAGGAGATCACCTCCGTCCCGGCGCAGGCCTGCATCCGGGTGGCCCGCGAATTCGCCCGCAACGCCGAACAGTCCAAGGGCCGGTCCATGATCATCATGGGCGCCGGGATCTGCCAGTGGTTCCACGGCGACACCACCTACCGGGCGGTGCTGGCCCTGGTGATGCTGACCGGCTGCATGGGCCGCAACGGCGGCGGCTGGGCGCACTACGTCGGCCAGGAAAAGACCCGGCCGGTCACCGGCTGGCTGTCGCTGGCCAACGCCCTTGACTGGTCCCGGCCGCCGCGGACCATGATCGGCACCGGCTATTGGTACATGCACACGGACCAGTGGCGGCAGGACGGCTACTCCGCGGATGCGCTGAAGTCCCCGCTCTCCACCGGGGCCCTGGACGGCATGCACACCGCGGATGCCCTCGCCCAGTCCGCCCGGCTCGGCTGGATGCCGTTTTACCCGCAGTTCGACCGGAACCCGCTGGACCTCGCGGACGAAGCCGGGGCGGCCGTCGCCGCCGGCACCGCTACGGACGCCGCCGGCTACATCGCCGATGCCCTGAAGAGCCGCACCCTGAACCCGGCGATCGAGGACGTGGACGCCCCGGAAAACTGGCCTCGGACCCTCGTGCTGTGGCGCTCCAACCTGTTCGGCTCATCGGCCAAGGGCAACGAGTACTTCCTGCGGAACCTGCTGGGAACCCACAACAATGTCCTGGGCCAGGACCATGCCGAGGGGCTCAAGCCCAAGGATGTGAAATGGCATGAGCAGGCGCCCGAAGGAAAGCTCGACCTGCTGGTTTCCGCGGACTTCCGGATGACCTCCACCACCCTGCTGTCCGACGTCGTGTTCCCGGCCGCCACCTGGTACGAAAAACACGACCTGTCCTCCACCGACATGCATCCGTTCGTGCATGCCTTCACCCCCGCGATTGACCCGCCGTGGGAGACCAAGACGGACTTCGACACCTTCCACCTGCTGGCCCAGGAGTTCTCCCGGCAGGCCAAAACCCACCTCGGCGTCCGCCGGGACCTGGTGAGCGTGCCGCTGCAGCACGACACGCCCGGCCAGTTGGCCCAGCCCGGCGGGATTGTGCGGGACTGGCGGGACATGTCCGTCCCGGCGGTCCCGGGTCAGAACATGCCCATTTTTTCCGTCGTCGAGCGGGACTACACCGCCATCGCGGACAAGCTCGCCGCCGTCGGGCCGCTGGCGGACAAACTGGGCTTCACGGTCAAGAACGTCACGTACAAACTTGCCGGCCCGTTGGACCGGCTCAGCCGTTCCAACGGGGTGATGCTCGGCGGCGCCGCGGACGGCCGTCCCGCGATCGATACGGACGCGAAGATGGCCGAGGCCATCCTGGCGTTCTCCGGCACCACCAACGGGGCGCTGGCCGTGCAGGGCTTCAAGGACCTGGAAATCCGCACCGGGAGGAAACTGGCGGACCTGGCCGAGGGCTCCGAGGAAAAATACATCACTTTCGCCCAGACCCAGGCCGGCCCGGTTCCGGTGATCACCTCGCCGGAATGGTCCGGCTCCGAGACTGGCGGCCGGCGCTATGCACCCTTCACCATCAACGTCGAGCGGCTCAAGCCCTTCCACACCCTGACCGGCCGGATGCACTTCTTCCTGGACCACGACTGGATCCGGGACATCGGCGAGGCGCTGCCGATCTACCGGCCGCCGCTGGACATGCACCGGCTCTTCGGCGAACCCAGGCTCGGCCAGGACGGGTCCATGGAGGTGGTGGTCCGCTACCTGACGCCACATTCCAAATGGTCCATCCACTCCGAATACCAGGACAACCTGCTGATGCTCTCGCTCTCCCGCGGCGGGCCCACGGTCTGGATGAGCCCCGCCGACGCGGCGGCCATCGAGGTCAAGGACAACGACTGGGTGGAGTGCCTGAACATCAACGGCGTCCTGGTGGCCCGGGCGATCGTCAGCCACCGGATGCCGGCCAGTGTGGTCTACGTCCACCACGCGCAGGAACGCACCATCGACGTGCCGAAGTCCGAGGCCACCGGGAGGCGCGGAGGCATCCACAACTCCGTGACCCGGCTGCTGGTCAAGCCCTCGCACCTGATCGGCGGCTACGCCCAGCTCGCCTACGCGTTCAACTACCTTGGCCCCACCGGAAACCAGCGCGACATGGTGGCCACCGTCCGGCGTCGTTCCCAGGAGGTGCAGTACTGATGCGTGTCATGGCCCAAATGGGCATGGTCATGAACCTGGACAAATGCATCGGCTGCCACACCTGTTCCGTAACCTGCAAGCAGGCGTGGACCAACCGTGCCGGCACCGAATACGTCTGGTTCAACAACGTCGAAACCCGGCCCGGGCAGGGCTATCCGCGCCGCTACGAGGACCAGGAGAAGTGGCGCGGAGGCTGGGCGCTGAACAAGCGCGGGAAGCTGGTGCTCAAGGCCGGCGGCCGGGTCAAGAAGCTCTTCGGGATCTTCGCCAGCCCGGTCCAGCCCGAGCTCAAGGACTACTACGAGCCGTGGACCTACGACTACAAGACCCTCGTTGACGCGCCGCTGGGCGACGACTTCCCGGTGGCCCGGCCCAAGTCCCTGATCACCGGGGAGGACACCAAGATCACCTGGTCCGCGAACTGGGACGATGACCTCGGCGGCTCCGCCGAGAACGGCCACCTGGACCCGATCGTGGAGAAGGTCCGGCGGGAATCCGAGGACAAGATCAAGTTCGCGTACGAACAAACCTTCATGTTCTACCTGCCGCGGATCTGCGAGCACTGCCTGAACCCGTCCTGCATGGCCTCCTGCCCCTCCGGCGCGATCTACAAGCGGGTGGAGGACGGGATTGTGCTGGTGGACCAGGACAAATGCCGCGGCTGGCGCCAGTGCGTCACCGGTTGCCCCTACAAGAAGATCTACTTCAACCACAAGACCGGCAAGGCCGAGAAGTGCACCTTCTGCTACCCGCGGGTGGAGGTGGGGCTCCCGACAGTCTGCTCCGAGACCTGCGTGGGCCGGTTGCGGTACCTGGGGCTGTTCCTGTACGACGCCGACGCCGTCACCGCGGCGGCCGCCGTCACGGACCCCCGGGAACTCTACGACGCCCAGATGGACGTGCTGCTGGACCCGAACGACCCCGCCGTCCAGGCTGAGGCCCGGGCCCAGGGCATCCCCGAAGACTGGATCGACGCCGCCGGGCGCTCGCCGGTCTACGCCCTGGCCAAGGTCTACAAGGTGGCGCTGCCGCTGCACCCGGAATACCGGACCATGCCGATGGTCTGGTACGTGCCGCCGCTCTCACCCGTGGTGGACCTGCTGCGCGACCAAGGCCACGACGGCGAGGACACCGGCAACCTTTTCGGCGCCATCGACGCGCTGCGCATCCCGGTGGAATACCTCGCTGAACTCTTCACCGCCGGCGACGCGGACCGGGTCACCGCGGTGCTGAAGAAGCTCGCCGCCATGCGCTCCTTCATGCGCGGCATCAGCCTCGGCAACGACCCGGACGACGCCATCCCGGAGGCCGTGGGGATGGACAGCCAGAGCATGTACGAGATGTACCGGCTGATGGCGATCGCGAAATACGAGGAGCGCTACGTCATCCCCAAGGCCCACGTGGAACAGGCCCACGACCTCGAGGAAATGGGCTGTTCGCTCGACTTCGAGGGCGGCCCCGGCATGCAGGATACCGCCCACTTCGGCGAAGCCAGCGGCCGGCCCGTCCCCGTGGCGGTGGAAACCTTCAACGCCCTCCGGGACCGGCAGACCTCCGGCACCGCGCCCGGCGAAACCACCCTGCGCGGCAGGGTGAACCTGCTGAACTGGGACGGCACCGGAGCACCCTCCGGGCTTTTTCCGGAAAAGGCGTTGCTTCCGGAAAAACCGCCTCCGGCGGAACCGCCGCCGCCGAAACCGGCAGGCCCCGCGGAATCCCCTCCGGCGGGGGAGCAGCCATGACCCGCCGCCAGCAGGTCCTCTACCTCGCCGCGGCCTGGTGCCTGTCCTACCCTGACGAGGAACTGACCGGCCGGGTCCCGCTGATGCGGGCCGCGCTGGCCGAGTTCCCCGGCGCCACGGCGGACTTCGTTGCGGTCCTGGACCAGCTGGAGTCCACGCCGCCGATCCAGCTCCAGTCCCAGTACGTGCGCGAGTTCGACCTCGGAAAGCGCCACGCCCTGCACCTGTCCTACTGGACTGATGGGGACACCCGGCGCCGCGGCGAGGTTCTGGGCAACTTCAAGAAGACCTACCGGCAAAGCGACATCCTGGTGGACACCCACGGCGAACTGCCCGACTACCTCCCGATGGTCCTCGAATACGCCGCGCTGGTGGACCTCGAGGCCGGCCGCGAACTGCTGACGCGCTTCCGGGCGAGCCTGGAGATGCTCCGCTTCGGGCTGCTCCGGGACCAGCTGCCGCACGCCCGGATCCTGCAGGCCGTCTGCGCCACGCTGCCCGGGAAATCCCCGGCGGACGAGCAGGCCGTCATGCGGATGGCCGGCTACGGCCCGCCCACGGAGGCCGTGGGCCTGGACCCGTACGATCCGCGCCTGCTGCCCGTGAAGGGGGCCTGAGCATGCTGGCATTCGAAGCGGAACCCGGATCCGCCGTCGGACTCACCGCACTGGACATCGTGCTGTGGGGCGTGCTGCCGTACGTCATGGTGGTGGTTTTGGTCGGCGGACTTCTCTGGCGCTACAAGTACGACCAGTTCGGCTGGACCACGAGGTCTTCCCAGCTCTATGAGTCCAGGCTGTTGAGGATTGCGTCCCCGTTGTTTCACTTTGGCCTGCTCGCCGTGATCGCCGGTCACTTCTTCGGCCTGGTCATTCCGATGGCGTGGACCCAGGCGGCCGGGATGAGCCAGGAGTTCTACCATTTCAACGCCCTGCTGGTCGGCGGGATCGCCGGGGTCGGAACGCTGGGCGGGATCCTCCTGCTGATCTACCGCCGCCGGACCACCGGGCCGGTCTTCATGGCCACCACCGGCAATGACAAGACCATGTACGTGGTGCTCACCGCGGCCATCGTGTTCGGGCTGTGGACCACCTTGGCGAGTGTCTTCGAGGGCGAGCACGGGCACAATTACCGCGAGACCGTGGCCCCGTGGTTCCGCTCGCTGTTCATCTTCCAGCCCGACATCGCGGCGATGGCCGCGGCGCCGTTCTCCTTCCACCTGCACACCCTGGTAGGCATGGCGCTGTTCGTGATCTGGCCGTTCACGCGCCTGGTCCACGCCTTCACGGCCCCGTTCCACTACCTCTTCCGCCCCTACATCGTCTACCGCTCCCGGGACCGGGACGCCGCCGGCGCCCGGAGCTCCACGGCCGGCGCCCGGCGGGGCTGGTCCGCCGTCGGAACCCGGGACCGGGACACCAGGAACCGGTGACCCGGTGCCATCGCTGAAGCTGCTTTGCTGAACCGCTTTGCTGAACCGCTTTGCTGAACCAGGAAGGAGACCGCCGTGGCCGGAGCAGTGTCCCCGCCCGTCGCCGCCCCTGCGGGCCGGGCGCTCAATCTGACGCTCGCCACCTCGACCTCCGTGGTGTGCTTCTGGGCCTGGAACTCCATCGCCACGCTGAGCGCGTTCTACACCCAGCATCTGCACCTCAATCCGGCCACCACCGGTGTGCTCGTGGCCATGCCCGTCTTCGTCGGCTCGCTGGGGCGGATCGTCGTCGGCGCCTTGACGGACAAGTACGGCGGCCGCGCCATGTTCACTTTTGTCCTGCTGGCCTCCATCGTCCCGATCCTGCTGGTGGCCGTCGGCGGCAGCCTCGACTCCTTCGCCCTGGTGCTGGCTGCCGGCGTGCTGCTGGGGGTCGCCGGAACCGTCTTCGCCGTCGGGATCCCCTTTGTCAGCGCTTGGTACGAGCCCGCCCGGCGGGGTTTCGCCACCGGCGTCTTCGGCGCGGGCATGGGCGGAACGGCCCTGGCCGCTTTCCTGAACCCCCGGCTTGTCGCCGCCATCGGCTACGTTCCCACCCACCTGCTGATCGCCGCGATTCTGGCGGTCATGGCCGCCATCATCTGGTTCCGATTGAAGGAGGCGCCGGGCTGGACCCGCAGCAACGCGCCCGTGATGCCCAAGCTGATCGACGCCGCGAAGACCCCGGTCACGTGGAAGCTGTGCTTCCTCTACGCAGTCCTCTTCGGTGGCTTCGTTTCCTTCGCCACGTATCTGCCCACGTACCTCCGGGATGTGTACAGCTTCGATCCCAGCGCGGCCGGCGCCCGTACCGCGGGGTTTGCGCTCGCCGCCGTGCTGGCGCGGCCGGTGGGCGGCGTACTCGCCGACAAGATCGGTCCCAAGCCAGTGGTGATCGCTGCCCTCGCCGGCGTCGCCGTCCTTGCCTGGGTGGTGAACCTGCAACCCGACGGCGACGTCCCCGCCGGCCTGACGTTCGTCGCCATGGCGGCGGCGCTGGGCCTGGGCACGGGCGGGGTATTCGCCTGGGTGGGGGTCCTCGCGCCGGAGGGCAAGGTCGGCAGCATCAGCGGGGTGGTCAGCGCGGCCGGCGGCCTGGGCGGCTACTTCCCGCCGCTGATCATGGGCGCCACCTATGACGCCGCGGCGCACAGCTACGCGATCGGGCTGCTGCTGCTCGTCGTGACCGCGCTCGCGGCGCTGGCCTTCACCATCTTCGCCATGCACGGCCGGACCAAGGCCAAGGTCGCGGCCGCCTAGCCCGTGCCGCGGAGCGGGGCCCGGCTAGCCGAACAGGAGGGTGGCCAGCGTAAAGATGGCCAGCCCGGCCAGGGCGCCCACCACTGTGCCGTTGATCCGGATGAACTGCAGGTCCCTGCCGACCTGCAGCTCGATCTTCTGCGACGTCTCGTCGGCATCCCAGCGGGCCACGGTGTCCGTGATGACGCCCGCGATGTCCGAGCGGTAGGTCTTCACGAGGTAGCCGGCCGCGTCGCCGATCCAGGCGTTCACCTTGCCGGCGAGCTCGGGATCGACCAGCAGCCGGGTGCCGAAGTCATGCACGGCCGCCTTGAACTTGACGGTCAGTTCGCTGTGCGGGTCATCGACGGCGGTGAGCAGGGCCGTCTTGATGGTGTCCCAGGTGCGGGAGGCGAGCTCGCGGACCTCCGGGTCGCCGAGCACTTGGGCCTTGATGCCCTCGGCGCGGGCGATCATGACAGGATCATGCTGCAGGTCCTGCGCGAGTTCCTTGAGGTACTTGTCGATCGAGAGGCGGACCTGGTGCTGCGGGTCGGACTGCACGGCGCGGGTGAACTTGAGGATCTCCACGTACACCTTGTCGCCCACCAGCCCGTCCACGAACGAGGGCACCCACGTCGGGGACCGGTCGGTGACCAGCCTGTTGACCGTCTCCTGGTTGTCCCGCACCCAGTCCACGGTGCGGTCCACCATTAGGTCCACCAGCGCATGGTGGTGCCCGTCGTCGAAAATCCGCTCGGCGAGGCGGCCCACCGGCGGCCCCCACGGCGGGGTGAGCAGGTGCTTGCGGACCATGGACTCGATCACGGCCTGGACGTCGTCGTCGTTGAGGACCTTGAACGCGCCGCGGATGACGGCGGCACCCTCCTTGGCGACCCGGTCCGGGCCGCCGGGGCTGGACAGCCAGGCGCCGGCCTTGCGCGCAATGTCTGCGGACGCCAGCTTCTCCTGGACCACCTGTTCGGAGAGGAAATTGGTTTCCACGAATTCGCCCAGCGAGGCGCCGATCTGGTCCTTGCGGCGCGGGATGATCGCGGTGTGCGGGATCTTGATGCCCATGGGGTACTTGAACAGGGCCGTGACGGCGAACCAGTCCGCGAGGGCACCGACCATGCCGCCCTCGGCCGCGGCGCGGACGTATTCGAACCCCGGATACTGCTTCTGCAGGGCGAACGCGACGATGAAGATCACCGCCATGACGACCAGCAGCGAGAGGGCCAGGAGCTTCATCCGGCGCAGCGCCGCGGCCTTCTCGACGTCACTGGAGGCAGCGGAACGCTGTCCGGGGGGACCGCCCGGCCGGGCGCCGCCCGGACGTCCCGCGGCGCCGGTCAGGGAAGTTGACTCAGTATTGACCTGCATGAGCCCAGCCTAGCCCGCCACGGAAACGGACGGTCCGCTAACGTGGCACCATGACCACTGATGAGCCTGCCGCCGCCCGGCCTTTGGTCTATGCCCACCGCGGCGCCAGCGGAACTTTCGCCGAGCACACCCGGGCCGCGTACCTGCAGGCAATCGCCGACGGCGCCGACGGCGTCGAATGCGATGTCCACCTGACCCGGGACCAGCACGTGGTGCTCCTGCACGATGCCACCCTGGACCGCACCTCGGACGGCACCGGCCAGGTGGCCGACCGGACGCTGCAAGAACTCCAGGAACTGGACTTCTCCTCCTGGAAGGGAGCCCGGATCCCGGAGGCCTACGGCGCCAAGTCCGGGCAGTTCCTGACCCTGCCGGACCTGCTCGACATCCTGCGCGCGGCCGGCCGCGGGATCGGGCTGGCGATCGAGTTCAAACACCCGAGCCCGTACCAGCTCAGACTCGAGGACCGGGCCCTCGAGGTCCTGAGGGCCCAGGGCTGGGATCCGCGGACGTCGATGCTGGAGAACATCACGGTTTCCTTCATGAGCTTTAGCCCCGACTCCGTAAAACACCTCCTGGAGTCCGTACCGGCCGCGGCCGTCTGCCAGCTCGTGGATGACGTCAATGTGGCGGACATCCGGGAGGAACTGGGCCTCGGTGCCCTGACCGGCGGGGCGCTGGCCAACGTGATGAAGGCCGCCCAGGCTGAGGGGGAACGGATCCTGGCGGCGGCCGGGGCCGGCATTGCCGGCCCCGGCATCGGGTACGTCCGCACGCACACCCCGGCCGTTCAGCGCTGGCTCGCCTCGGGGCTGCGGTGCCGGGTGTGGACGGTTGACACCGAGGACGACGTCGAACGGTGCCGGAAACTCGGGATCCAGGAGATCACCACCAACTGGCCCGCCCAGGTCCTCTCCCAGCTCATGGCGGACAGCCGGCCCCCACGGTAGCCGCCTGGCCGCACCACGGATCCCGGGCTGACATCTTTACATCCCCGCGTCCCGGGCGGATTACGGCCGGCGTGGCCGCTGTGGTTGAGTTGTTGCATGCCATTTCGCCGGCCCGTCCCGGACCTCCAGACGCTGTCCGCGGCAGCGATGAGCGCGCTGCTGCTCACCAGTGCCGCCAAGCACTTCCGCGAGCCTGAATTTTTCCACCCGGTGGTACCCGACTTCCTGTGCCGGGACGACTCCGGCGAGCAGCCGAACGGGCCCCTGGCCGTCCTGTCCCGTGAGGAATGGGTGGCAGTGAGCGGGCTGCTGGAAGCCGCCGCCGCCGTCGGGCTCCTGGTCCCGGCCACCCGGAGGGCCGCCGCGGGCTGCGTCACGGCGATGTTCGCCGCCTTCCTCGCCGGCCACGTGGATGCCCTGCGCAAAGCCTACGGGCCGGAGGGCTCGCCGCGCCGGCGACGCATGCACACCCTGCGGCTCCCGCTCCAGGCGCCCCTCATCGCATGGGCCTGGACTTTGACGCGGCGGAACCGGCGCCCGTGAAAATCCTGCACTCACCGGCGGTGCGGATCGGTTTGTCGATCAGCATCGCCACCGGTCTCTACGGCGTCTCCTTCGGCGCGCTGTCCGTAACCTCGGGCCTGGATTTCTGGCAGACCATGGCACTGAGCCTGCTGCTGTTCAGCGGCGGCTCGCAGTTCGCCTTCATCGGTGTGGTGGCCGGAGGCGGGTCCGGCGTCGCAGCGATGGGCGCCGCGACGCTGCTGGGCATGCGCAACGGCATCTACGGCATGCAGATCAATGCCCTCCTGCAGCCGCGCGGGTGGCGGAAGTTTGCCGCGGCCCAGCTGACCATCGACGAGTCCACCGCCACCAGCACAGGGCAGACGGACCCCGACGAGCAGAAACGCGGCTTCTGGACCGCCGGAATCGGCGTCTTTGTCCTCTGGAACCTGTTCACCGCCCTCGGCGCACTGGCCGGCGGGGCGCTCGGGGATCCCAAACAGTGGGGACTGGACGGCGCCGCCGTGGCGGCCTTCCTGGGCCTGCTCTGGCCGCGGCTGAAAGGCAGGGAACCTGTGGCCATCGCGGTGGTCTGCGCGCTGGCCACCGTGCTGGCCGTGCCGTTCGTGCCCCCGGGAGTGCCGATCCTCGTCGCCGCCGTGGTCGCGGCAGGGATCGGCTGGTTCAGCCACGGCCGCAGCGATGAGGGCCTGGAACCGGACGTCGATCCGTACGCGGAGGACCACGTGCACCACCGCCACGACCCGGCCCGCGAATCCCGCGGTGACCGCTCCGGAGACGACGCATGACTCTTTGGATGTGGCTGCTGCTCTCCTGCCTGCTCGCCTACGCCTGGAAGCTGCTCGGTTACCTGGTGCCGGCCAGCCTGCTCCGCAACCCGCGGATGTCCAGGATTGCCGGGACCATGACAATCGGGCTGCTGGCGTCCCTGACGGTGGTCAATGCTGTCGCCTCCGGCCAGTCGCTCGTCCTGGACGCCCGGCTGGGCGCATTGGCGGCGGCGGGCATCGCCTTGTGGTTGCGTGCGCCGTTCCTGGTGGTGGTGATCGCCGGCGCGGCCGCGGCCGCCGGGCTCCGGCTGCTCGGCTGGGACTGACCCGCCAGTGGAACGCCTGACCGCGCTGGAGCGCGGATGGGCTGTGGGTGCCGCCGGAACGGTCTTTAGTCCCTACTTGGTGCCGGGATCGCATGGGAGCATTCGAACATGACTGAACACGACGGCGAGCTGCCGGCTGCCGGCCGGGAGGCTGCCGACGAGCAGGCCGCGGAGCAGCAGGCCGCGGAGCCGCGCAAGGATCAGCGCACCAAGCAGCACGAGCCGTATGTTTCCGGCGGGGCTGAGTCCACCCGGGAAATGCGCGAAATGTCCCGCCGCCGTCGGGAAGCCGAAGAGAAGCTTCAGCAACACCTTCTCGAAGCCAAGGAAAAGCCGGCCGAAGACTAGCGCCGGGCGCCGGACTGTCGGGGCACCTGCAGGATCCGGCGCTTATGGGTGCTAGCCGAGAACGGCGTCGAACGCGGTGCCCGTCAGCGGGGCCTGCGGCGGCAACGCCCGGTCCGGCCGCTCCGTCCGGATGGCGTCCTCAACCAGCGCCACGGGCCGGCGCCACGCGTCGGAGCCCGGCTCCATGGTGTCCACGACGCCGATCAGCATGGCCAGCAGGCGGATCATGTCCGTCATGGAAATATCGCTGCGCAGGGTGCCCTGCCCCTGGCCCCGGCCCAGCAGCACGGCGATGGATTCAATCAGGCCACCCGTAATCCCGGTCAGCAGCCCGCGCCGGCCCGCGACGGCTCCCAGCAGGTTGGCCTCTTCGCTGGCGACATGCATCGTGGCATCGATGACCCGAAAGAGCCCTGCGGCGGCGTCAGGATCGGCCAGGGCCTCATCGATGGCCGGATCCACCTGCAGCCGGAGCTGCTGGTTCAGGGCAGCGAGCACCAGCTCTTCCTTGTCGGCGAAATTCCGGAAAAGGGTGGCGGGACCCACGCCGGCGGTGACGGCAATGGTCTGCAGCGGCACCTCGGGGCCGTGCTCGCGGAAGCACTGGCGGGCCGCGGCGATGATTTTGTCCACGTTGCGCGCGGCATCTGCGCGGAGCGGCCTGCGGTCTACTGCCCGGTTCATTTGCCTAGGGTAGCAACGCGAAGGGTGCGCGAACCTGTTACCGGCGGGTAGTGACTTATGTGACGGTGGCGGAGGTGCGCCCGGCCGCTGCCGGGCTTGAATCGCGTGAAAGACTGGTGCCGGACAGCCCGGAAGTTTTCGCCCCCGGTGTCCTGACTGAGTGAAGGGAACCACCACATGCTGGTCGCATTCTCCGTAGCACCCTCCGGTGACCCCGCCAACGGGCAAGCGCCCGGCGACGCGTCGGTCCACGACGCCGTCGCGGCCGCGGTGCGGATCGTCCGGGAGTCGGGCCTGCCCAACCGGACGAGTTCCATGTTCACCGAGATCGAGGGCGAGTGGGACCAGGTCATGGACGTCGTCAAGCGGGCCACGGACGCGGTGGGCGCCTACGGTTCGCGCGTCTCGCTGGTCCTCAAGGCGGACATCCGGCCGGGCTACAGCGGCGAGCTGACCGGCAAGGTGGAACGGCTGGAAAACGCCATCGACGGGCAGGGCGCCGGCGGGACCGGCCCGCAGATTCCTGCCCGGCCGGGAAACTAGGTGTACTGAGTCGGGCCGCACGCCGAAACCCGGGCGGGAAAGGCGCGCCCGCAGGGGTACCGCCGGGCGCGGGCGGCTGGAACACTGGGGGCATGATCGAGCATCAGTCCGCCCCCGGCTGGGTCGCCGTCGAGAACTTCCTCTCCGACGCGGTGGTCCGCCCGGACCGTTCACTCAAGCGCGCCGTGACCAGCGCGCTTGAGGCAGGCATGCCGGCCATCGAAGTGGCCCCCAACGCCGGCAAACTCCTGAAACTGCTGGTCCAGCTCTCCGGTGCCCGCCACGTCCTGGAGATCGGCACGCTGGCCGGCTTCAGCACCATCTGGATGGCCCAGGGACTGCCCGACGACGGCCGGCTGGTCACCTGTGAATACCTCCCCCTGCACGCCCGCGTCGCGCGGACCAACGTTGACGATGCCGGGCTGGGCCACAAGGTGGACATCCGGGTCGGCGCGGCGCTGGACACCCTGCCCGAGCTGGAAAACGAGGCCGGGCCGCCCTTCGATTTCGTGTTCATCGATGCCGACAAGGAAAACAACCCGCACTACCTGGACTGGGCCATCCGGCTTGGCCGGCCCGGCACCACCATCGTGGTGGACAACGTCGTGTGGGAGGGTGCGGTGCTGGACGCGTCGATGGACCCGGTCAACGCCCCCGGAATCATCAGCACCCTCCAGATGATGGGCGATGACCCGCGGCTGGACGGCACCGTGATCCAGACCGTGGGTTCGAAAGGCTGGGACGGCTTCGCCCTCGCGATCGTCCGCTAGGCGCAAGAGACTGTCCGCCGGGGCGAACGCGCCGGTGGCAGCCGACCCCGTGAAGCCCCGGCCACCCCCAAGTGCTAAGTATGCTTAGATTACTTGTCGACGGCGCCAGTGATGGCGGCGCGGCCGCGGACGCGCAGGACTTCAGCCACGTGGCCGGGCCCAGCCCGAATCCGCCCAGCCCGAATCCGCCCAGCCCGAAGGAACACAGGCAGCCGAAATGAACGGGATCCCCATCTCCGACCACCCCCTACCCGTCCGGATCAGCTCCGCGGCCGCAGACCTGGAGACGATCAGCCCCCTGCTGTCCGAGGCGCAGGACGCCGTCCGCGATGTGCCGGGGCTGCTGGAGCTGGCCAAGGCGGCCGCGGCGGCGGCGCCCAAACCCGGGGACGGCCGGACCGCGTTCCTGTGGGAGATTCTGGCCTCCGTAACCGCCGTCGATGTCGCCGCCGGACGGGTGCTGGAACCACACCTGGATGCCGTGGCGATCCTGGCCCAGGCCGGCGACGAGGCGGCACGGCACGGCCGGGACTGCCCGGACCCCGACGATGCCAACTTCGAGGGGGCCTGGGGTGTGTTCGCCGCCGAGGCGCCCGGCCTGCGGCTTGAAGCCAAGGAATCCGCAGACGGCTGGATCCTGCAGGGATCCAAGCCCTGGTGCTCGCTCGCCGCCCAACTGGACCATGCCGTACTGACGGCCCATCTGGAGGCCGGAGGCCGGGCCGCCTTCGCCGTCGACCTCCACGCGAACGGCGTGGGCTTCGCGAATCCGGAGTGGACCAGCCGGGGACTGCGCGAGATTCCCAGCGGCACAGTCCACTTCGAGGCCGTTCCCGCCGTGCCCCTCGGCGGCGCCGGCTGGTATTACCAGCGCCCGGGTTTCGCGTGGGGCGGCATGGGCGTGGCCGCCTGCTGGCTCGGCGGCGCCGTCGCCGTGGCACGCAGCTTCGCCGACTCCCTGCGGCACGCCGCTGACGGCGGACGGGAACCGGACCAGATTGCGCTGGCCCACCTCGGCGAGATTGACCGCACGCTGGCCGCCCTCACCGCCTGCCTGGCCGGCACGGCCGCAAGGATCGACGCCGGCGAACTCTCGGACCGCGGTGCGTGGCAGGAAGCCCTGCGTGTGCGCGGCAGCGTGGCCGCCGCCGTCGAACGCGTCCAGACGCTCGTGAGCCAAAATCTCGGTCCGGCCCCCCTCGCCTTTGACGAGCGCTACGGAAAACGGATGGCCGATCTCGCCCTGTACATCCGCCAGCACCACGCGATGCGCGACGACGCGCAGCTGGGCGCCCTGGCACTGGCCGAAAGCAACCCATGGTGACTTTCACACACAACGACGCCGGGACGTCCGAGGCCGCCTGGGCCGGCAGCCCCGCCGCCAGGCTGCCGGACCTGCCGCTGGATGACGCGGCGCTCGCCGGCCGGGCCTTCATTGTCCTGGCCGCGCACCCGGACGACGAATCGCTCGGGGCTGGCGGGCTGCTGGCCCGGCTGCACGCCGTCGGCGCCACGGTCCGCGTGCTGCTGTGCACGGCGGGGGAAGGATCCCACCCCGGCTCGCCAACGACGACGCCGGAACAGCTCGCCGCGGTCCGGCTGCAGGAGTTCGGCGACGCCCTGAAACGCCTTTCCGGAGCCGGGAACGGGGCCGGGAACGTGGCGTGGCAGTGCCTGGGCCTGCCCGACGGTCACCTCGCCGGGCACCGGGAAGAGATCCGGGCCGCCGTCCGGGACGCGGTCCGGGAGGCAGCGGCCGTGTGCGGTCGCGCCGCCGACGAGGTGGTTCTCGTGGCGCCCTACCGCTCCGATGGACACACCGACCACGACGTCCTCGGATCCGTTGCCGCCGGGCTCAGCGCCGCGGCGGGCCACGCCCTCCTCGAATACCCCATCTGGTACTGGTTATGGGCGGCACCAGGCGCGCCGGACGCCGGCGGCGGCCCGGCCGGGGCGGCCGGCCTGACCGGACCCGGCGACCCGGACGGCGGGGCATGGCGCGGCTGGTTCCGGCTGCCGCTGCGCCCGGCAGAGCTTGAGGCCAAGGCCGCCGCGATGGCGGCACATGTGTCCCAGGTGCGCCCGCTCTCCGGGCTGCCGGGCGACGAGGTGCTCCTGCCTCCGGCCTTCCTGACACACTTTGAGCGGACCTGGGAGACGTTTGCCTGGCACCCCGCGGTCGTCCCGGCGGATGGCCCGGGCGATGGACCGGGCGACGGCCCGGGCGATGGCGGGGCGGATGGCGGGTCCCGGCGGCCCTTCGCCGCGGGCGACGCGGAGCGCGTGTTCGATGCCGTCCACGCCCGGGAGGAGGACCCCTGGCAGTACACCTCGAGCTGGTACGAGCAGCGCAAACGCACCCTCACGCTCGCCGCGCTGCCCGGCAGCAGCTACACGTCCGGGTTGGAGATCGGCTGCTCCATCGGGACCCTGAGCGTGGAACTCGCGCCGCGGTGCGGAAGCTTCCTCGCCGTCGATGCCAGCGGCACCGCGCTGGCCCGTGCCGCCAGGCGGCTCGCGCACCTGCCCGCGGCGACGACGCGACACCTGACCGTCCCGAACGAGTGGCCGGACGGATCGTTCGACCTGATCGTGGTTTCAGAGGTGGGCTACTACCTCTCACCGGCAGAGCTCGCCGGACTGTTCGACCGGATTCAAGGCTCGCTCATGCCTGGCGGGACCCTCGCGCTGTGCCACTGGCGGCACCCCATTTCCGGCTGGGAACTCGACGGCGACGCGGTCCACGCCGCGGCCCGGCGGCACCTGGGCTGGGCCGGCGGCGGGACCTACCAGGAGCGCGACTTTGTGCTCGAGGTGTTCCTTGCCCCGGACGCTGTACCGGGTGCCGTGCCGGGCCTGGGCGGCCCGGAACGGATGCGGTGACCCCGATGACGGCGTTGCCGTTGCCGCGCGGGCACCGCATCGACCGGGTCGCCGTCGTCATGCCCGCAAACAACGAAGAAGACCACCTGGAACTGGCGTTGGAGGCCGTTCAGCGGTCCGCGGACGCCCTGCGCAGGGTCCGGTCCGACGTCGAGACCCGGGTGACGGTGGTGCTGGACAGCTGCACGGACGGTTCCGCCGCCGTCATGGCCGGCTTCGCAGCCTCGGACCCGCGTTTCAGCGCATTGGAGGTCAGCTACCACAGCGCCGGCGCCAGCCGGGCCGCTGGCGTCCGGGCCTCCGGCATCGGCGTGACCCGGCGGCGGCCGCCCGGCCAGCGCTGGACGCCGCCGCCCTGGGCCGGCCGGACCTGGCTGGCCAACACCGACGCCGATTCCCGGGTGCCGGAGAACTGGCTGGTGCGCCAACTGGAGTTCGCCGAGGCCGGGGCCGACGCCGTGCTGGGTTCCGTGGAACCCGACCCCGCCGGGATGGACCCTGAGCTGCTCCGGCGCTGGCACGAACGCCACCCCTTCCGCGAGGACCACCCCCATATCTATGGCGCGAATTTCGGGGTCCGGGCTTCCGCCTATCTTGCCGCCGGAGGGTTCGCCCGGGTCACGTCCGAAGAAGACCGGACCCTGGTGCACAGCCTCCGCAGCCGCGCCTTTACGGTCACCGCGACGGACAGCATCAGGGTCATGACCTCCGGCCGGACCCATGCCCGGGCGCCCCACGGCTTTGGCACCTACCTGCGGAGCCTGGGCCACCTGCTGCCGCCTGCCAGCTGAGGATTCATTGACGCCGGGACCAGGCCGCTCCACACTGAAGAAGTGACGGACGATGCGAAAGAACCCAGCATTGATCAGGTTGTCGAGCGTCTGGCTGCCAGGTTTCCGCACGTACCGCGGAGGCACATCGCCGGGATCGTCGGCGAGGAATTCGATGCCCTGAACGCAGGCCGGATCCGGACCTACATACCCACACTGGTTGAGCGCGGCGCCCGCGTGCGGCTCAAGAGCGAGTTCGGGATCAGCGCCGCCGAAGACTAACGCACGTGACGCCGCCCCCTACCCCCGAGTTCGCCGGATCCGCGCCACACCGCCGGAAAGTTCCGGCGATCCCGCAGATGTCCGGCGATTTCGACGGAGGCGGCCGGCGGTCTGCAGCGCCCGTGACGGGCGGAGCGCGGGGGTGAATCCCGGGCCGGGGCAGGACTCGCTGTCAGCCGTCGCCGGACTCAGCGCCGACGAAGCTGCCCGGCGGTTGAAGCAATTCGGTGCCAACAAACTGCCCGAGCCCCGTCCGGTCCCCGGCTGGCGAAGGCTCTTGGCTGAGCTGACCCATTTCTTCGCGATCATGCTCTGGGTGGCGGCCGTCTTCGCGATCATTGCCGGCATGCCGGAACTGGGCATCGCCATCGTGGCGGTGATCCTGGTCAACGGGGTGTTCGCCTACATCCAGCAGGAGCGGGCCCAGCATGCCGCCGCCAAGCTCCGCGAACTGCTCCCGGCCATGGTGTCAGTCCGCCGGGACGGCCGCGTCATCAAGGTCCACTCCACCGAACTGGTGCCGGACGACGTCGTGGTGCTGGTGGCCGGCGACCGCGTTCCGGCGGACCTCCGGCTGGCCCTGGCCACCGGCTGCGAGGTGGACGAGTCCATGCTCACGGGCGAAAGCGAGGCAGTCGCCAAAACCCCCGGCGACACCGCCTTCGGCGGGACCTTCCTGGTCAACGGGCACGCCGAAGGCGTGGTCTCGGTGACGGGCGGCCAGACCCGGCTCGCGGAGATCGCATCCCTGACAGGTAAAGTCGAAGCCCCCACCAGCCCGCTGTCGCTGGAACTGCAAAGAATCGTCCGCATCACCGCCACCATGGCCCTGGGCATCGGCGCCCTGTTCTTCGTCCTCTCGCTCGTGATCGGCATTTCCTGGCGCGACGCCTTCCTGTTCGCCATCGGGGTGGCCGTCGCGCTGGTCCCCGAGGGCCTGCTGCCGACCGTCACGCTCTCCCTGGCCGTCGGCGCGCAGCGCATGTCCAGGCGCAACGCCCTCGTGCGCAACCTCCAAGCCGTGGAGACCCTCGGCTCCACGACCTTCATCTGCACCGACAAGACCGGAACCCTGACGCAGAACCGGATGAACGTCGTCGAGGTCTGGACCCCGGCCGGGCTGCTGACCATCAATGGCCAGGGCTACGGCCCCGAAGCCGAGATGACGGGCGGCGGCCTTCAAGAAGCCCGGCGGCTCAGTGTCGCTGCCCGCGCCGCCTCGGTGGGGCGCGCCGTCCTCCACGAAGACCGCTGGATAGCCGAGGGGGACCCGATGGAGGCGGCCATCGACGCGCTCGCCGTCCGCCTCGCCCTTCCGGGTGAGCAGCCGGAATGGCCGACGCCGTCGCACCGGTTCGCGTTCGACTCCCGCCGGCTGCGGGAGTCGGCAATCGTCGGCACCGCCCTCTTCGTGAAGGGGGCCCCGGAGTCCGTGATTCCGCTGTGTCTGGCCACCGGCGGCGGGGCTTCGGATCCCGGCTCGAACCGCGCAATGGACATGGTTGACGAGATGGCCGCCCGTGGCCTGCGGGTACTCGCCGTCGCCCAGCGCAGCCTGCCCGGGCCGCCCGGCGCCGCGTTCAAGCTGGAGGATGTCGAGGCCGGGCTGACGCTGCTGGGCCTGATGGGCCTGCACGATCCGCCCCGGACCGAGGTGAAAGTGGCACTCCAAGCGGCCCGCGACGCAGGAATCAAAGTGGCGATGGTGACAGGCGACCACGCCTTCACCGCCGCCGCCATCGCCCGGGAGACGGGGCTGCTCGGCCCCACGGAAACCGTGCTGCAGGGAGGGGACCTGCCCGGCGATGACGCCGTCCTGGCCGCACTGCTGGACTGCGACGGAGTGGTGGTCAGCCGGGTGACGCCGGAACAGAAGCTCCGCGTGGCCCGGCTCCTGCAGGGCCGCGGGCATGTCCTGGCCATGACCGGCGACGGCGTCAACGACGGCCCGGCGCTGCAGCAGGCCGACATCGGGGTCGCGATGGGACGCAGCGGCACCGACGTCGCCCGTGAGGCCGCCGACCTCGTGCTGCTGGACGACGACTTCGCCACGATCATGGCCGCGGTGGAGCAGGGCCGTGCCACCTACGCGAACATCCGGCGCTTCCTGACGTACCACCTGACGGACAACGTCGCCGAGCTCACGCCCTTCGTTATCTGGGCCTTGTCCGGCGGCCACTTCCCACTGGCGCTGGGCGTGCTGCAGATCCTCGCCCTGGACATCGGCACCGACCTGCTGCCCGCCCTGGCCCTGGGCAGCGAGGCGCCAAGCAAGGGGACGCTGAAGCGGCCGCCCGAGCGCCGGCACCTGATGGACCGCGCCCTCATGTTTCGGGTGTTTGGGCTGCTGGGACCGGTCGAGGCGCTGATGGAGATGACGGCGTTTACGGTGGTTCTGCTCGGTGCGGGGTGGCGGCCCGGCGCCGAGCTGCCGGCTAGCGACGTGCTCCTGGCGGCGTCCGGCGCGGCCTTCACCACGGTTGTCCTGGCCCAGCTGGCGAACGCCTTCGCCTGCCGCAGCGCCACCGTCCCGCCCTGGCGGCTGGGCTGGTTCACCAACAGGCTGCTGCTGTGGGCCGTGCTGGCCGAGCTGGGGCTGCTGTGCGTGTTCCTGTTCCTCGGGCCGTTGGCGGCGCTGCTGGGCCACGCTCCGCCGACGCCGGGAGGCCTGGCGGTGGCGCTGGCCGCCGTCCCTGCCGTCCTGCTCGCCGACTGGCTGTACAAGATCGTCCGCCGCCGCCGGGCTGGTTCCGCCGGCGGCGCCCGGCCCGGCGCGGGAACAGGAGGCTTTCCCCCAGGCGGCACAGTAGCCGGCGGCGGCGCGCGGGTCCAAAGCCCCTGACCCCGGGACACCGGTCCCGCGCAGTATGGGTCCACCGACAATCCGCAGGAGTACTGACATGGCTGAATCGCCCGTGATGTGGTTTGACGAGATCGGCATGGCCGACGTCCCGCGGGTCGGCGGGAAGAACGCCTCGCTCGGCGAGCTCATCCGGACCCTCCAGAGCGAGGGGATACGGGTTCCTGACGGGTTCGCCACCACAGCCGCCGCGTACCGCTCGTTCGTCGTGGCTAACGGGATCGACGCCGCCATGCGATCGCGTATTGCCGCCTACCGGACCGGGGACGCCACGCTGCGCGCCACCGGCGAGGCCATCCGGGACCTGTTCCTGGCCAGCGAGTTCCCCGGCGACATCGCCGAAGCCATCCGCGCCCACTACCGGACGCTGGGGGACCGGGCCGGCATGGACCGGCTCGCCGTGGCGGTGCGCAGCAGCGCGACGGCGGAGGATCTCCCGGACGCGAGCTTCGCCGGGCAGCAGGAGACCTTCCTGAACATTGCGGGTGAGCGGGAACTGCTGGACGCCTGCCGCCGCTGTTACGCCTCACTCTTCACGGACCGGGCCATCAGCTACCGCGAGGTCAAGGGCTTCGACCACATGGACGTCGCCCTCTCGATCGGCGTCCAGCGGATGGTGCGCTCCGACGTCGGGGCATCCGGGGTGATGTTCTCCATCGATACCGACTCGGGCTTTCCCCGGGCCGCCGTCATCAGCGCGGCCTGGGGCCTCGGCGAAACCGTCGTCCAGGGCACCATCAATCCGGACAAGTACCTGGTCTTCAAGCCGCTCCTGACAGAGTCCGCGGCCGCGGAGGGCATCACCCCGATCATCGAGAAATCCCTAGGCTCCAAGGCCCGGAAGATGGTCTACAGCCGCGGCGGGAGCGCCCGCACCCGGATGGTGGACACCTCGGAGGCCGAGCGCCGGGCCTTCGTGCTGGGCGACGCCGAGATCCTCGCCCTCGCCCGCTGGGCCGTCACGGTCGAAAACCACTACGGCCGGCCCATGGACATGGAATGGGCCCGGGACGGCGAGACCGGGGAACTTTTCATGGTCCAGGCCCGGCCCGAGACGGTCCAGTCACGCCGGACCGGGCCGCAGTTCACCATCCACCACCTGCTGGAACAGGGGCCCGTGCTCGCCACCGGATCGGCCATCGGCGACTCGATTGCGCACGGCACGGCCTGCGTCATCCGGACCGCGGCGGACATCGCGGCGTTCCGCGACGGCGCCATCCTCGTGACCGAAATGACCGACCCGGACTGGGTGCCCATCATGAAACGGGCAGCCGGGATCGTCACGGACCACGGCGGCCCCACGAGCCACGCGGCGATCGTCAGCCGCGAGCTGGGTGTCCCCGCCGTCGTCGGAACCGGCAACGCCACGGCAGTCCTGGCCGAGGGCCGGTCCGTGACGATCTCCTGCGCCGAAGGTGATCTGGGCCGGGTCTACGACGGCACCCTGGCGTTCGAAACCGAAGATGTGGACCTCGGCGCGCTGCCTGCGACGCGCACGGCCGTCATGGTCAACATCGCCAGCCCGGCCGCGGCCTTCCAGTGGTGGCGGCTGCCGGCGGACGGCGTCGGGCTTGCCCGGATGGAATTCATCATCAGCAGCCTGATCCGCGTCCATCCCATGGCGCTTGTCCACCCGGAACGGGTCACGGATCCCGCCGAGGCGCGCCAGATCCGGGAGCTGGCGCAGGGGTATGCGGACCCGGCCGAGTACTTCGTGGACGCCCTGTCGCTGGGGATCGCCAAGATCGCCGCGCCGTATTATCCGCGCCCCGTGATTGTCCGGCTCAGCGACTTCAAGACCAACGAATACGCCCACCTGCTCGGCGGGGCCGCCTTCGAGGAACCGGAAGAGAATCCCATGCTCGGGTTCCGCGGCGCCTCGCGCTACTACGACCCCCGTTACCGTGAGGGGTTCGCGCTCGAATGCGCCGCGCTCAAACGGGTCCGCGAGAAGCTCGGGTTCACCAACGTGATTGTCATGGTGCCGTTTTGCCGCACGCCGCAGGAGGCAGACAAGGTCCTGGCCGTGATGGCCGAGCACGGTTTGGTCCGCGGCAGCAACGGGCTGCAGGTGTACATGATGTGCGAAATCCCGTCCAACGTGGTCCTGGCCGAGAAGTTCGCCACCCGCTTCGACGGGTTCTCGATCGGCTCCAACGACCTCACCCAGCTGGTCCTGGGTGTGGACCGTGACTCCGGCCAGCTCGCGGCGCTCTTCGATGAGCGGGACGAGGCCGTGATGGCGATGATCAGCGAGGCCATCCGCAAGGCCCACGCCGCCGGGATCAAGATCGGCATTTGCGGGCAGGGACCGAGCAACCACCCGGAGTTCGCCGCGTTCCTGGTGCGCGAAGGGATCGACTCGATCTCCCTGAACCCGGACAGCTACCTCAAGACCGTGCCGCGGATCGCGGAAGCGGAGACTGAGTCAGCCGTCGCGGCAGCGGAGACAGAGTCAGCCAGGAAATAGTCATCCCGGTAGCGGGGCCTGCCGCGCGCTTTCCCGGGACCGCACCGGGCTGGCGGCGCCGTGGCGGCCGGGGCCGAGTGAACGCAGGGCATTGAGGATCGTGGCGAGGTCCACCAGTTCCTGGGACAGGGCGCCGGCGATGGCCGGCACGTAGCCCGCGGCCGCGGCCAGCATGAGGGCCACGCTCAGGCCGATGCCGATCCAGATGCTCTGCAGGGCCACCTGCACGGTGCGTTGACCGATCCGGACGGCGGTCCCCACCTTGGAGAGGTCATCGAGGATGATCACGACGTCGGCCGACTCGCCGGCCGCCGTCGAGCCGCGGGCGCCCATGGCGATTCCGACGTCGGCGACCGCCAGGACGGGGGCATCGTTGACGCCGTCGCCGACCATCATGACCGGACGGTCCGGCAGCGACCTGATGGCCTCGACCTTGTCCCGCGGCAGGCATTCGGCGCGGACGTCGGTGAGCCCTGCCTCGTCCGCGATGTGCCGGGCCGTGGCGAGCGCGTCACCGGTCAGCATGACCGTTCGGCGTACGCCCAGGGCTTTGAGGTCGGCGAGGGTGCGGCGGGTCTCTTTGCGGATGGGATCGCTCATCACCAGGGCGCCCACGAATTTTCCGCCGGCACCGACGTAGATGGCGAGCTCTCCGCTGGCCAGCCCCGCCTCCACCACGCCGGACGCCCACTCTGCGACGAACGCGGGCTTGCCCACCACCACGTCCTGGCCGTCGAACCTGGCGCGGACCCCGTGGGTGGCGAATTCGGTGGCTTCGGTGGCGGCCGCGAAGGGCAGGGCCCGGTTCCGGGCGGCCTCCATCACCGAGGCGGCCAGGACATGTGAGGAATACTGTTCCGCGGACGCCGCCAACTGCAGGACCTCGTCCTCTGCGAGGGGCCCGGCGGTCCGGATACGCAGCAGGGACGGGCGGCCGTACGTGAGGGTTCCTGTCTTGTCGAAGGCGGCCGTCTTGATCCGGCTCAGCTGTTCCAGCACCCCGGCGTACTTGACGATGACACCGGAGTGCGCGGCGCGGCTCATGCCGCCGAGGAACGCCACCGGCGCGGCGATCAGCAGGGGGCACGGCGTGGCCACCACGAGGACCTCCGCGAAGCGTTCCGGGCTGCCGCTGATGATCCAGCCCACGGCGCCGAGCACGTACGCGAGGGCCGTGAACGGCACGGCATAGCGGTCAGCGAGCCGGACCATGGGCGCCTTGCTGTCCGCCGCCTCCTGCACGAGGGCGACGATCCGGCTGTACTGCGAATCCTCCATGCGCGCCGTGACCCGCATCCGGACCGCGGCCTCACCGTTCAGCGAACCGCTCATGAGCCCGTCCCCGGCGGACCGCTCCACCGGCAGGCTCTCCCCGGTGAGCGATGACTCATCGAAAGAGCCGGACTCGGAGAGCAGGACGCCGTCCAGCGGGACCACCTCGCCGGGCCTGACCAGCAGGACGTCCCCGATCTCGACGTCGGCGGCCGCCACGTCCTCGTGTTGGCTCTCCGTTGGGGTTCCGGCTGTGTGGGTTCCGGCGGCGGGAGAGCCGGCTGTGTGGTCTCCGACGGCGGCAGAGCCGTTGCGCTCCCGGTGGGCCGTCTGCGGGACGCGTTCGAGCAATGCGGTGAGTTCGCCCTTGGCCCTGCCGGCGGCGTAGTCCTCAAGGGCAGTGCCGCCCGCAAGCATGAGTACGACGATCATCGAGGCGACGTACTCGCCCACCAGCACGGTGCTGACGATTGCGGTGACGGCCAGGATGTCGATGCCGAACTGGCCGCCTGCGAGCCGGCGCGCCATCCCGACGGCGAGGTAGGCCGCCACGGCCAGGGCATAGACGCTCGCAGCGGCCCGGGCTATGCCTTCCTGCCCGGAGAACAGCAAGACCAGCACCGCCAGCAGGACGACGAGGGTCCCGGCCACGAGCGGATACCGGACTACGAATTTCACGGATGTTCCGCCTTAGCTTCGTATCAGTTTTGGCGTCTCCCTGAATCCTACTGCGCGGCCGCGACCGGCTTGCCGGGACGGCCTCCCGGACCGTCCCCGGACCCCGGCATGAGAGGCTGGAAGAGCATCCGTCCCGATCAAGCGGGCCGGCGCGCAGGGACCCGATACATGCAATGGGCGCGGCGCAGCACAAGCGATGCCAGGAGGAATGACGTGCGAAGCAGTTCAGAGACCGTCGACACCCGGACCGCCCTGGTGGTGGGGGCAAGCGGAATTGCCGGATCCGCCCTGGTGGACAGGCTCGCCGAGGAGGGCTGGGACGTGGTGGGGCTCTCCCGCAATCCCCTCCGCCGCCGTGACGTGCGCCATGTGAGCGCGGACCTGACATCCGTGGAGAACCTGCGAGAGGCCCTGGCAGGTGTTTCGCCCACCCATGTGTTCTACACCGCCTGGTCCAGGCGGAAGACCGAACAAGAGAACATCGACACAAACGCGGGCATGCTGCGGAACGTCCTCGCCAGCCTCAACGGCAAGCCTGTGAAGCACGTGGCCCTCATGACCGGGCTGAAGCACTATCTGGGCCCGTTTGAGGCGTATGCGGCCGGGGAAATGCCGGACACCCCCTTTCGGGAGAGCGAGCCGAGGCTGCCGACGCCGAACTTCTACTACGCCCAGGAAGACGAGTTGTGGGCTGCGGCCGCGAAGCAGGGCTTTGGCTGGTCCGTGCACCGGGCGCATACGGTGATCGGACATGCGGTCGGGAACGCCATGAACATGGGGCTCACCCTCGCCGTTCAGGCATCCATCTGTAAGGACCTGGGCCAACCGTTCATCTTCCCGGGCTCCGAGACGCAGTGGAACAGCCTCACGGACATGACCGACAGCGGACTGCTGGCGGACCACATGATCTGGGCGGCCACAGCGGACAACGTTGGCGACCAGGCCTACAACATCGTCAACGGCGATGTCTTCCGCTGGCGGCGCATGTGGCCTGCGCTGGCCGACTACTTCGGGGTCGAGCCGGTAGGTTACAGCAACGAACCGCGGCCGTTGGAGCAGCAAATGCGCGGCATGGAAGGCGTGTGGTCGGCCATCGCCGCCCGCCATGGGCTGGCCGAACCCGACCTCGCGCAGGTCGCCTCCTGGTGGCACACGGACGGCGACCTGGGCCGGAACCTCGAGGTGGTCACGGACATGAGCAAGAGTCGGCTCGCCGGTTTCACCGGGTACCGCCGCACGGAAGACGCCTTCCTGCAGCTGTTCGACCGGTACCGTGCGGACGGCCTGATTCCGGCGGCCTCCTAGGCTGCGGCACGGGCGGGGCCTTTGAGCCCTAGCCTGCCGTAGTGCGTGGTGCCAAGGTGAAACATGGGGTCCATGACCGCGGGCCGCCGCCGGCTGTTGGTGATCGCGGCCGTGGTGGTTGCGCTGCTTCTGGCCGCCGGTGCCGCGGTCGTGCTGCTTCAGGGGGCGCCGACGGCGTCACCGCCCCCATCTGCGCCCGTCACCGCCCCGGTATCCGGACCCGTCAGCGCAAGTGCCTCCGGGACCGCGCCCCCTGCCTCCCCGTCCCCTGAACCGACCTCGGCATCGCCGGCCCCGGACACCAGCGGGCCAGTTCCGGCCGAGCCGGTTCCCGTCCCCCCGCCGAGCCGGGCACCGACGGCTCCCGCTCCCGTGCCCCCCGCGGCGCGGTTCCCCGCCGCGCTCGCCGGCCACGACGTCGAGACCATCCCGGGCGCCGGAACCGTAGTGGCCCTGACCTTCGACGCCGGCGCCAACGCTGCCGGACTGCCTAGCATCCTGCAGAGTCTCGCAGCCGCGGACGTGCGGGCCACGTTCTTCCTTACCGGCAGCTGGGCCGCCGCGAACCCCGGAGGCGTGGCGGCGATCGTCGCCGGCGGGCACCGGGTAGGCAACCATTCCATGACCCATCCGGCATTCACCGGGCTGCCCGACGCCGGCATCAAGGACCAGGTCCGATCGGCCGAACAGGCCATCCGGGCGGCCGGGGCTGACCCGCGGCCGCTCTTCCGGTTTCCCTTCGGCGACCGCGACGCCAGGACCATCGCCACGGTCAACAACCTCGGCTACCTTTCGGTGCGCTGGAGCGTCGACACCCTGGGCTGGAAAGGCACCAGCGGCGGAGCGACGGCGCGGCTCGTCGCGGACCGCGTCCTGGCGGGCCTGCAGCCGGGGGAAATTGTCCTGATGCACATCGGCTCCAACCCCGACGACGGCACTACGCTTGACGCCGCTGCCCTGCCCCAGCTGATCAGCCGCATCCGCCAGGCCGGCTATGGCTTCACCACCCTCGACGCACTCCTGGGCTAAGGGTGGGCCCAACGCCACTGTCGCGGCGCACCGATCGCTGATAGGACAGGGCCATGACGGAGTCGCCCACAGTTGCCGCCGCGCTGGCTCCCGTCGATGCCGTGATCTTTGACCTCGACGGCGTCGTGACCGATACCGGCGAGCTCCGCGCGGCAGCCTGGAAACAACTCTTTGACGACGTCATGACGGACCCCCGGCTTCCCGCGGACGCGCGGCGCGCGCCCTTCACGGACGATGACTTCGCACGCTGGATCGAGGGCCGGACCTGGGAGGACGGCGTGGCCGCATTCCTGGCCTCGCGCGGGGTCCCCATTCCCCGCGGCTCGCCCGCGGACGGCCCGGACGAGTGGACGGCGTTCGGACTCGCGCAGCGCCAGAACGGAATTTTCGAAGCCATGCTCGCGGGCCGGCCCGTGCCCGTTTTCCCCGGCACCGTGGCGCTGCTCGAGCGGCTCCGGGCCGGGCGGATCCCCGTGGTCCTCGCCACCTCCAGCCGGAACGCCGCCGCGATCGTGGCCGCCGCGGGCCTTGGCGAGGTCTTTGACCACATCGTGGATGGCCAGACGGCCCTGGACCACGATGTCGCCGGAATGCCGGCGCCGGCTTTGGTCCTCGAAGCCGTGCGCCGGCTGGAGATCACCCCCGCCCGGGCCATGGTGATCGCCGACGCCGCAGCCGGCGTGGAAGCCGGGCGACGTGGGGGATTCGGGCTCGTGGTCGGCCTCGACCGGGCCGGGCGGCGGGCTGCGCTGGAAGCCGCGGGCGCCGACGTCGTGGTTGAAGACGTCAGCGAACTGGACATCGGGCTGGTCATTACGCACCCGTGGCTGCTGGTGTACGAGGGTTTCGATCCCGCCCACGAAGGGCACCGGGAGGCGCTGACCACGCTCGGCAACGGCTACCTCGCCACCCGCGGCGCCGCCCCGGAACACCGCGCGGGGGACGCCCACTATCCCGGCAGCTACCTTGCGGGCGTCTACAACAGCCTCGCGAGCGTCGTCCAGGGCGTAGAAACCGTGGATGAGCACATGGTTAACATCCCGGACTGGCTGCCGCTGGATGTCCGGGTGGGCGACGGTGCGTGGTGGTCCGGCGGCGGCCTGACGCTCCGCAGCGAGCGGCGCACCCTGGACCTCAAGCGGGCCCTGCTGAGCCGGGAAGCACTCGTGGCGGACGACGCCGGACGGCAGCTTCAGGTACTCCAGCGCCGGCTCGTGTCCATGGCCGAGCCCCACCTGGCCGCACTGGAAACCACGCTGACCGCCGTCGGGTGGAGCGGGTCCATCAGCATCCGCAGCGGTTGCGACACCGGCGTCACCAACTCCAACGTGCCCGAGGACGCCCAACTGGCCAACCGGCACCTGACAGCGGTGGCGGTGTCCTCGTCGGAATCTTCGTCGGAGGACGGTTCGGACGCTGCTGAGCTGACGGTTCAGGTGCAGACGTCCGGGAGTAGGATCGGGATCGCCCTGGCACTGCGGACCCGGATTTCCGGCGGCGGGGTGCCCGTCGGGGCCGGCGCAATTCCCGAGGTGGCAGGAGGGATGTACAGCCACCGCTTCGAGCTGCAGGTCACTGACGGTATCCCCGTCACGGTCACCAAGGCAGCGGCCGTCGCCACCTCCCGGGACCACGCCGTCGCCTCGCCACTCTCAGGGGCGCTCGCGGTGCTGTCGCGCGCACCCCAGGAGTTCGACGCGCTGCTGGCGGACCACGACGCGGCATGGCGCCTGCTGCTGGCACCGTTCATCATCGAATCCGATGCCACGTCCCAGGCCCAGCTGATCCTGAACCTTCACGTTTTCCATCTGCTGCAGACACTCACCACCCACACAGCCGAGCTCGATGCCGGGGTCCCGGCCCGGGGGCTCCACGGGGAAGGCTACCGGGGGCACATCTTCTGGGATGAACTCTTCGTCTTGCCGGTCCTGAACTCCCGGCTGCCCGCGGTGGCCCGCGAGCTGATTGACTACCGCTGGCGGCGGCTGGGAACCGCGCGGGACGCGGCCCGGAAGGCCGGGCTGCGCGGCGCGCTTTTTCCGTGGCAGAGCGGCAGCGACGGCACCGAGCAGACACCCAAGTTCCTGTTCAACAAGCTCTCCGGGCACTGGATGCCGGACTACTCACGCCTGCAGCGGCATGTCGGACTGGCGGTCGCCTACAACGCCTGGCAGTACTTCGAAGCAACCCAGGACCGGGGCTGGCTGACCCGGCACGGCGCCGAGATTGTGGTGGACGTCGCCAGGCTGTTCGTCTCCCTGGCGGAGCACGACGCCGCCCAGGACCGGTTCCACATCAAGGGCGTCATGGGCCCGGATGAGTACCACACCGGCCACCCGGGCAACCCCGGCGGCGGCCTGGACGATAACGCCTACACCAACATCATGGCGGCCTGGGTGTTTGACCAGGCGGTCTGGATCATGCATTCAGTGCAGGGTTTCGACATGGAGGAACTCCGGGCACGGCTGGGGATCACGGGCACGGAAATCGACGCCTGGGCGCACCTGAGCCGGCGCATGTTCGTTCCCTTCCACGACGGCGGCATCATCAGCCAGTTCGACGGTTACGGCGCCCTGCGGGAACTCGACTGGAATCACTACCGCCGCGCCTACCGCAACATCGAACGGCTGGACCTGATTCTCGAAGCCGAAGGGGACAGCACCAACCACTATCGGCTGGCCAAACAGGCGGACGTCCTGATGCTCCTGTATGTCCTGGGCGAAGACCAGCTCCTGGGGTTTCTGCGCCGGATGGGCTACGACGTCGAGCCGGCGCAGATCGCGGCCACCGTGGACTTTTACCTGGCCCGGACCGCGCACGGCTCCACCCTTAGCCGGGTCACCCATGCCTCGGTGCTGGCGCAGCACGATCCGGAGCGGGCGTGGGCGACATTCCGGGAAGCCTTGGACACGGATCTGGACGATACCCAGGGCGGCACCACGCGCGCGGGCATCCATTTGGGCGCCATGGCAGGCTCGATCGACGTGGTCCAGCGCAGCTTCGCCGGGCTACGGATCACCCGGGACGCCTTGGACTTCACCCCGCGGCTGCCGGCCGAGCTGTCCCGGGTGGAGTTCCAGGTCCGCTACCGTGACCAGTTGCTGTCCGTGCACCTCGGGCCGGACCGGCTGCGGGTGTCCGCCGCCCCGGGGGACGCGGCTCCGGTGCTGGTGCGGGTGGGCGTCGAGAAGGTGCTGCTCCGGGCGGGCCAGGAGCACGAGTTCCGCCGGGACGCCGGGACGCCCGGCTGACGCGCCGAAGCGTGTCCCCGGCGTTGTCGTGGTGACTTGCTTGCGATGGTTCCGGGCTATGTCGTGTCCATGTGCAGCACGGCCGCTCCGGTGATCCGGTCCTCCGCCAGGTCCCGCAGGGCCCGGTCCGCGGCCTCGAACGGGTAGGCCACAGTGGTCGGGCGGAGCGGGATCTCGGCGGCGATCCGGAAGAACTCCTCGCCGTCGGCCCTGGTGTTGGCTGTGACACTGCGCAGCTGGCGCTCTTCGAAGAGCTCGTCGGCGTAGTGCAGCGGCGGAATATCGCTCAGGTGGATGCCCGCGACGGCGAGCGTCCCGCCGCGGTCCAGGGCCCGGAGCGCAACCGGCACCAGCCCGCCCGCGGGGGCGAAGAGGATCGCGGCATCCAGGGGATCGGGCGGTTGTTCCTCGGCCCCGCCCGCGAACGTCGCGCCGAGGTCCAGGGCCAGCGCGCGAGCCTGCGCGGACCGGGTCATGACGTACACGCGGGCACCCCGGTAGAGGGCGATTTGGGCCGCCAGATGCGCGGAGCCGCCGAACCCATAGATGCCCAGCCGTCCGCCGATCGGCAATTCGGCCCGGGTCAGGGCCCGGTAGCCGATGATGCCTGCACACAGGAGCGGCGCAGCCTCCTCATCGCTGAACGTCTCCGGGATCCGGTAGGCGAAGTTCTCCGCCACGGTGATGAGCTCGGCGTACCCGCCGTCGCGGTCCCAGCCGGTAAACGTGGGGGACAGACAGAGGTTTTCCTGGCCGCGCAGGCAGAACCGGCAGGCGCCACAGGTGCCGCCCAGCCAGGCCACGCCCACCCGTTCGCCGATGCCGAACCTGGCGGCCCCCGGTCCCTGCCCGATCACCTCACCCACTACCTCGTGGCCCGGGATGACCCCGGCGTGCCGCGGCGTGAGGTCGCCCTCGGCCAGGTGCAAGTCCGTGCGGCACACACCGCAGACCCGCACTTTCAGCAGGACTTCACCGCGTCCCGGCACAGGATCCGGGCGGTCGGTGGCCACGAGGGGGCCGCTGGACATGGGCCCCGGAAGTCCAACTTGCCATGCTCGCACCGCGGCCTCCTTCTTTGCAGCGTCTGCAGGTCCGAATCGGTTGCGCTCGCGGCGGCTAGCGGGTGACCAGCACGTTGCAGCGCGCCTTGTGCAGCACGGCGGAGACCGTGTTGCCGGCTCCGGCCGCAGGGTTGTGGGTCCCGAGCACCAGGACGTCGGCGTCGTCCGCGGCGTCGAGGAGCTCCCGGGCCCCATGGCCCTCACGCAGGGCGCCGGTAACCTCCAGCCCGGGCGCCATCCCGCGGGCCTCGTCGATGGCGCGGTCGAGCAGCTCCTGGCCGTGGAGCAGGGCATGGCGGCCGTGCTCTTCCCGTGCCCCGCCGCGCAATGGATCGACGTGGACGAGGTGCAGCGGGGCGCCGAGGACTTTGGCCAACCGGATGGCCTCGGCCACCGTGGCGGGGCTGCGGGGCGAGGCATCGACTCCCACCACGACGGGGTGGGCCCGCCGGCGCGGGCGCCGGATTATCATCACCGGGCAGGGTGCCGAGCCGGCCAGATCGATGCAGACCGAGCCGGCCACCTGGCCCAGGACGGCGCCGAGGCCCCGGCTGCCCACTACCAGCAGCCGTGCGTCCCGGGAGGCGTCGCGCAGCACGGGCGCCGGGAGCCCGGCCTCCATGACGCCGTCGACGGCGGGGCCGGGACGTTCCGGCTCCTGCCCGGTAACGGCGCGCTCGGCCCCCAGCGGTGCGCCGCCGGCCGCTTCGCGGGCGGCGCCGCGTGCCAGCTCGATGCCCTCGGCGAGGACGGCTTCCGCGGAATGCCGCAGCCCGCTGCCGGCCACGCCCTTGACAGGGCCCAGGTTCTTGGTGAAAACCGGCCACACCCAGGCATGGATCACCAAGAGGTCCAGCCCGGCCGCGGCCGCGTATTCGGCCGCCCAGCGAACGGCGAGTTGGGCGGCCCCGGACCCGCCGTAACCGACCGCCACGGTGCCGCCCTGCTGCCCTGTGGGTGCCGACATTATTCCTCCCGGCTCGTCGGACGCACCCCTTCGCCCGGCACTATGTGCAGCCCCAGTAGAACCCTGCGGCCCGGGAATGTGTAGGGGCTTTGGTCCCGCGGGCTGGCCGCGCCCGGGGCCGCCTCCGGGGCCGCCGGTGAACTAGGGTTGAAACATGCACAATGCGGGGGATAGCTGATGGCCAAGCGGGGCAAAGGGCGGGGCGCCCAAACCGCCGGGCCGGGAGTGGTGGAAGTGCCCAAGGGTTCCCGCCCGGCCGGTCCTTTGGCCGGGGTGTACTACATCGATACCGGGGACTGCGAGCTGATCCCGGACCAGGACAATTCCACCGGCTGGCTCCTGCGCATCAACGGCGTCATGAGCTCGCACATTGACCTCGGGGACCCGTTGTTCCTCGACTTCGAGTACATGCGCTGGATGGCAGCCCTGGTGGAGTCGCGCTGGCCGCGGGAGCCTGGGCCCAAGCTGCGCGCCCTGCACCTTGGCGGGGGAGCGTGCTCCCTGGCGCGCTATTTCCACGCCGCCTACCCGGACGCCCGCCAGGTGGTGGTGGAGCTGGACGGCAAGCTGGCCGACTACGTCCGGGGCTGGTTCGACCTGCCCAAGGCGCCGTTGCTGCGCCTGCGCGTGGGAGAGGCCCGCGAGGTCACCGAGAGCCTGACCCCGCAGACCCGGGACCTGATCATCCGCGACGTCTTCGCCGGCTCGGTGACCCCGCGGCCGCTGACCACCCGGGAATTCATCGAGCACGCCAAGCGCGTCCTGGCCCCCGGCGGGATATATGTGGTCAACTCCGGCGACGCCCCGGACCTCAAGAATGCCCGCGAGGACGCCGCGACCATCGCCGACGCCTTTGCCTACACCGTGATCATCGCGGATCCGGCCATGCTGAAGGGCCGGCGCTACGGCAACATGGTCATGGCCGGCAGCGATGTCCCGTTCGACGACGACCCCGGCCTCGCGCGGCGCCTGCTCGGCGGTGCGGTGCCGGCCCACATCTGGAACGACGAAAAGGTGCGGGCGTTCGCGGCCGGCGCCGCCGTCCGGCATGACCCGAAGTCGCCCGTTCTCGCTGAGCCGGCCGCGGAACCGCCCGTTCTCGCTCAGCCGCCCGCCCAGCCGCCCGCCGAGCCCCCGGCTGGGCCCCGCGCAGGGACGCCGACTGCTCCGTAGCAGCCCTTTTGCGGCACTATATTTGCGGCACTATAGAGGCGGCTACGGAGCAATCGATGGGGCTGCTCCCCGGCCCAGCAGGGCATCGCGGTGCGCCGCGGTCTGCTCCCGCAGCGCCTGCACGAGCGCGGCCACCGCCGGCCGGCGCATCGAATCGGGCCGGAGCACCATCCAGTAGGGCAGCAGCTCCGCGAATTCATCCGGCAGAAGCCGGACCAGGTCCGGATGCAGGTCGGCCGCGAAACAGGGCAGGAACCCAATCCCGGCGCCGGCCCGGGTGGCCTCCACGTGGACGAAGACGTTGGTGGAGCTCAGCCCATCCCGCATGGTGGGCACCAGCCGCCGCGGGGCGTCCAGATCGTCCACCTGCAGCATCGAATCGACGAAGTAGACCAGCGAGTGGGCCGTCAGTTCCTCCACGGTGGCCGGGGTGCCGTACTCGGCGAGGTAGCCGCGGGAGGCGTACATTCCCAGCATGTACTCGCCGAGCCGCGCGGCCTCTGCCCGGTGCACCTGCGGCTCGCCGACCACCACCTCGATGTCCAGGCCGGACCGCTGCTGGAGCGCCCGGCGCGTCACGGTGATGATCTCGACGCTGAGGCCGGGATGGTCGCGGCGGAGCCGGGCCACGGCCGGGGCGGCGATGTAGGCGCTGAATCCATCCGTCGCGGTCATCCGTACGACGCCGGTGATGGGGTCCGGGGTGTGCCCGGGCTGCTCCAGGGTGCGCACGGCGCTCTCGACCTGCTCGGCCACCCGAACGGCCTCGGCACCGAGCTCGGTGAGCTCCCAGCCTCCCGAGGCGCGGGAGAGCACGCGGCCGCCCAGCGCCTTCTCCAGCGCAGCGATCCGGCGGGAAACGGTGGTGTGGTTCAGTCCGAGCGTCTGTGCCGCCGTCGTGAATTTCGCCGAACGGGAGACTGCGAGCAGGACCAGCAGGTCATCGGGATTGGCGTTCATATCTGCAATTCTGCACATAGCGGGTGCTGGTTTGGCCATTGAATCGCCGTGGATGTGCGGCAATACTCAATGAAGCCATTTCAGTGCTGTGCGTCACAGCGCGTGTCACCGTGGACACTAAGGAGAACCAGATGAGCGTAAACGAACGCTCTGCAACAACCGCCGCAGCACCCGCATCCAAGGGTTCCGGGCTCAAGAAAATCGTCGCCGCATCGATGGTGGGAACCGTCGTCGAGTGGTACGAATTCTTCCTCTACGCCACCGCCGCCACCCTGGTGTTCGGCAAGTACTTCTTCCCCGCCACGGGCAACGAACTGGACGGCATCATCCAGGCGTTCCTGACCTACGCCGTCGGTTTCGTGGCCCGCCCCCTGGGCGGCATTGTCTTCGGCCAGATCGGCGACAAGCTCGGCCGCAAGCCCACCCTGCAGCTCACCATCATCATCATCGGTGTCTCCACGTTCCTGATGGGCTGCCTCCCGGGCTTCGCCACCCTCGGCTACCTGGCGCCGGCGCTGCTGGTCCTCCTGCGCTTCATCCAGGGCTTCGCCCTCGGCGGCGAATGGGGCGGCGCAGTCCTGCTCGTCGCCGAGCACAGCCCCAACAAGTCCCGTGGCTTCTGGTCCAGCTGGCCCCAGGCCGCCGTTCCCGTCGGCAACCTGCTGGCCACCCTGGTCCTGTTCATCATGTCCAACGTGCTCAGCTCCGCCGACTTCCTCAGCTGGGGCTGGCGGGTGGCGTTCTGGCTTTCCGCCGTGATCGTGTTCGTCGGTTACTACATCCGCACCCACGTCTCCGAATCGCCCATCTTCCTTGAGGCCAAGGCCCAGCTGGAAGAGGATCAGTCCGCCAGCTACGGCGTCCGCGAAGTCATCCGCAAATACCCCAAGGGCATCCTGCAGGCCATGGGGCTCCGGTTCGCGGAAAACATCATGTATTACCTCGTGGTCAGCTTCGCGATCGTCTACCTGAAGTCCGTGCACAAGTACGACACCTCCTCGCTGCTGCTGGCCCTGCTGATCGCCCACGTCGTCCACTTCCTGGTCATCCCGCAGGTCGGGCGCCTCGTGGACAGCTGGGGCCGGAAGCCGGTCTACCTCATCGGTGCCGTCACCGGTGCCACCTGGCCGTTCTTCGCCTTCCCGATGTTCGATACCCGCAACCCGGTGATCATCGTCCTGGCCGTCACGATCGGCCTGTGCCTGCACGCCTTCATGTATGCCGGCCAGCCGGCCCTCATGTCGGAGCTGTTCCCGACCCGGATGCGCTACGCCGGGGTCTCCCTTGGCTCGCAGGTCACCTCGATCTTCGCCGGTTCGCTGGCGCCGCTCCTGGCCACCCAGTGGCTCAAGGACACCGGCTCCTGGCTGCCCACCGCGATCTACCTGCTGGTCGCCTGCGCCATCACCACCGTCGCAGTGCTGAGCCTGAAGGAAACCAAGGGCATCGCGTTGGAGGACGTGGACCGGGCCGACGCCGAACGCGAAGGCCTGCCCGTAGCAGCCACCCGCTGAGCTGCTTGAGTTTTGGGCCGGCTCCAGCCACGCTGGAGCCGGCCGCCTCATCGAATTTTTGACACGGAAGGCTGAGTTATGGAAAACACGCTGAACGGACGCAAGGCCCTGGTCACCGGCGGCGCCGGCGGGATCGGCGCGGCGAGCGTCCGGGCCCTGGCGGCACGCGGGGCCAAAGTGGTGATCGCGGATAGGGACGAGGCCGCCGCCGCCGCGCTCGCCGACGAAATCGGCGGCACCGCGTGGGCCGTCAACCTGCTCGACGTCGAATCCCTCCAGACGCTCAGCCTGGACTGCGACATCCTGGTGAACAACGCCGGAATCCAGCGCATCAGCCCCATCGAGGAGTTCGATCCGGCCGACTTCCGCCGCATCATCACCCTCATGCTGGAGGCCCCGTTCCTGCTGATCCGGGCCGCGTTGCCGCACATGTACGCCAACAACTTCGGCCGCATCATCAACCTGTCCTCCGTGCACGGGCTCCGGGCCTCGCCGTTCAAGAGCGCCTATGTCTCGGCCAAGCACGGGCTCGAGGGCCTGAGCAAGGTGACGGCCCTCGAAGGCGGGGCGCACGGGGTCACCTCCAACTGCATCAACCCCGGCTACGTCCGCACGCCCCTGGTTGAATCGCAGATCGCGGACCAGGCCAAGGTGCACGGCATTCCGGAGTCCGAGGTGCTCGCCAAGATCATGCTGACCGAATCAGCGGTCAAGCGGCTCGTGGAGCCCGAGGAAGTGGCGTCCCTGGTGGCGTGGCTGGCATCCGACGACGCCGGCATGGTCACCGGCGCCAGCTACACGATGGACGGCGGCTGGTCCGCGCGGTAGCCCGTCGCCGCTCAAACCAACGCGGGGTCAGCTACGGCCCATTCAGAGGGTATTAATGGGCGCTAATTGACCCCGCGTTGTGCTGCTGGAGTTGTGCTGCTGGAGCAGCGTGCTAGTCCTTGGTGCCTGTCAGGGCCAGCGTGCCGCCCAGCCCGATCATCATCACGCCGCCGGTGGTGCTGAGAGCGGCGATCCGCCGGGGGGAGCGGGCAAACCAGTGCCGGGCCGTCCCGGCCGCGAGGGACCACGTGCTGTCCGAGACCAGGGCAATGAGCAGGAAGACCGCACCCAAGGTGGCGAGCTGCACAGGAATCGCTCCGGCCGAGTAGTCCACGAACTGGGGAAGCACGGCCACGAAGAACACAATCGACTTGGGGTTGGTCGCGCCGACGATGAAGCCCTCCCGGAGCACGCGGGCGGTCGAGGCCGGGTTCGAGGTCGACGCCGTCGCCGCGCCGCCGCCGCGGTGCCGGATCGCCTGGATCCCGAGGTAGACCAGATAGGCGGCGCCGGCGAATTTCACCACGCTGAACAGCAGCAGGGACTGGGCCAGCACCACGCCGACGCCCAGGGCCACGGCGGCGATCTGCACCACCTCTCCGGCCGCGTTTCCCAGAACGCTCAACAGCCCGCCCCTGCGTCCCAGGGCCAACGTCCGTCCGATCACGAACAGCACGCTGGGCCCCGGGATGGCGATGAGCACCAGGGCGGCAAGGGCAAAGGCCAAGAGGTTGGTGGCGGGGACCATGCCTGATCCTAACCCCGTGAGGGCCCGCCCGGGAGCGTCTTAATCCCTTGGGGGCGAGGCACCATCACCGCCCGGCGGGAACCTGCGGGAGCTGGGCGGTTTCGTCGACCAGTTCCGCCCGCGCCCGGCCGTGGCCGCGGACCCAGAGGCGGTAAGCGAGCACCAGGACGCCCAGCCAGGCGGCGCCCACGTACAGCGCCACCCGGGTGTCCTCGAAGGCACCCAGAATCACGATCACCAGGGCCATGAACGCGATCGTCAGTATGGAGGCGGCGGGCCACCACGGCGACGGGAACTCCGACGCCGGCAGGCGCTTGCGGGCGATCTCGCGTTTCATGGCGACATGGGAGGCCAGGATCATGGCCCAGACCCAGACGGTCGCGAAGGTGGCGATCGAGGCGATCAGCAGGAAGACGTCTTCCGGGATCACGGCGTTCAGCACCACCCCCACCAGCAGGATGCCGGTCATCATTACCACGGTCATCCACGGCACCCCGTGACGGGAAACCTTGCCGAAGCTCGCCGGTGCGTGGCCCTGCCGGGCCAGGCCGAAGAGGATCCGGCCGGCGCCGAAGATGTCGCTGTTGACTGCCGAGAGCGCCGCCGTGATCACCACGGCGTTGAGGATGTGGGGTGCGGCGGGGATGCCCAGGCCGCTGAAGATCTGCACGAAGGGGCTGCCGTTGCTGCCAATTTCGTCCCACGGGAACAGGCTCATCAGCACGCCGAGGGTCAGCACATAGAACAGCAGGACCCGGACGGGCACGGTGTTGACGGCCTTGGGGATGACCTTTTTCGGATCGGCGGCCTCACCGGCGGTGATGCCGAGGGTCTCCACGCCGCCAAACGCGAACATCACCACGGCGAAGGAGGCAAGGAGTCCTTCGAATCCGTTCGGGAACAGGCCTCCGTGGTCCACGAGGTTGCCGAGCCCTGGTGCCACGGTGGCGCCGCCGGCCTGGAAACCGAAGACGATGATCGCCGCCCCGCCCGCGATCATGGCGATGATGGCCGCCACCTTGATCAGGGAGAACCAGAATTCCAGCTCGCCGAACACCTTGACGCTGAGCAGGTTCAGGGCAGCCAGGAAGAAGATGATGGCCAGGATCCAGACCCAGCGCTCCACGCCGGGGAACCAGAATCCCATGTAGATGCTGAACGCCGTGACATCCGCGATGGCCACGATCGCCATCTCAAAGACGTAAGTCCAACCGGTCACAAACCCGGCCAGCGGTCCCAAGTAGCGGCTCGCGTACTGGCCGAAGGACCCGGACACCGGATGCCGCACCGCCATCTCGCCGAGGGCGCGCATCACCATGAAGACCGCGGCGCCGCCGATCATGTAGGCCAACAAGACGGCGGGCCCGGCCTTCTGGATGGCGGAGGCGGAGCCGTAGAACAGCCCCGTGCCGATCGCCGAGCCCAGCGCCATGAAGCGGATGTGGCGGACGTTGAGTCCCCGGCTGAGTACGGAGTCGACGGCTGCGCCGACGGCGGTGGCAGCGCTGCCGGTGCCGGCCTCGGCAGGAGCCGCCTTCGTAGCGGTTTGGGCTTGTTGCATGCGAATACCTTCTCGTCATTGGGAGGGGGATCGCCATCCAGCAGACCATGTCCAGCCTTGCTGTGAGGAGTCTCACGGGAACTTCGTGTCTTTGATTTCAGACTGTGCGGCGCCTCCGCGCGCGGAGCCGGCCGCCGCCGCCGTCGAACCCCAACCGGCGGGGGAGCGGCGAAAGAGCTTGACAACATGTCAGGATTTCTTCACATTCAAGGTGTCGCCCGGCGCCTGCGGTTACGGAATGGCGAGCTGACCCAGAGGAGAAGCACCATGAAAGCGATCGTCCAGGATGTTTACGGTTCCGTTGAGGTGCTGGAACTGCGCGACGTCGACGCCCCGGTGCCCGGCGACGACGACGTGCTGATCCGGGTCCGGGCCGCCGGCGTCGACCAGGGCGTCTGGCACCTCATGACGGGCCTTCCGTACCTGACCCGTGTGGTCGGCTACGGGCTCAGGAAACCGAAGACCCGGATCCGGGGCCGGGCCGTGGCCGGCCGGGTGGAGGCTGTCGGCCGGAATATCGTCGGCTTCCGGACCGGGGATGAGGTGTACGGCACCTGCGAGGGATCCTTCGCCGAATACGCGTGCGCAAAAGAAGGCCGGCTCGCGCTGAAGCCGAAAAACCTCAGCTTCGAACAGGCCGCCGCCGTCCCGATCTCGGCCGTCACGGCCCTGCAGGCGCTCCGGAACACCGGCAGGATCCAGGCCGGGCAGGAGGTTCTCGTCATCGGCGCGGCCGGCGGTGTCGGGGCGTACGCGGTGCAGCTCGCCAAGGCGTTCGGCGCGCAGGTGACGGGGGTGTGCAGCACCGCGAAAACCGATTTGGTCCGCTCGATCGGCGCGGACCACGTCATCGACTACACACATGACGATTTCGCAGACGGATCCCGGCAATTCGACCTCATTGTGGACACCGCCGGCAACCGCCCGCTCACCGTCCTGCGGCGGGCGCTCAAGCCTAAGGGCACGCTCGCGATCGTCGGTGGGGAAGGCGGAGGGCGGCTGACGGGCGGATTTCAACGCTCACTCGGCGCCGGGCTGCTCTCCGTGTTTGTCGGCCAGCGGCTCAGAGGCGTCATGGCTGCAGAGCGGGCGGAGGACCTCCGGTTCCTGACCGGGCTCATCGAGGCGGGCGCGGTGACCCCGGTCATCGGCAAGAGCTACGCCCTGGCGGACGCGCCGGCGGCAATCCGGGACCTGCGTGATGGGCACCTCCGCGGGCAGGCCGTCGTCATCATTTGAGCCCGCTTGCCGGTTGGCCGGCGTCACGGTTTTGGGCGGAGCCGCCTAGGGCGTTCCGGTCCGGAAGCGGGTCACGTACTGCCGCTGCCAGGGAGTTTCCACTGTCCGGCGCCGGTACTGGCGGCGGACGTAGGACACTGCCTGGCCGGGCGGGACTCCGTCCAGGATCGCGATGCAGGCCAGTGCGGTGCCGGTCCTGCCGATCCCGCGCCAGCAGGCCACTTCAACCCGTTCGGTCTCGGCCCGGCGCCAGGCCTCCCGGAACGCCTCGAGGGCATCCGGCTGGTCGACCGGCAGCCGAAGGTCGGGCCAGGGCACCCATCGGGACTCCCACCCCACGGGCGGCGGCTGCTTGCCCAGCAGGTACACACCGAACTCGGGAAACGGCCCGGCCGGAAGCGGATAGTGCAGGCCGCGCCCACGAATGAGCCGGCCGGACGGAAGAGCCATGATGCCGTCCGCGGAAGTTTCCCACGTGTGCTTCATGAACCCGATCGTAGTCTTTCCCGCCGCCGGTTGTCCGTGACACGGAACGGCCGGATGTCAGCGGTATCCGGAGGCGTCGGCGTCGAGTCCTGCTTCCTGGACCTCAACGAGGTACCTCCAGCAGTCCGGCTGCGAGCCGTCGGTGTCGGTGAAGCCGTACTCGCGGGCCAGCGCGCCGGACGAATACGAGCCGCCCGTGCGGCTGAGCACGTGGGGGTCCGCCGCCAGGGCCGCGACCGCACGCCCGACGAACAGCGGGCTTTCCGAGATCGCGGCAAAGTGCGGCTGCGTCCCGGCGGCCTCCCGCCAGTTTGCCTCGGTGACGCCAAAGTGTTCGAGCATCATCTCCGAACGCATCCAGCCGGGCGTCAGCGCCACCGCCGCGCAGCCGGAGGATCTCAGCTCCTCCGCCTGGCTGAACGCCAGGCGGAGCACCGCGGTCTTGACGAGGTCGTAAAAGACGGAGACCCGGTAGTGCTGTGCGTTGTACTCGCGGGTGCCGTCGGTCATCTCCACCACCAGGCCGCCGGGGCGGCGGGTGAGCAGCGGCAGCGCGAAGTGGCTTGTGATGAGGTGGGTGTCCAGACCGAGGTGGAGCATCTGCAGTCCGGCATTCAGATCGTGGGCCCAGAGCGGGGTGTTCCATTCGATGAAGTCCTCGCCGCCCCAGATGTCGTTGACAAGGATGTCCAGGCGGCCCTGCTCGGCGTCGATCCGCTGCACGAGGGCTTCCACCTCCGCAGCCTGGCGGTGATCGACCTCGATGGCGATTCCAGTGCCGCCAGCGGTGCTGACAAGCCCGGACGTCTCCTCGATCGTCTCGGGCCGGTTGTAGTCCGAACGGTGGCGGGAGGTCGTGCGGCCGGTGCAGTACACCACCGCTCCTGCCTCGCCGAGGGCGACGGCGGTGCCGCGGCCGGCGCCGCGCGTGGCCCCGGCAACCAGGGCGACCCTGCCCGACAGTGCTGCATCCACGTCTGTGCCTTCCCTCCGGAACCATCCCGCATGGGGCTCAGCCGGCGACGGGCTGGTTCCAATAACCGGGCATACCACGGGGAAGCCGGCGCCCACATTCATCGGAACACCGGGGGTCTGGCCGGGCTAGGGGCGGAAGGCCCGCCGCAGGTATGTCGCCTTTGTCCGGCATTCCAGACAGCCGTTCCTGTGCGAGGCTGTCGGTTGACCGTCGCCGGGCGCATGCTTAAGTACGGGATACCGGACACCACCGACCCTGAAGAGGATCCATGCCACCCACCAGTACTGCCGTGAGCCCCGCCGCCGAGACTTTGTCGGCTGCGACCGACGCGACTCCGGCGCAGTCCGCCGCGACTTTGTCCGCAGCGCCTGACACACCCGCGCCCAAGGCCGTCCACCGGGCCGCCGGAACCAAGGCGGCGTCGAAGGTGCCGGCCGCCGAGAACACGCTGCGCATCCTCAAGCTGCTGGCCTCCCGGCGCGGGCCGATGGCGGCGTCGAACATTGCCACCGCGCTGGGACTGCCGCGCTCCAGCGTCTACCATCTGCTCGGGGTGATGGAGGCGAACGGCTTCGTGCTGCACCTGCACGAGGAGCAGCGCTACGGCCTGGGCATCAGCGCATTCGAACTCAGCTCGGCCTACTCCCGGCAGGAGCCGCTGTCCCGGCTGGGCCGGCCGATGCTCGCCTCGCTCGTGGACGTGATCGGCGAAAGCGCGCACCTGGCGGTGCTGCACGGCCGCGACGTGCTCTACATCGTGGAGGAGCGGGCCAAGAACCGGCCGTCCCTGGTGACCGACGTCGGCGTCCGGCTGCCCAGCCATCTCACGGCCAGCGGGCGGGCCATCCTCGCCGCGCTGCCGAAGTCGCAGGTGCGGGCGCTGTACCCGAACGCTGCCGCCTTCACGGCCCGGCACGAAACCGAATCGCCCATCATGAAGTACTCCGCGCTGTCTTCGCATCTGGACCAGGTCCGCCAGCGCGGCTACGCCACCGAACACGGCGAGGTCACGCCCGGATTCGGTTCGATCGCCGCCGCCGTGACCGACCACGTGGGGTGGCCCACCGCCGCCGTCGCCGTGACGTTCCTGGAGGACAAGCTGCCCGCGGATCAGTGGCCGGTCCTGGCCGCCCGGGTCCAGAAGGTCGCCAACGAGCTCTCGGTCCGGATCCACGGCCGCCCCGCCTGACCGGTTGCCCCATCCCACCCCACCCCACCCCCGGTTGCGCTGTCACTTAGGGCTCCCATTCGCCCTTTTTGGCAACCGGAAGTGATAGCGCAACGGGGGAGGGGAAGGGTCTGGAATCCCGGACAGCACCCCTCCGGCAGGCCTGTTTCCGCGGCCGCGAAGGGGCTTTAGTTGATACAGAACCTCATTCCTCCGGATACACCAGGACACCAGTCCGAACAAGCATCATCCGGCCACATATCCAGCGACAAAGGAGACCCTCATGGCACCCGCCGATTTCACCACCGGTGCCCGCCCGGTCAAAGCAGCCCGCGGCACCGAGCTCACCGCCAAGAGCTGGCAGACGGAAGCCCCGCTGCGCATGCTCATGAACAACCTCGATCCCGAGGTCGCCGAGCGCCCCGATGACCTGGTGGTCTACGGCGGCACCGGCCGCGCCGTCCGGTCCTGGGCCGCGTTCGACGCCATCACCCGCACCCTGGAAACCATGGAAAAGGACGAGACCCTGCTGGTCCAGTCCGGCAAGCCGGTCGGCGTCTTCCGCACCAACGAATGGGCACCGCGCGTGCTGCTGGCCAACTCCAACCTCGTCGGCGACTGGGCGAACTGGCCCGAGTTCCGCCGGCTCGAGGCCGAGGGCCTGATGATGTACGGCCAGATGACCGCCGGGTCCTGGATCTATATCGGCACCCAGGGCATCCTGCAGGGCACCTTCGAGACCTTCGCCGCGATCGCCCGTAAGCTCACCGGGGACGAGAACGGCACGCTCGCCGGCACCCTGACCCTCACCGGCGGCTGCGGCGGCATGGGCGGCGCCCAGCCGCTCGCCGTCACCCTGAACGACGGCGCCTGCCTGATTGTCGACGTCGACGAGACCCGCCTGCGCCGCCGGGCCGGGAAGCGCTACCTCGACGAGGTCGAAACTGATCTCGACGCCGCGATCGCCAAGGTCCTGAAGGCCAAGGAAGAACGCCGCGGCTGGTCCGTGGGCTACGTCGGCAACGCCGCGGAGATCTTCCCCGAGATCCTGCGCCGCCACAACGCCGGCGAGCTCACCGTCGACATCGTCACGGACCAGACCTCCGCGCACGACCCCCTGAGCTACCTGCCCGAGGGCATCACGGTGGAGGAATGGCACAGCGAGGCCGCGGCAGATCCCGAGGGCTTCACCAAGAAGGCCCAGGCCTCGATGGCCAAGCACGTCCAGGCGATGGTCGAGTTCCAGGACGCCGGCGCCGAGGTCTTCGACTACGGCAACTCCATCCGCGACGAGGCCCGGAAGGGCGGCTACAACCGCGCCTTCGAATTCCCCGGCTTCGTCCCGGCCTACATCCGGCCGCTGTTCTGCGAGGGCCTCGGCCCGTTCCGCTGGGTGGCCCTCTCCGGCGACCCCGAGGACATCGCAGTCACGGACAAGGCCATCAAAGAGCTCTTCCCCGAGAACAAGCACCTGCACCGCTGGCTCGATGCCGCCGCCGAACGGGTCGAGTTCGAAGGCCTGCCGGCCCGCATCTGCTGGCTCGGCTATGGCGAACGCGCCAAGGCCGGCCTGCTGTTCAACCAGCTCGTCAAGGAGGGCAAGGTCAAGGCGCCCATCGTGATCGGCCGCGACCACCTCGACTCCGGCTCCGTCGCCTCCCCGTACCGCGAGACCGAGGCCATGGCCGACGGCTCCGACGCGATCGCCGACTGGCCGCTGCTCAACGCCCTTCTCAACACGGCCTCCGGCGCCACCTGGGTTTCCATCCACCACGGCGGCGGGGTCGGCATCGGCCGCTCCATCCACGCCGGCCAGGTCTCCGTTGCCGACGGCACCGACCTCGCCGCGGAAAAGCTCGCGCGCCTCCTGACCAACGATCCCGGCATGGGCGTCATCCGCCACGCCGACGCCGGCTACGACCGCGCCGTCGAAGTCGCCAAGGAACGCGGCGTCCGCATCCCGATGAACGAAACGAAGTAGGACTTCACCATGACTATCACCACGCATTCACCGCTCACCGTCACACTCGGTTCCAGCGGTGTCACCCCCGAAGACGTCGTCGCCGTCGCCCGCCACGACGCCCACGTCACCATCGCCCAGGACGCCCTGGACGCCGTCGCCAAGGTCCGTGCCCACATCGACGACCTCGCCCACAGCGAGGTCCCGGCCTACGGGATCTCCACCGGCTTCGGGGCGCTGGCCAACCGGCACATCCCCAACGAGCTGCGCACCCAGCTGCAGAAATCCCTGATCCGCAGCCACGCCGCCGGCATGGGCCCGGCCGTGGAACGCGAAGTGGTCCGCGGCATCATGTTCCTGCGCGCCAAGACCCTGGCCTCCGGCCGCACCGGCGTCCGCCCGGTGGTGCTGCAGACCATGGTGGACGTGCTCAACGCCGGCATCACCCCGGTGGTCCGCGAATTCGGCTCCCTTGGCTGCTCGGGCGACCTCGCGCCGCTGTCCCACTGCGCCCTGGTCCTGATGGGCGAAGGCGAGGCGACCGGCCCCGACGGCACACTGTACGGGAGCAAGGATGCCCGCCCGGTCGCCGAGCTCCTCGCCGCGCACGGCATCGAACCCGTCACGCTGGCCGAAAAGGAGGGCTTGGCCCTCGTCAACGGCACCGAGGGCATGCTCGGCATGCTGCTGATGGCCATCGCGGACACCCGCCAGCTGCTTACGACGGCGGACATCACCGCCGCGCTCAGCGTCGAGGCGCTGCTCGGCACCGACCAGGTGTTCCTGCCGGAGCTGCACGCGGCGCTGCGCCCGCACCCGGGCCAGGCCGCCGCCGCGGACAACATGCTCCGTGTGCTGTCCAACTCCCCGATCGTGGCCTCGCACCGGATCAACGACACCAAGGTCCAGGACGCCTACTCGCTGCGCTGCGCACCCCAGGTGGCCGGCGCCGTCCGCGACACCGTGGACCATGCCGCCCTGGTCGCCTCCCGCGAACTGGCCGCCGCGATCGACAACCCGGTGGTCCTGCCCGACGGCCGGGTCAGCTCCAACGGCAACTTCCACGGCGCCCCGGTGGCCTACGTGCTGGACTTCCTGGCGATCGCCGTCGCGGACCTGAGCTCCATCGCCGAGCGCCGGACCGACCGGATGCTGGACCCGGCCCGCTCGCACGGGCTGCCCGCCTTCCTGGCCTCGGACCCCGGCGTCGACTCGGGCCTCATGATCGCCCAGTACACGCAGGCCGGCCTGGTTTCGGACAACAAGCGGCTGGCCGTCCCGGCATCGGTGGACTCGATCCCGAGCTCGGCGATGCAGGAGGACCACGTCTCCATGGGCTGGCACGCGGCCCGCAAGCTCCGCCGCTCGGTGGAGAACCTGCGCCGGGTCCTGGCGATCGAACTGGTGACCTCGGCCCGGGCGCTGGACATCCGCACCCAGCTCTCCGGCGGCGAACTCACGCCGGGACCTGCGGGCGCGGCCGTGATCGCCGCGCTGCGCGACGTCGTCGACGGTCCGGGCACCGACAGGTTCCTGTCACCGGAGCTCGAAGCGGCGGATGCCCTCGTGGCTTCGGGCAAGGTCCGGGCGGCGGCCGAATCCGCCGTCGGAAATCTCGCCTGAGAAGAAACAAAATGCAGGGCAGCTGAACAATTCCCGGCGCCCCCGAAATCTTTGGCGACACGGACGGCGGGGGCCCGGGAACTGTAGTACAAATGGAGAGTCCACACCAACGAAGTTGTGGCAAAGAACACATACAAAGGGGTAGAAGTTCTATGAAAGCACGCGGCACGGTACTGTCCAGGCGCCTTGCATCCGCAGCTACGGTTTCCGACTGGAGCGGCCTTCGGGTCGGCGAACGCGTCGAAATTGTCAAGCACGCACAGGTCATTGCGGCCGGTGAGGTCGAAGAGGTCTCGGTAAGCGGGAATGTGCTCTGGCTGGTCCCCGCGGGGCCGTCCGAAACACAGCTTTTCCTGCAGTCCGACGGTGTGCAGGTCCGCCGCAGCTAGGCTGAGCGTTTTCACCAGAAAGTCCCCGCCACGGCGGGGATTTTCTGCGTTTCGGGGCCCAGGGCCCAGATGTGGGCGCGGTGCTGTCAGTGCCCAGTGAACGGCGGCGGACCCAGCAGCACGATCCCGCCGTTTTTACGTGCCGACTCCTGGACTCTGCCAAAGTCAACCAGGCCCGGCGCGACGGATTCGCCGGCAGGGTCCCCGGCATCGTTGCCGGGGGAGAGGGGTATGCTCGCGTCCCAGTAAAAGGCCTCGCAGCATCCGGGGGTGTGCAGGCAAAGCATCCGGGCCGAGTCGGAGACCACCATGAAGGCGTGTGGAACGCCCCGCGGGGCCACGGCCAGTCCGCCGGGGCCGATCCGGTGCTCTCTCCCGTCCATATGCACGAGGATCTCGCCGTCCAGGATGTACATGGTTTCATCCGAATCGGGGTGGCTGTGCAGCGGTGTCATTTTCCCGCCGGACATCTGGTCCTCGAACAGCAGGAAGGCCCCGGCGGTCTCTTCCGCCCTGGCCTTCCAGGTGTGGACTCCGCCGCCGAAAAACCATCGGCGCTCGCCCTGGTCTTCCGCGCGGATGATGGCTGCCGGGTTGTTGGCCGTTTCCATAAGATCGCCCCTTCGCCGAGGACTACATGGGACGCGTGTCCCATGACAAGACTCGGGTACCATGAGATCCATGTCAACCCCCTATCAGGACGCCGGCCGGACGGGGCAGAAGCGCCGCACTTTTGAGGCCCTGTTGGCTGCAGCCCGCGAGGCCGTCGCGGACGGGGTCGCCCCCACCGTTGACGGCACCGCGGCAGCGGCCGGGATTGCCCGGAGCACGGCCTACCGCTACTTCCCGAGCCAGCGGGAATTGCTCGCCGCAGCCCACCCGGAAACGGCCCGGCAGTCCCTGCTGCCGGCGGATGCCCCCGAGGATCCAGCGGAGCGGCTCGACGCCGTCGTGCTGGAGTTCACACGGCTGATCCTCTCCACCGAGGCGCAGCAGCGGACCATGCTCAGGCTGTCCCTGGAACGTGACCGCGGAAAGTCGGACTTGCCGCTGCGGCAGGGGCGCGCGATCGCCTGGCTTGAGGAAGCACTCGCGCCACTCCAGGGGAAGCTGTCCGGACCTGAAATCCGGGCGCTAGCGCTGGCCATCCGCAGTGCCATCGGGATTGAGGCCCTCGTCTGGCTGACGGACATCGGCGGTCTCACTCAGGAGCAGGCTGTGGCGTCGATGCGTTGGTCCGCCCAGGCCCTGCTCGCACAGACCCTGACGTCCGGGCCGCCGCCTATCCCAGCAGCGTATTGACCAGCCGGGCGGCCACTTTGGCGGTGCGGCCGTCGATGTCGAACTCCGGGTTCAGCTCGGCGATATCCAGATGCAGGAGCTTCCCGCTCGCGGCCACCTGGCGGCACACGGCGCTGATCACCGGCAGCGGCACACCAAAGGCCGCGGGAGCGCTCACCCCGGGGGCCACGGAGGCCGGCAGCACGTCCAGGTCGATGGTCAGGTACACAGCGTCCACCTGTGCCAGGAAGGCTGCCACAAACGCGTACGCGGCGTCCGCCGAGCAGTCCTCGTCCAGCAGATAGTCCACGCCGAGCTCGTCTGCCGTCCGGAACAGCGTCCGGGTGTTGTTCGGCTCGGAAATCCCGACGACGGCGTAGCGCAGCTCCCGGCCGGCGGCTGCTTCGGCGCGGGCCATCTGGAGGAAGGGCGTGCCGGAGCTGGGCACCGGCTCATCGCGGAGGTCGAAGTGCGCATCGAGATTCAGCACGCCGACGCTCAGGCCCTCGCGCACGGCCGCCGACCCGGCCACGCCGAGATAGCTGGCAAAGGCGGTCTCGTGCCCGCCGCCGAGCACCACGGGAAGCCCGCCGGCGTCGAGCAGACTGGTGATCGCGAGCCCGGCGCGTGCCTGTCCTGCCTCTAGCGCGTCCCCGGCCACGGTGACGTCGCCGGCGTCGTGCACGGCCCGCGTCAGGTGGAACGCGAGCGGGCCGAGCGCGGCCCGGATGGCGGCGGGGGCGGCCGCGGCGCCGGTCCGGCCCTTGTTGCGCCGCACCCCGGCGTCGCTGCCGAAGCCGAGGATGACGGCGGGGCGCGCAGCAGGGACACCCGCCGGAACCGTGCCGGGAGCGTAGGGGGTCACCCCCTGCCACCAGCGCCGGTGCTCGTCGCCGTCGCCGTCGAACCTGCCGGTCCAGGGCTGGGGCGGGACATCAACGGGGAGCGCGGGAGAAACCATGCCCCTAGCTCACCGCAGCCCGGGCCGGAAAACCAGCCGGGCCGCCGTCGGACTGTCCGGAATCCCGGAAACTGAGCTTAACAACGGTTAAGCAGCGCCGGGTGGGGCACGCCCGGGTGGGCGTGGCCCACCCGGCGGCGTGACCGCGGGCGGGGCTGCGTTAGTGGATCCCCAGGACGGCCTCGATCGGGCCGATCGCGAAGAAGAGCAGGAACGCGGACGCCACGGCCCACATGAGCGGGTGCACCTCGCGGGCCCGGCCCTCGAACAGGCGGATCAGCACGAAGCTGATGAAGCCCGCGCCCAGGCCGTTGGCGATCGAGTACGTGAACGGCATGAGGGTGAAGGTCAGGAAGGCCGGGATCGCGATGCCCCAGTCCTGCCAGTCGATCTTGCCCACCTGGGAGACCATCATGAAGCCGACCACCACGAGGGCGGGGGCCACGGCCTCGAACGGCACGAGGTTGATCAGCGGGGTGAAGAACATCGCCACAAGGAACAGCAGGCCGGTCACGACCGAGGCCAGGCCGGTGCGTGCGCCTTCGCCGATGCCGGCACCGGACTCGACGTAGATCTGGTTCGAGGAGACGGAGGCGCCGCCGCCGATGATCGCGCCCAGGGCGTCCACCTGCAGCACGCGGTCGACGTCGGGGATGTTGCCGTCCTTGTCGATGGTGCCGGCCTCGGTGGCCAGGCCAACCATCGTGCCCATGGCATCGAAGAAGATGCTGAGCAGGATCACGAACGCCAGCAGGGTCGCCGCGACGAAGCCGAGGTGTTCAAAGGCGCCGAAGGGGTTGGCCTTGCCGATCAGGGACAGGTCCGGGGCCGCCCACTCGGAGAACTGCGGTGCCACGAGGGACCAGCCCTGCGGGTTGTGGTTCTTGCCGTCAAAGCTGGGCCCGATGTGCAGGATGGATTCCAGGATCACGGACAGGATGGTCGAGGCCACGATGCCGATCAGGATGGCGCCCTTGACCTTGCGGACCACCAGCGCGATGGTCAGGATCAGGCCGAAGACGAACACGAACGTCGGCCAGCCCAGGAGCTTGCCGTCGAAGCCCAGGCCGACCGGGACGGTGGTGCCGGCGACATCGGGGACGCGGCGCACGAAGCCCGCGTTGACGAGACCGATCAGGGCGATGAACAGGCCGATGCCCACCACGATCGCGGTCTTCAGCCCCTCGGGTACGGCCTTGAACACGGCCGTCCGGAAGCCGGTGAGGACCAGGATCAGCATAGTGATGCCCGAGAGCATCACCAGGCCCATCATGTCCGGCCAGGTCAGGCCGGGGTTCGTGGCCACCGTGACGGCGACGAACGCGTTGACGCCGAGCCCGGTGGCCAGGGCGAAGGGATGCTTGGCCCACGCGCCCATGAGGATGGTCAGGATGCCGGCCACGAACGCGGTGACGGCGGCGACGGCGGGGAAGCCCAGCGTGGCGCCCGAGGAGTCCGGCCCGGAGAGGATCAGCGGATTCAGCACCACGATGTAGCTCATGGCGAAGAACGTGGCGAACCCTCCGCGGATCTCGCGCGAGACGTTCGACCCCCGCTCGGATATTTTGAAATACCGGTCGAGTGCCGAGCCCTGCTTGAGCATTAGGTCTTGCATTAGTCCTCCGGGAGTGATGGGTGTTGCATATATCTTATTTGGCGCCCGAGGGCCAACCCTGCGTTTTCGCCTAGTCTGTAAGGAAGCCAACACTAGGAGTAGCCTGCCCATGCGCCGTATCCGCCAGCTTCGCAGTGCCCTGCTGGGCGCCGTCGTCCTTGTGGCCGTCCTGCTGGGAGCAGTGAGCCCGGCGTCGGCGCACGATACCGCGGAGTCCACCAGCCCGGCTGCCGGAGCAACCGTCGCGGCACCGCCGGAGCAGGTCTCGGTCACGTTCAACCACAATCCGCTCGCCCTGGGGTCGCAGATCGTGGTCAATGATGCCACCGGCGCCAACTGGTCGGACGGTCCCGTGGAAATCGTGGACAACGTCGCTGCGCAGAAGCTGAAGTCCGGCGCCCCTAGGGGGCAGTACACCGTGCACTGGCGGGTGGCCAGTTCCGACGGCCACCCGATCGAGGGCAGCTTCACCTTCACAGCGACGGCGGCTGCGGCAGGCACGACGGCGGCTGCCGCCGTCCCCACGATGGGCACCGCCCAGCCGGGGACCACGCCCGCGCCTGCCCCTGCGCCGGCCGGGTCGCAGCAGTTTCCCTGGAGCGTCATGGTCTTCGTCGCCGTCGGGGTCGGCATCCTGGTGGCCCTGGGCCTTATGGCGAAACGCCGCCTCACACCGGACGAGGGCGGCGACACCGAAGGCTGAAACAAGCCAATGCAACTCCGGCAACGCGGCCAAAGCGCTGCTAGGCGGGGGCGGCCAGGGCAAAGCCGCCGGGCAGCAGCGCGGGGATCCCGTTCGGGTGGACCTTGGCCGAGATTGCCTGTCCCACCACTTTGGCCTGGCGCAGGACTTCCTTGGGCGTCGGGGTAATGAGCTCGCCCACCCCCACGAGGTACATACCCAGGGCATGCATCGCCGCCATGAGATTCTGCCCGGCTGCCATGCCAAGTTCCGAGAGCATGCGGCGCAGCTGGCTGTGGGCGCAGCGGGTCAGGACGAGGTGGTCGGCCAGCAGGACGCCGCCCGGGGTCTGGACGGCCCACTTCTCCGTGGGTGAGCCGTCCGTGCCGGCCTCCAGGAGGTCCAGCTGCAGGGCCCGGATGTTGTTCCGCACGTCGAGCTTGTGGCTTGCGGCGTAGTTGCGCAGGTGCCGCAGGATTTCGTTGCGCTCCCTCAGGCTGCCGGCGTCCGCCGCGTCGCAGCGCTGGAGCGAGGAGGTGTTGGCCGGATGGCCGGCACCCAGGAGGTCGAGCCCGTCCACAATGATGGACGCAACGCCCCGGCGCTGGAGCTCGCTGGCCACAGCCAGGCCGGAGAGCCCCGTCCCGATGACTACGGCGGTGGTCCGCTCAATCCCGCCGTACAAAGGCATGCTCGACACTGCAGGGTACCTCCTTGAAATGGTGCGAGTCGCGGGGGAAACCCCGGACGCCAACCCGTGCCTGGTTCCACAGCCCCAGCGGCTGCTTTCTGGAACACCAGTCTCGGTTCAGCAATGCCTCGAAGGATACCTAAGATTCCCGCCCGTGGATAGGGGAGGTAGGACATTGGCTGTGGTGCCGGATTCCGGCGGTTTCCGCGCTCCCGCTCCAGCGGAAACCGTCTCAAAAGCCTGAATTTCCGGGTCAGGAAACGGCGTGTTAATTCTGCGTAAATCCTTCCGCCGCGGGCGGCCGGGGGCGCCTTGCCGCCGTCTTGAATGTTCGCAATTAACCGAGAATAGTGAGGAAAATCAGGGGTTCCTGCACGCAGATTCCGGGTCGCCTCGCCGGTGGACGCCGGGCGGCAGTACTTCTGGCAGAATAGCCGCAACATCAGGCAAGAATCGCGAGGAGGCGGACCCTATGGGCCGTGAACAGGTGCATCCGGACCCGGCATGGGAGACCGGTGGCGAGCCGGCGCCGCCCCGCGGAATCGTCGTGGGAGTGGACGGCTCGGACCACAGCCACTGCGCCTTGGTGTGGGCGGCCCGTGAGGCGGAGCGCCGCCGCCGCCCGCTGCACATCGTGACCGCCTATTCCGTTCCGATCTTCGCCGCTTCCGGGCTCGACGGCGGCTACGCCACAGTGGACGACTCCGTGATCCGCGAGGGCGCCGAAGCCATCCTCAAGCACGCCATGGACAAGATCGCCTTCTACAACATCGACGTCGACGCGTCCGTCGAAAACGGGGACGCGTCCGGCGTGCTGCTGGAAATCAGCGAAACCGCGGAGCTCCTGGTCTTCGGCACCCGCGGCCGCGGTGGCTTCGTGGGCCGGCTGCTCGGCTCCGTCAGCAGCGCGCTGCCCGCCCACTCGAAGTGCCCCACCGTGACTGTGCCGCTGATCTGCGCGGACCGCCTGGGCGAAACCACAGACGACAAGCACGTCCTCGCCGAACGGGCCAAGTCGGGCAGCCAGCCGGTGGAGAACGTCGTGGTCGTCGGCGTCGACGGTTCCGAGCAGGCCCGCGTCGCCGTGCTGGAGGCCGCAGCGCAGGCCGAGCGGCTCTCCGCCCGGCTACGCGTGGTGTGCGCGGTGCCGCAGTACACCGGCTCGCTGGCATGGGTGCCCACCCCGATGGACCGCGACGCACTGTTCGCCGACATCAAGGTCCAGCTCGACGCCGGCGTGGCCTGGCTGCGGAGCCACTTCCCCGCCCTGCAGGTGGAGACGCAGCTCGTGGACGGCTCGCCCGTCGACATCCTCGTCGACGCCAGCCGGCACGTGGAGCTCGTGGTGGTCGGCACCCGCGGGCGCGGCGGATTCACCGGAATGCTGCTGGGCTCCACGTCCGACGGCGTCCTCCACCACGCCAAGGGGCCGGTCATGGTGGTGCCGGACCGCGACGACCCGCGGCTGGCGGACAGAGCCAGCTTCGGCCCGATGCTCGGCGACTCCTAGAAGGCGACGGGCCCGGCGTCGGAAGGACGGTTAACGGATGGAGCACCCCGGGACGCCGGACCCTGCCGAGGGCGGGCCGGTCCTGGCCCTTGAACGCCTTGGCCCGGACATGCTCGCCACCGTCGGCGGGAAGGCGGCGAACCTGGGCGAACTGGCACGCGCCGGCCTACCGGTGCCCGCCGGCTTCTGCCTGACCACCACTGCGTATCTGGACGCCACGGCATCCCCGGCGCTGGCGGACGTGCACCGCGCCCTCGCCGCAACAGCCCCCGACGACCTGGCGGGGCTGGCTGCGCTTGCGGCGAAGGCCCGCGCGCTGGTGCTCGACGCCGATGTCCCCGCCGACATCGACGCCGCCGTGCGCGCCGCCTACGCGGCGCTGGGCACCGACACGGCGGTCGCCGTGCGGTCCTCCGCGACCGCCGAAGACCTGCCGTTTGCCAGCTTCGCCGGCCAGCAGGACACTTTCCTGAACGTGGTGGGCGCGGATGCCGTGCTGGCTGCCGTCCGCCGGTGCTGGGCCTCGCTGTGGACGGACCGCGCGGTGACCTACCGCGCGGTGCAGGGGATTGAGCCCTCGGCGGTGTCCCTCGCCGTGGTGGTCCAGCGCATGGTGGACGCGGCCGTGGCCGGGGTGCTGTTCACAGCCAATCCCGTGACCGGCCGGCGGCACGAGGCCGTCATCGACGCCAGCCCGGGGCTGGGGGAGGCCGTGGTGTCCGGGGCGGTCAACCCTGACCACTTCGTGCTCGACGGCACCACGGGACGGATCCTCGAGCGACGAATTGGGGACAAGGGCATGCTCATCCGTCCACTGCCCGGCGGCGGCACCGAGCGGGTGGCGCAACCTGACGCCGGGCTGGCGCCCAGCCTGGACGACGCCCAACTGGCGGCACTGGAGCTCCTGGGCCGACGCGCGGAGGTGCACTTCGGCTCGCCGCAGGACCTCGAATGGGCCATCGGCCGGGACGGTGCCGTGTGGCTGACGCAGTCCAGGCCCATCACCACGCTCTATCCGATGCCGGACCGGCCTCCCTCCGGGCCGACGCCGCGCGTGTATTTATGCTTCAGCCTGGCCCAGGGGCTGACCAAGCCCCTGACCCCGATGGGCCTCGCCGGCATCCGGCTGATTGCGTCCTCGGTCGCGGGGGCGGCGCATTTCCCGGTGCCGGTGCCCCGTGACGGGCCCGCGCCGTATGCGGAAGCCGGCCAGCGCATATTCTTCGACCTCACGCCCGTAGTCCGGAGCAAGGCCGGACGCGCAATCGTCCCCCGGGTATTCGACATCATGGAGGCGCGCTCCGCGGCCGTGCTGCGCAACCTGTTCGACGATCCCAGATTCTCCGTGACCATAGGATCGCCGTGGCCACTCCTGCGCCACGTCGCTCCGGTGGCGGCGCGGGCGAAGGTCCCGGAGACCTTGATCCGCGGCCTCATCCGGCCCGAGGCGGCACTGCGCCGGGCAGACCGTGTGGGCGAACAGCTCCGCGCGGCACTCGCGGTGCCCGCCGGCGCCACCGCCACGGAGCGTCTGGACCACGTCGAGCGGATCCTTGGCCAGCATGTCTTTGCCGTGGTTCCCGCGATCCTGCCGCTGCCCGCCCTGGGGTTCGCCTTGCTGGCCGTGGCCGGAAAACTCGCCGGGAAACCCGGGAACGGGGCGCTGCAGGAAGTCCTGCGGGGGCTGCCCAACAACGTGACCACCGAAATGGACCTGGACCTGTGGTCGCTGGCTACTGCCATCCGCAACGACCCGGCGTCGGCGGCGGTGTTCGGGGAAGCCGCATTGCCCGAGATAGCCCGGCGTTACCGGGCGGCGGACCTGCCCGGCGTCGTGCAATCCGGGCTGCGGGACTTCCTGGGCCGGTACGGCCACCGCGCCGTGGCGGAGATCGACGTCGGCATGCCCCGCTGGTCTGATGACCCGACCCACATCCTCGGGGTTCTGGCCAACTATCTGCGCATGGATGATCCTGCGCTCGCCCCGGACCGGCAGTTCGGCAAGGCGGCCCGCGAGGCGGAGGCGCAGGTGGCCCGGCTGGTGGCAGCGGCGGGGCAGCGCAGCCGCCTTCGCGGTGCACTCGCGCGGGCCGCGCTGCGGCGGACCCGGATGTTCGCCGGGCTGCGTGAGCTGCCCAAGTACCACCTCGTGGAAGCGCTCGGCGCCGTCCGGCAGCAGCTCGCAGCCGTCGGGGCCGAACTCGCCGCGGCCGGGGCCATCGATGCGGCGGACGATATCTTCTTCCTCGACCTGGCTGACGCGCACCGGGGGCTCGGCGGCGCCGCGCTGCAGGGGCTCGTGGCACGGCGCCGGGAGGCTTACGCGGCCGAACTGGGCCGCCGGCACATTCCCCGCGTGCTGCTCTCGGACGGCACCGAGCCCGAGGCGGTGCAGACCACTGCCGGCGGAAGGGGGCCGGCGGGTTCTGACGGCGGCGCGGGGCGGCTCTCCGGCACGCCGGCTTCGGCCGGCACCATCACGGCCCGGGCCCGGGTGATCCTGGACCCCCAGGGCGCGCACCTGGAACCGGGCGAGATCCTCGTGGCGCCGTCCACCGATCCGGGCTGGACGCCGTTGTTCCTGACGGCCGGCGGCCTCGTGATGGAAATGGGCGGCCCCAACTCCCACGGCGCCGTCGTCGCCCGGGAATACGGGATCCCCGCAGTGGTGGGGGTCCCCGACGCGACGTCGAGGATCGCCACGGGCCACAGCATTACAGTCGACGGCGCCGCCGGCACCGTGACTCCGTCAACGTCGCCGGCACCCTGACGCCGTCACTCTGACGCCGGCCAATTCGTGCCGGGCCGCCCGCGGCGGCGGGCTCCGCACCATGGTGTCGGCCGGCTCGCTACAGTGGGGCCATGAGCGAAGTGCGCGGCTCCGAGGGCCGGGAGCCCGGGAGCGCCGGAGTTCCCGCGGCGGGCATACCGGCGCCTGACACCCGCCCGCCCGCAAGCCCCGCGCCCGGAGCCCCCGAGCCCGCGACTGACGCCCCCGAGCCCGCAGCCCCCGCGCCCGCGACTGATGCGCCCCCCGCGCCCGCGGACCCGGACGCGTGGCTGCCGGAGTGGTTCGTGGGGCGTCCGCTCACGGCCGGCTGGGCGTGGGCCGGGTTCTGGGCGGTGCTGATCGTGGCCGACGAGTTCCTGGATCTGGCCGGCTGGTCCTGGTACGTGCTGGTTGGCCTCGCCGCCCTGCCGACGCTGCTGGCAAGCATCGCCCTTCTGCACGCCACCCCGCGCCGCTACCTGAAGCCGCGCCGGGACTCCGTCCTGGGCCACTTCTTCGTCCGCTTCCTGGCCCTGATCGCAGCCTTCCTCGTGTGGGGCGTGTCCGTGGTCATGAGCGCCTCGATCTCAACCACCCTCCAGTCACTCGTCGGGGCGTCCGAACGCGAGGTCACCGCGGTGGGCTTCAACCTCCTGCTGGCCGCGATCCCGCTGGTGGTCTCAGTACTGTGGCTGGCCTTCATCATTCGCTGCGCCTGGTTCCTGCGGCGGCTCCGGGGCTGGAAACAAACGCCGGAACCGGGCGCCGTGCCCAAGAAGTTCCTGCGGGACAGGCCGCGGCTGAGGCGGGTGGTGGTGGGCCTGGCCCATCCCGGCCTGCTGCTCGTGGCGGGCCTGGGCACCTCCGTGCTCGCGTTCCTGCTGGGCGCCGTGGAACTGACCATTAATGTGCTGAAGTAGGATAACCGGGCCGCCGGGGCCAGGCGTACTGTTGACCTATGAGCTGCACTGAAGCGCGCATTCCCCAGGCGCGGATAGTTGGAACATCTCTTTCCGGAGCGCGGTCACGATGACGCGCACGTGGCTGCGCTGGCTGCCTGCTGCCGCCGTTCCTGCCGTTATTGCCGCCGGCGCGCTGGCCGGATCCCTGCCCGCCAGCGCAGGGGATCCCCTGCCGCCCAAGACGCCGGAGCAGGTGCTGCAGTTGATTGCCCAGCACCGCCAGCCCGCTCTCTCCGGAACCCTGGAACAGTCCTCTGCGCTCGGGCTTCCTGAGCTGCCCAAGACCGGTGCCGGCCCGGACGCGTCAGGGACGGCATGGCTCGAACTGCTGACGGGGCCGCACACCGCGCGGGTTTATCGCGACGGGCCGGACAACGCCCGCGTCCAGGTGATGGACCGGCTGGCCGAACGCAACGCCATCCGCCACGGCAGCGACGTGTGGTTCTACAACTCCAAGGACAACACGGCCGCCCATGCCCAGCTCCCGGCCGACGACGCCGGTGACACAGGCCGTCACAGCGTCGGCACCGACGTCACCGCCACCCCCGACCAGCTCGCCGCGATGCTTCTGGCCAAGATCGAACCGGGCACCGACGTGGCGGTGGGCGCCGATGTCCAGATAGCCGGCCGGCCCGCCTACAACCTGGTGCTGACACCAAAGTCCGATGCGACGCTGGTCGGGTCCATCGCAGTAGCCGTTGACGGCCAGACCGGGCTGCCGCTGGGCGTCGAGGTCAAGGCGCGCGGACAGTCGGATCCCGCCTTCCGAGTCGCCTACACCAGCCTGACCCTCGGGGCCCCCGACGCGTCGGTCTTCACGTTCACCCCGCCGCCGGGCGCCACGGTCGAGGAGATTCCGGTAAAGGAGCACAAACACGGAAACGACGCCGGGAACGCGACAGCGCCGGCGGCCAAGGACCGCGCCGGCAAGCCGGCCGTCACCGGCTCGGGCTGGGACTCGGTTGTTGAGTTCCCAGCCGGAACGGCCGGCCCGGCGTCGGACGCCACGGCCCTGCTCGAACAGGCCACCGTCCCGGTCCAGGGCGGCCGGCTCTTGTCCACCGCGCTGGTGAACGTGTTGGTGCTCGACGACGGCCGGGTCGTCGCCGGCTCCGTGCCACTGGAGCGGCTCCAGGCCGCTGCCGCACAGAAGTGATGTCCGGTGCGGTATCCGGTGGCCGACGGTTGCTCCCTGACCATCCGGTGACGGCCGCGTGAGCGCCGCCGGGCCGGCGGCCGAGCTGAGCATTGAGACCACGGGCCTGACCAAACGGTTCGGCCAGCAGATGGCTGTCGACGGCGTCGACCTGGCCGTGCCGAAAGGCGCGGTCTTTGGTTTCCTTGGCCCGAACGGTTCGGGGAAGACCACCACCATCAGGCTCCTGCTCGGCCTGGCCACGGCCACCGGAGGTTCCATGCGCGTGCTGGGCGAGGAGATGCCCGGCAAACTCAATGACGTGCTGCCCCGGGTCGGGGCGCTGGTGGAAGGACCGGCGTTCTACCCTTTCATCTCCGGCGCCGCGAATCTGCGCCGCATGGACGCCGCGGACCCCTATGGTTCGGGCGCCACTCGGCGTGCCCGCGTCCAGTCAGCCCTGGAACGGGTGGGTTTGACGCACGCCGCGGACAAGCTGGTCCGGGCCTATTCGCTGGGGATGAAGCAGCGGCTGGGGATCGCCAACGCCCTGCTCGCCCCGCGGGAACTGCTCGTGCTGGACGAGCCCACCAACGGGCTGGATCCGCAGGGCACCCGTGAGGTGCGGAGCCTGGTGCGATCGCTCGCGGCCGACGGCGCCACGGTATTCGTCTCCAGCCACCTGCTGGCCGAGGTCGAGCAGATCTGCACCCATGCGGCCATCATGAGCGCTGGCCGGCTTGTGGCGCAGGGAACCCTGGCGGAACTGCGCGGGGCCGGCCAGGCAAGGATCCGCGTGTTGACCCCGGATCCGGGTACTGCGGCGCAGGTGCTGGCCGGCCTCGGCCTGACCGCGACCCTGGGCACCGACGGCCGTACTCCCGGTGGCGCTGCTTCCGGTGCCGCCGGCTCCGGGACCGACGCGGCCCTGTTCGCGTCACTGCCTGGGGCTCCGGCTGCCAGGGAAGACGGAGGATCGTCCCGGCCCGTGGAGCGGGCGGCCGTGCAGCCGGAGGCCGTGGTGGCGGCCCTCGTGGCGGCGGGGGTCCGGGTCCGCGGCTTCGCGACCGAACAGGCCAGCCTTGAGGACCGGTTTGTGGCATTGACGGGGGAGGGGTTCGACGTTGTCCAGTAACAGCTCATCCGCGGGCGATCCGGCAGCCGGCCCGTCAGTTGCCCCGGCGCCGGGCCCCAGCGAAGCGGCCGCTGGCGGGGACGGCGGGGCGGGCGCTGCGCCGGTCCGGCACGGGTCCCTGACCGGTGACCTGCTGGCGTCCGAGCTCGGGGTGCTGTTCCGCCGCCGCAGGACTTGGGCCATGTTGTGCGCGCTGGCGGCCATCCCGATCCTGATCGCGGTGGCGGTGCGGATCTCCTCGGCCGTGCCGGCAGGCCGCGGGCCGGCCTTCCTGGACCGGATCGCCCAGAACGGCCTGTTCGTGGGCGTCACGGCAATGGTGGTCTCCGTTCCGCTGTTCCTGCCCCTTACCGTCGGCGTCGTGGCCGGAGACACGATCGCCGGAGAGGCCGGACAGGGAACCCTGAGGTACCTGCTGGTGGCTCCCGCCGGGCGGATCCGCCTGCTGATCGTCAAATATGCCGGGGCGGCCGTGTTCGTGATCGTTGCCCCGCTCGTGGTGGCCCTGACCGGGGCCGGAATCGGCGCGGCGCTCTTCCCCGTGGGGCCGGTGACCCTGCTCTCCGGCGACACGATCGGCACCGGCGAGGCCCTGGCCCGGCTCCTGCTGATCGCCGCCTATCTGGCGGTTTCGCTGCTGGGCTTGTCGGCGATCGGGCTGTTCATCTCCACCCTGACCGATGTTCCGGTGGGGGCCATGGCGGCCACCGTGGTGCTCTCGGTCGTCGCGCAGGTCCTGGACGCGCTGCCGCAACTCGAGTGGCTGCATCCCTGGCTTTTCAGCCACTACTGGCTGGACTTTGGCGACCTGCTCCGGCAGCCGGTTTCCTGGGATTCCTTTGCCGCCAATGCCCTGCTCCAGGGCGATTACGTCGCCGTCTTCGGCGCGCTGGCCTACGGCAGGTTCATCACCAAGGACGTGCTCTCCTAGCCGCCAGTCTCAGTAACGGGCCGCGTAGCCGTACAGCTGCATCCCGGACATGGCGGCAACATCGGTCACGGTAATGCCGGCGTCGGGGTTCAGCGCCTGGACCACGCGGCCGCCGCCGAGGTAGATGGCCACGTGGTAGAAGCCCGGGGCCGAACCCCAGACGAACAGATCGCCCGGACGCGCCTGGGAGAGCGGGACATGGACGGGGGCCTGGGCGAACTGCTGGGAGGCCGTGCGGGGCAGGTACTTCCCTGCCGCGGCGAACGCATTCTGCACCAGGCCCGAGCAGTCAAACCCATAGCTCCCGGTTCCGCCGTACTGGTAGAAGAACGGCGATCCGGTCTTGCCGAGCGCCACCGAAATCGCGGTCTGGTTTGACCCGCCGGAAATCGGCGCCGGAACCGGAACGGGTACTGGCGCCGGGACCGGGGCAGGAATCGGTGCGGGGACCGGAGCAGGTACCGGCGCGGGATCCGGCGCGGACGCCGGAGCCGGAGCGGAGGCCGGTGCGGGTGCGGGCGCCGGTGCGGGCGCGGGTGCGGGCGCTGCAGCGGGGGCCGGCACGTCGGCGGGAGCCGGAGCGGCTGGCTGTCCTGCGGCTGAATCGTCCCGTCCCGGTGCTGCCGGTGCCGGCTGTGAACCCGTGCCAGGCTGCGGCGCGGGACCTGCCGCCGCGGTCAGTGCTGCGAGCCGAGCCTGCTGGCGCTGGCGGTCGAGGGCGTCCACCCGGGCCGATTCCATCGCCGCGGTGGTGTTTCTCAGGCTTGCCAGCTGGTCCACGAGCGCGCTGCGCTGCGCTTTGGCATCGGCCACGACCTGGCGCTGGGCGGCGTCGGCGCGGCCGGCGTCGGCCTTGCGGTCCGCGGCAGTCGCGGCAGCCTCGTCGGCGGCGCGGTTGGCGTCCGCTGCGGCTTCGGTCAGGGACTCCGCGGCCGTGGCCGCGTTTTCCGCGGACTCGAAGGCCCGCGCGCGTCCGGCCGTTACAGCCTCCAGCGTGGCGGCATCCTCCAGGGCCCGCCCGGAGCCGCTGACAAAGCTGCTGAGGGCCGGGTTCAGCCCGCCGTTGCGGTACAGGTCACCGGCCAGCTGGCCAAGCTGTTTGCGGGTTTTGGCCTGTTCTGCCCCGGCGGCGGCAGCCCTGGCGGCCGCCACAGCCGCCGCGTCACGGCGTGTGGCCAGCTCCACGAGGGCCTCGCCGTACGCGTTGTTTGCTTGCAGGGATGCGGCGAGGCTGGTTTCCTGGCCGGCCGACGCGTCGGCCAGAAGCCCGTCGATCCTGGTGACCTCTGCCGCCGTCGAGCTCGCACTGGACTTGGCGGCAGCGATCTCTTCCGGTGAGGGGATCTCCGGCGACGCCGGAACCCGGCCGGCAGTCTCCAGCGGCGGGCGCCCCTGCGCAGAAATCTGCGAAGAAATCAGCGGCGCGGCCTGGGCCGGGAGCGCGAGCGTTCCGAGGAGGACGACGGCGGTGCAGAGCACAGCCGTCTTGCGGCCGGATCGGATCCAACTCATGGGCAACCTCGCTGAAGTCTCAGGCTGGAGTGAGCGAGGTCGGATTTGGCGCGTGAAAGCCCTCTGCGGATCACCCAGCAGGCATGAGGCTACGTGCCAAAGGCTACTTTGGCAACACGAGTCACATGAATAACATAAACAACACGAGTGTCATTTGGCCACGTCCGTGACGGGTGTGTCCTGCCGACGGTCAGGCGTGCTGGTGGGCCTCGTGCTCTGAATGCGTGGTGGGCTCGAGCTGGAACGTGCAGTGTTCGGTGTCGAAATGGGAGCCAAGGCAGCTGGTGAGTTTGTCCAGAACCCGGTCGGCGCCCTTGGCGCCGAGCGCTGCGTCTTCCACCACCACGTGGGCGGAGAAGACGGGGACACCGGAGGTAATGGTCCAGATGTGGATGTCGTGGACGGATACCACGCCGTCCACCGCAAGGATGTGGTCGCGGATCATCTGAACGTCCACGCCCTTGGGCGTCGCCTCGAGGAGCACGTCGACGACGTCGCGCAGCAGGTGCCAGGCCCGGGGCAGGATCATGAGGGCGATGAGGATCGAGGCAATGGTGTCGGCCGCCTGGAACCCGGTGACCATGATGACCACCGCCGCCGCGATGACGGCAAAGGACCCCAGCAGATCCCCCAGGACTTCGAGGTAGGCGCCGCGGACGTTCAGGCTTTCCTTCTGGGCGCCGCGCAGGATCAGCAGGGAGACCAGGTTGGCGACGGCGCCGAGGACCGCCGCGGCGAGCATGACGTCGGTGTGGACCTCGGGGGTGGTGCCGAGCCTGCGGATGGCCTCGGTGAAGATGACCACCGAGATGACGATCAGGACCAGTGCGTTTGCCAGCGCCGCCAGAACTTCGGCGCGCTGGTAACCGTAGGTGCGCAGGTCGCTGGCGGGCCGGGTCGCGATCCATGCGGCCAGCAGGGCGATGAAGACGCCGGCGGCGTCCGAGAGCATGTGTCCGGCATCGGCGAGCAGGGCCAGGGATCCGGAGACCACCGCACCGATCGTCTGCACGAGCACCACGGCGAGCGTGATGGCCAGGACGGCGACCAGGCGCTTGCGGTGCTTGCCGGTGGCAGTGATGCCGTGCGAGTGGCTGTGGTCGTGTCCCATGCCTACAAGGCTATCCCCAGCCGAGCTCGTGCAGGCGCGCGTCGCTGATGCCGAAGTGGTGGGCGATCTCGTGCACCACGGTGACGGTGACTTCCTCGATCACGTCCTCCCGGGAGGTACAGATGTCCAGGATGGGTTGGCGGAAGATGGTGATCCGGTCCGGCAGCGAGCCGGCGTCCCACCAGGAGTCCCGCTCGGTCAGGGGCACCCCCTCATAGAGCCCCAGCAGCAGGGTGTCCGGATCCTCGCCGGGCTGCGGGGTGTAGTCGTCCTCGATGAAGATCGCGACATTGCTCATGGTCTTTGCCAGATCCGGCGGGATCCGGTCGAGGGCATCACTCACGGCGGCCTCGAAATCGGCCTCGGACATCGGGAAGGGGCTGTCACCACCGTCCCCGCCGTTCGGAACGATCGGCAGGCCGGGCGGGAGGGAGGAGGGCATAGGCAAACCCTAGCGGGACCGGCGCCGGGTCAGCCCCACGCCCACAAGGCAGATCGCGCCGCCCACCAGGCCCCAGATGGTCGGAATCTCGCCCAGGACCAGCCAGGAGATCAGGATTGTGGTGCCCGGGACCAGGTAGGTGGTGGCCGCGAGGCGTCCCGCATCAATCATCGAGAGCGCATAGGCCCAGGTGGTGAATGCGATCGCAGTGGGGAAGATGCCCAGGTAAACCAGGCCGAGGGTGGCCGGCAGGGGAGCGGCCTGCAACTCGGTGACCAACTGGCCGCTGAAGGGCAGGCAGCACAGGGCGCCCACCATGATGCCGAACCAGGTGGCCTGGGCGGCCGGGAACTTGCGGAGCACCGGTTTTTGGACGATTACGCTCACGGCGGCCAGCGCGGCCGCAAGCAGGCAGAGCAGGACGCCGGCCACGTCCGCCGTCGACCGCTGGCCGGAACCAAGCGCAATCACGGCCACGCCGCCGAACGCGATGAGGCTGCCGATGATGAGCCAGCGCGGGAACCCTTCCTTCAGGATCACACCGGCCATGACGGCCACCAGGATGGGGTTGACGTTAATCAGAAGGGCGGCCGTGCCCGCGTCGAGCATGTGTTCGGCGGCGTTCAGGGCCACGTTGTAGCCTCCGAACCACATGACGCCATAGGCCAGGATGGGCCACCACTCGCGGCCCCGGGGCAGGCCCCTGAGCTTGGGCACCACCAGCAGGCCCAGCACGACGGCGGCAACGGCCAGCCGGCCGAGCGTCAGGGAGCCAGGGGAGAAGCTCGGGCCCACGGCGCGGATGCCCACGAAGGCGGAGGCCCACAGGACCACGGTGACGACGACGGCGGCGATGCCGAGCCTGCTGATCGTGGCCGGCTGCCCGGGAGGGGGCGGCGCGGGTTGTGGGGCGGGTGCGGGGGCAGCGTGCGGAGACCCTTCGTGGGGGCCTGCGGACGGAGTGGGGCCGGATGCGGCGGTTGTTGCCATGCTGCCAATGTAGCCGTTCCCGGCTCCTCCCGGCTGGCGGGAATCGGTCACGTCTAGTCGAGATCCTGCCAACATCCCGAATGGCCTCAGCGCAGGACGCGCGCCGCCGTCCGGACAGCGGCCGCGACGTCGTTCAGCGCCGCCGCGCCGCGCCGCCACTGCTGCCAGTAGAGGGCAACGTCCACGTGCGCTTGCGGGGCGAGGGCCTCGAGCCTGCCGGCCAGCAGGTCCTCGCCGATTTCGATCTCGGGCATCATGCCCCAGCCCATGCCCCAGCGGATGGCATCGCCAAACTCCTGGGCGGCCGGGACATAGTGGCGCGGCGGCTGCAGGGAGGCCCGGCTGACCCGGCGCAGCCAGCGGTCCTGCAGGTCGTCCTTGCGGTCGAAGACCACAACGGGAGCGGCGGCGAGGGTCGCGCCGGTCGCACCCGTCCCAAACCAGCGGCGGGCGAAGTCCGGAGCGCACACCGGCAAATAGCGCATGGTGCCCAGCTTGCTCGATGAGCAGCCGGGCACGGGCTGGGCTGTTTCCGTAATGGCGGCCGCGGCGGCTCCGGCGCGCAGCAGGTCCAACGAGTGCTCCTGGTCTTCTCGCAGGATCTCGAGCTGGACGTTGTCACTGGCCGCCGCGAGGCCGGCCAACGCCCAGGTGTGCAAGGAATCGCTGTTGATCACCAGCGTCAGGCGCGTCCCTCCGCGGGGGCGCTCCGGCTGCAGCTCCTCGGCCAGGTCCGCGGAGAGCATTTCCAGCTGCCGGGCGAAGCGCACCACGGCCTCGCCGGACTCCGTGAGTCCGGGCGGCCGCGCCCGGGTCAGGACCGGCCGGCCGACGGCGGTCTCGAGGGCCCGGACCCGCTGGCTGATCGCCGACGGCGTCACGGACAGGTGCGCGGCCGCGGCATCGAAACTCCCGTGCGTCAGAATCGCGGCCAGCGTCCGGGCCTGTTCGGGGGTGATCTCCATCATTAGCCCATCTTACGTATCAGCAGAATCTTTAACTGGTTTCATCTCTGGCGGGCGCCTACCGTGGAGTGGTGATCCTTCCCCTGTTTTCCGGCCTCTCCGCCGGCCTGTCCCTCATCGTTGCTATCGGCGCGCAGAACGCTTTTGTCCTCCGGCAGGGTATCCAGCGCTCGCACGTCGTCATGGTGGTGGCAGTCTGCGCGGTCTCGGACCTCGTGCTGATCCTGTTGGGCGTCGCGGGCATCGGCATCCTGCTGGACCGGGCGCCGGCTGCCCTCGTCGTGATCCGATGGGCCGGGGCGGCGTTCCTCCTTGCCTACGGGGCGCTCGCGGCCCGGCGTGCGGTCCGCGGGGAGCAGATGGAGAATCCCGGCAACAAGCCCGCCGCCGGGCGGGCCGCCGTCCTTGGCACCTGCCTGGCCTTCACCTGGCTGAACCCGCACGTCTACCTGGACACGGTGCTGCTGCTCGGGTCCCTCGCTGCCGCCCAGGGCGAAGCCGGGCGCTGGTGGTTCGCCGCCGGGGCCAGCCTGGGAAGCATTGCCTGGTTCACCGCCCTCGGCGCGGGAGCGCGGTTCCTGACGTCCCTGTTCCGGCGCCGGACGGCCTGGCGCGTGCTCGACGCCGGAATCGCCGTCGTGATGGTCACCCTTGCCGTGCTGCTGCTGGCCTGACACGCGCCCGCCCGCCGCTCCGCCCCGCCGCGCGCCTTCCATCGCGCGCCCACGCAAAGTGTGGGGAAAGCTCAGGCTGATCCCCCGTCCCAGGGGGAGGCCGGTGGGCCCTTGTCCGCTCAACGTGGCGGGGTCACGATTGCTGGTATGACAGCATCCCCAGCTTCGGCCAGCGAACGACGGCGTGCAGCGATCGGCACAGCCGTCTTCGCGGTCGCCCCCGCAACCGCCGCGGGCGTGGTGCCGTGGCTGCTGACCCGCTGGAAAGTGGAGTCCCCGGTCCCCGGCGGGGTGCCCGCGCAGATCGCGGGCGCCATGATGATCGGTGCGGGTGCTGCCGTCATCGCGAATTCCTTTGTGCATTTCGCCGTCGAGGGCATCGGGACCCCCGCGCCATTTGCCCCGCCCAGGCAACTGGTGGTCGGCGGCCTTTACCGGTACGTGCGGAATCCGATGTACGTGTCCATTGCCGCGGCCGTCGCGGGGCAGGGGCTCCTGCTGGGCCAGCCGAGGCTCTTCCTGGCTCTGGGCATCGGCGCCATCCCGGTGGTGGCTTTCGTCCGGCAGTACGAGGAGCCCACACTGGCCCGGAAGTTCGGTGCGGCGTACGAGGAGTACCGCAGCAATGTCCCGCGCTGGCTGCCCAGGCCCACGCCGTGGCGGCCCGTAGGGCCGGAGCCGTCCCGGGCCTAGGTGTACTGGGCCATCAGGTTGGTGACACCCGGGTAATGGGTGTGGTTCCGATGCCGGTGTGGATGCGTTCAGTGTTGTAGTGCTGGAGCCAGGGCGCAAGTGCGGCTTGGCGGTGGTTGCTGCTGGTGAAGATCTGCCGGTAGG